>JALDQW010000001.1:1868661-2180105 GCA_031316255.1 Nitrosomonas sp. | reverse complement strand
ACCCAAGAAAATCGGACTTGAACACGGCATAAGTGGCGTAGAATTGTCATGGATACTTGAAGATAACATGCCTATGCGCAATATTCTGAAAAATCTAGGCAGTAAGGAATACAAACGTTACCGTATATATGGGAAAACGCTGTGAGCAATCAACAGGAAACAACGCACCAAAAATTTGCCGCATTGGTACTGGCCGCGGACCGGACGACAAACGATCCAATTACACTGCACACCGGCGCAGCCTGCAAGGCTTTTGCACCGGTAGGGGGAACACCCATGATTATTCGCGTTCTGGATTCACTTGCTGCCAGTAATTTGGTTGGCTCCATTGTATTATGCGGCCCACCCCGTTCCAGACTGGATGACTGCCCTCCTTTAAAAAAGCGAATTGAATCGGGCGAAGTAAAGTGGCTTCCCAACATGGATACACCGGGCCGCAGCGCCGAGCAGGGATTGCATCATCTGCCTGATGACATGCCTGTTCTGTTGACAACAGCCGACCACGCATTACTGACGCCTCATATCGTTCAAAATTTTTTAACCGAGTCGTTAATTACCGATAGCGACGCAACCGTTGGCATCGTTACAGAAAAACAAATGACTGCGTCATTTCCAGATTCAAAACGAACAGTCTTCCGGTTGCGTGACGGCGGATTCTGTGGCTGCAACTTGTTCACATTCAAACCAGGCGGACGTGCACTCGTTACGTTCTGGCAACAGGTTGAAGGTATGCGCAAAAAACCATGGCGATTGATTTCACAAATTGTTGGCCCTGATATTGTATTGTCTTATCTCTTCAGACGCTTGTCGCTGGAAAAAGCCCTCAACATCCTGGCAACCAAATCAGGCGTTCACGTAAAAGCCATTTTACTGCCCGAAGCACGCGCAGGTATTGATGTTGACAAAGTTGAAGATTTGTTACTCGCCGAATCCATACTCAACAAGGCGCCCGTTCCTTTCTATAAACGCCGGAAACCGCTCAATTGATTTTTCATGGTTGCTTATCCAATGGGATACCGCTTTATTTCTGACAGGATTTGTACATGAAAATTATTGAGCGGTATATTACCCGTGAACTGGCCATTCCCTTTATTGTCGTTATCCTGATTCTTGTGGGTTTATTCGCAAGTTTCAGCAGTGCACGCTTTTTAGCGGGCGCAGTTACTGAAACATTGGGATTGGGCGCACTGTTCAAGCTGGTCATGCTAAAAACACTCATCGCATTGGAGGTGCTGATCCCTGTAGCCCTTTATATTGCCATAATCAGCGGTCTGGGCAGATTAAATAAGGATCATGAACTCAATGTATTACGTTCTAACGGTATCAGCGGCAAACGCATCGTCTTCACTGTTTTAATGGTTGCCATACCGGTTGGCATTATCAGCGGAATGCTTTCCGGTTATGTCCGGCCATGGGCTTATTCAGAAAGCTATATTCTTGATGCGCAAGCGGAAGCCGAACTCAACACCAACCGCTTTCAGGCTGGGCGGTTTTATGGCAGTGAACGCAGCGGCAGAGTTGTTTATGTGAAGAGTAAAGATGATGCCAACAAGCAAATGAACAATATCTTTCACTATATCAAGACACCTGAGGCCAGTGAAATCATTATCGCCGAAGAAGCGATACAAGTTCAGCCCGCCACCCAAAATGAACGGCCCAATATACAGTTATCAAATGGCTATATTTATCAATTGACACATACCGCATCCCGGGATGACACGATAGCGTTTGAAAAGCTGACTTATTTTACAGACAGTGAACTCGCACTCAGATACCGGCGGAAAGCTGCGCCCACAAGAACGCTTTGGGAATCCGAGGAACCTTGGGAAATTGCCGAGCTGCAATGGCGGCTTTCGCGCCCAATTTCAACGATATTAATGGCCCTGGTCGCGGTAACATTTATTCAAACGGCGCCGCGTCAGGACAAGGCCACAAAAACATACCTGCTTGCCGCAATTGTTTTTGCGGTCTATTACAATCTGAGCGGTCTGGCCAAGAACTGGGTTGAGCAAGGGGTTGTTGGCACCATGCCGGGCGTCTGGTGGCTTTATCTCACCATATTCACCTTGTTGCTGTTATATGCGCTAAAACCTGGTCAGAAATTATTTTCCCTTCGGTAATGCTTATTTTTCGTTACATTTCAATTCAGGTGCTGATTGGCTTAGTGATCGCCACAGCTGTTTTATTGCCTTTGTTCAGCTTCTTTGACCTGTTGGATCAACTGGATGATGTCGGCAAAGGAACCTATCGGACGATTGACGCTTTTTTATATACTTCATCATTGTTACCGCGCCGTTTTATCCAAATTGCACCTTTTATTGCCTTACTGGGCACCGTTGCCGCGCTTGGAACCTTGGCAGTAAATTCCGAGTTGATCGCGATGCGTGCCGCCGGAATCTCTCCATTACAAATCAGTTTAGCGCCGGTCGCAGTTGGCATTGCACTCATTCTATTGATTGCGGGACTTGAACAGTTTGTCGCGCCACAACTGCAACAAAAAGCCATTTCAAACCGGGCTGTCGCTTTGAATCAAACGGCTGAATTGGGCAAAGGACTCGGTATCTGGACGCGCAACGAGCAAAACATCCTGCGAATTGGATACATGCTGCACGCCAAAAGAGCATCAGATATTGAAATTTTACATCTTGATCAATCAGGCTTCTTGTTGGCACATATACACGCGCAATTCGCCGATATTCGCAGTAACGATGCATGGATCTTGACGAATGTGGTCATACGAAAGTTCACCGAAAATGATATCGAGTTAAAGCGCGCTAAAACGCTGAGCTGGAATTCCTTCTTGAATCCTGAAGACATCGCAACGCTTACAAAACCGCCAGAGAGTCTTTCGCCAGTGGAACTCGTTCGCCATGTGGATTTTCTGCGCAGCACCGGACAGGATGCCGATTCCTATGCACTTGCCTTATGGCGCAAAGCAGGCAGCGCACTGCTCACTATTGCAATGTTAATGCTTTCAATTCCGTTTATTTTTGGATCGATTCGCTCGGGCCTGGCCAATAAACTGGTACTGGCCGCCCTGATAGGCGTTGCAGTGTATTTGCTTGATCAGATTTTTGCCAATGCGGGCTTATTATTACGCCTGGAACCCGCCTTCGTAGCGCTCGCGCCCAGTTTAGTACTTATTCTGTTGGCTATACTTTGGTTACGAAGAATTTTTTAAAATTCCGGTTGTTATAATACAATGATCAATCTTAAAGGCTTGGAAGTGTCGACAAGCCGCTTATCAGAAAAACGAATAACACCCTATCAATAGAATAAAAAATATGCCAAAGACAACATCCATCTACATTCTAGGCGCAAACAATACCAGGCTGTGGGGGCTGGATGGCCGTGAGCGGTTACACCGCATGATAAAGGCTATCGACAACGTCATGTTGATTGAAAACATCGATTCACTGCCCGATAACGCGCCGCTGTTGATATTGAATGCACATTATTTATTCGACGCCAGGGTACTGGCGGCATTAGTCAACATGCATGAACCCATGGTGTTATACAGTCATGACAACCAGCATGTTGCCGTCCGCACCCTTGGACATCAGGCGAGACATCTGCTCGCGGTGCTGACAAAACAAAGAGCCCAGAGACCGGAGCATATCCTGTCTGGACTGCCACACTGCACGCTCGACGATCTCAAAATCGATTTTCAGCAAAACCTGAAAAAGAAAGACCCGCCCTATATCCTGCCAGTTACCGAAAACAACCGCAAATTACTCGAAAAAGAATTATTCTCAGGGTCTTACAAAGGCGTTACCGACCTTGTCACAAAATGGCTGTGGCCGTTACCCGCTTTCTGGTGCACGCATTGGTGTGTGCGGCGCGGCTGGCAACCCAATCATGTCACGGTATTGAGCGCCGTTTTTGCACTGCTGGCCGGCGTTGCATTCTGGTACGGATTCTTTGCAATCGGTCTGATCATGGGCTGGTTCATGACGTTTCTGGATACCGTTGACGGCAAACTCGCGCGGGTTACTGTGACTTCAAGCCGTTTTGGCGATGTGCTTGACCATGGCCTCGATATTATCCATCCGCCACTCTGGTATCTGGCCTGGGGCATCGGGCTGGCGGGCACGCTGACGCCGATTGCCAACCTGGATTTGCTGATCTGGCTGATGTTTTTCGGGTACATTGGCGGGCGCTTATGCGAAGGCGCTTTTCAGTTGTGGCTCGCACCGTTTGACATGTTTATCTGGCGCAAACTGGATTCCTTTAACCGCCTGATCACTGCGCGGCGCAATCCCTGCCTGATCCTGTTGACTTATGGTTGGATTACAGAACAGCCCGATCTCGGCCTGTTACTGGTCGTTGCCTGGCACTTGCTGTCGACCGCGATTCTCACCGGGCGTTTAATTGCCGGATGGCGTGTCTGGCGCCAGCAAGGATCACTGCGTTCCTGGTTGCAGGATATCGATCCCGCTCGCGACCGCAATCAACTTGCAGTAAAAATATTTACACGCGCGCCGATTGATCCAAAAAGCCTCGAGTCCGTAAAAACCTAGTTAGCCACGGCGCTTCACCATGACGATCGAATCAAAAATTGAACGCCTAAGAACCCGGTCAGGTAAAATAGGGCTGTTAATAAACCCATTGAGTGGACAGGTTCGCAAGCGCGAAAAAGCAATCCGGCAAGCACTCGATCAGATCCCTGGCGGCATACGCTGTGAAGCATCGGATGGCCCGGGTTTTATTTCTGCAACAGACAACCTGATACAGGCTGATGTCGATCTGCTGGTGATTATTGCGGGCGATGGCACATCGCATGCCATACTGAGTCATCTTTTCGCATTATTGCCGGTTGCACAATGGCCCATTCTCATGATCATACCGGGCGGCACCACAAACATGACGCCGCTCGATCTGGGCATGCAGGGCAAACCGGAAAAGATTCTGCATCGCCTGGCCGACCACCTGCAGCAGGCCGATGCACCCGACCTGGTCCAGCGGCCGGTGTTATGCATTACACAAAACGGACAAAACACAATTTACGGCATGTTTTTCGCAGTGGGCCTGGTCGCGCGCGGGGTAAAATTTTCGCGCAGCAGTGTCAAACAGATCGGCATAACGGGGGGTATTTTTACATTTCTGATCATGCTGCGTTCGCTGTTCGGCATGATTCTTGGCCGCAACCAGACTGAATGGGCGCCCGTCAACATGTCGATGATCAAAGAAGATGGCGAGAAATTTCACGGCACCTATCTTTTCGCATTGATCAGCGCGCTCGACTGCCTGTTGCTAAACATCCGTCCCTACTGGGGCCGGGAAACAGCGCCACTCCATGTCACATGGGTCGATCAACACCGCAAAAAATTGTGGCGATCCGTGTGGCCGTTGCTAACCGGGAAAGGCCATTTACTTAAAACACAGGACGGCTATCATAGCCATAATGCAACTACACTCACCATTTATTTAAATGACGAGTATATTGTCGACGGTGAATTATACCGGTCGACCGATTCCGACGAACCTTTACGCATCAGCGCAACACAACCTGTTACATTTCTTGTTCTTTAATAACCCCTGTCATGTCAAATTCAGCACCGTCATTAGCCAAAACACTACCCGAAGAACTGATAGCAGCAGTCGCCGTACAAAGCACGCGCAGCGTTTCACCGGATTACCCGGCTTTTGTGGACGCCTTGCTGGAACGATTTGGCACGTCGGCAGATGCTGTTATTCTTTATGGATCATGCCTGCGCACCGGCGAGCTTGATGAAGGCATTGCCGATCTTTATGTGCTGGTGGACGATTACAAGAATGCTTACACACAGCGCTATTTAGGTCTTCTGAATGCATGGCTGGCGCCGAATGTGTTTTATCTCGAAGTGTCCCATCAAAACAGGACACTGCGCGCCAAATACGCGGTTATTTCCACATCGGATTTTGAAAAAGGCGCGCAGTACTGGTTTCATTCCTATATCTGGGCGCGCTTTGCGCAACCGTCTCGACTGCTTTACGTTCGCGACGACACCACCCGGCACCGGATATACAGCGCATTGGCGCACTCGGTCATCACCTTCCTGACACAAGCCGGCAAGGCGTTGGAAAGTAATCCATACACTGTTGAGAGTATCTGGACCCGATGCCTGATGCTCAGCTACGCCGCCGAAGTACGGCCTGAAGACGAAACCCGCGCCCGCCACCTGGCCACAATGAATCTCGATGATTTTACCCGGCTGACAAAGGCAGCCTGCCCTGCGCTTGGCGAAATTTTTATCGATCAACCTGACAGCAACACCTATCTATGCCAGAATACCGTCGAAACCAGCCGGCGCGCTTTAAGGCGCTGGCGCCTGCGCCGCTGGCAGGGCCGTGTTCTGTCAGTTTTGCGCCTGTCAAAAGCCACGTTGACTTTCAGAGACTGTCTGGATTATGCCGCCTGGAAAATTGAACGGCATACCGGTGTGCGGCTCGAGATTACGCCCTGGTTACGCCGCCATCCGATCCTCTGGGGTTTAAAAGTCATGTGGCAACTGCTACGCCGCGGCGCCATACGTTAAATGTACACCCCTAATCCAACCATACAACCTGTGACGGAGGAACCATGAATCCAAAAACTTTTTTACCTGCACTGGCACTTTTTCTACTGCTTGGCGGCTGTTCGACCATGTATTACGAAGGTCTGGAAAAAATCGGCATACCCAAAAGAGATGTTATGGTCTATCGCGTGGAACAAGCACGTGACACGCAGGAAGAAACCAAAGAACAATTCAAGTCGGCCCTGGAGCAATTCACCGCCGCAACCAATTTCCATGGCGGAGACCTGGAAGCGATTTATACCAAGCTGAATGATGAATACGAAGCCAGTGTCAGCAAGGCCGAAGAAGTCAGAGGCCGTATTGAAGACATCGAAGATGTCTCTCAGGCGCTATTTGAAGAATGGGAGCAGGAAATTGCCCAGTACAGCAACGCCAATCTGAAACGCAGCAGCCAGAATAAACTGGGCACGACCAAAACACATTACCGCCAGTTAATCGCTTCCATGAAAAATGCCGAAGCCAAAATCGAACCGATACTCAGCGTTTTCCGAGACCAGGTGATGTTTCTCAAACACAACCTGAATGCCCAAGCGATCGCTTCGCTAAAAAGCGAGCTCGGCAATATTGAGTCGGATGTCTCCGCATTGATAGCTTCCATGGAAAAATCAATCAATGAAGCCAATGCATTCATCAATACCATGGAAAACAAATAATACGATTTATAACAATAAATTGAGATGTCATCCGGTGAACGCCCGGTATCACTGCAATCCATTCGGTATTCGCTGTATTGCCTTGCAGCCACCTGTTCACCGGTGCTCAGTCTGAAGAGCATCGCTTGATACTGAAATTTGGTGCCGAATATCGGCAAATGAAATCGGCTTGTTTTTTACCTTGCGGCAAACATTTTGGTACAAAACCGGGCACGCTTTCAAGCACTCGAGGGGAAAATTTTATACCCTGAAAAGGGGAAAAAATGTTGAATGTTGTATTGCAAGACCTGGTACCGGCCTGCTCGACCTGACCCCAGTTTTCAGCGCAAGTGTCAATAGCGGAGCAAAAATGTACCAGATAGCGCGTTAAAAGTGTACCAGTAAAGTTAATAAAAAAGAGGAATTAATCCTCGGGTTTAGCGCTTTTATTTTTTATATTCCGGGGTTGAAATAAAGCGCAGTGTATTCCCCAACTACTCATTATTTTTTTTGGTGTTCTCCTTTCCTATAAGTGTGGAATTCATTGATTGTTTTTGTCGCTTCTTACTTGCAGCCAGGCGATACGATTCACCATTCATTTCCAGGATATGGACATGGTGGGTCAAACGATCCAGCAGTGCGCCGGTCAATCGTTCTGACCCCAGAACACTTGTCCATTCGTCAAACGGTAAATTCGATGTGACCAGGGTGGCGCCATGTTCGTAACGGCGACTAAACACTTCAAACAAGAGCTCTGCGCCTACTGCAGTAAATGGCACATAACCCAGTTCGTCGATGATCAACAATTTGGTGTTAGCCAGCTGTTTTTGCAATAGACGCAACCGTTTCTCATCACGCGCTTCCATCAATTCATGTACCAAAGCTGCGGCCGTCTTAAAGACAACGCTCAAACCTTTCTGACAAGCGGCCAGCCCTAAAGCTAACGCTGTATGCGTTTTGCCAACGCCCGAAGGCCCCAATGCAATGACATTTTCACGCTTGTCAATCCATTCGCAGCGCATCAGCTCTAATACCAACGATTTATTCAATTCTGGAATTGCAGTGAAATCGAAGGTATCCAGGCTTTTAATCACCGGGAATTTTGCCATACGTATACGCCGCTCAGTATTGCGTCGCTCACGGTCGATACGCTCAAGCTCACATAACCGTAATAAGTAACGCGCGTAATCAACACCTTCATTTGCGCATTCGATTGCAACCTTCTCATATTCACGAGCAAAGGTCGAAAGCTTCAATGCCTTGAAATGATTCTCCAGCAAAACCTGTGGTGTAACTGTCGTGGAAATCGATGTTTCATTCATAATGACTCTCCATTACAGGTTTTTGAGTTGCTTCGGATATTTGCAACAGGCTTAAGTACGTCCTAGGTTCGGTGGGTAGTACATTGGCATTGGGTAGATAGGGGTAACACGTCAGATCGAGTTTCGCTGGCCGTTGTTCAATTGCACACAGAATCAGATGCTTGATCGCGTCAAATCCAATTGAACCCAAATCAATCGCTTTTTTTATCGCATGTTCAACTTGCGCTTGGCTAAAATTCTCCAGTAGCCGCAAAACCTGGATATATTCCTTGCGACCACGCCGTTCCAACCGCGCTTCAAGCAATCGGCGCAAACGATCAAATACTTCGGGCAGCACCCAATCCTGGAGGGGCGCCGCCTGATCCAATGCGCGCGGCTTTTGTTCCAGCAATGCCAAATAATGCAGCGGGTTATAGATGAATTCTTCCCGGCCATAGCTGCGTTGATGTCGTGCAATGGTGTCCGCACCCAGACAAATATCAACATGATCAACGTAACCTTTGACCAGCACTTCCCGATGACCGTACTGAGTGGGTACCGAGTAGTCGTTGGTTCGATAGCGCACCAGAGACAGAGAAGATACACGAGTCGAAATCTTGTGGCATGCATCAAACTCAGCTGCAGGCAATGCCATGAGTGCAGCAGCATCACGCTTCATACGCTCAGCAATGGTTTCAGTTTGCCCACGTAGCTTAGCTTGTTGGCGTTTGATACAACCGTCCAGCAACCTGGTGTTCAAGGCATCAAAATTATCAGCTATCGGCAACGGCACCATGAAATGGCGACGATTGAAACCAACCATGCCTTCAACATTGCCTTTATCATTACCCCGCCCTGGACGTCCAAATTTGTCTTCAAACAGATAATGACTTTGCAGTTCACTGAATGCTTTAGTCCGCTTACGCTTGCCATCACCCAGTATTTTAGCGACGGCGAGCCTGGTATTGTCATATAAAATAGATTGCGGCACACCACCTAAAAACGCAAATGCAGCAACATGCCCATCCAGAAAGGATTCGGTATCTTCCGTCGGATAGGCTTTGACAAAGCAGCCGTCCGAATGTGGCAGATCAAGACAGAAATAATGAAACCGTACCAGCTTGCCACCAATATAACCGTCAGCTTCGCCAAAGTCTACCTGAGCGTGGCCAGGTAAATGGACCAGCGGCATAAACATCTCCTTCTGCTGAATCTTGGCTTTATAAACATAATTACGCACAATGGTATAGCCGCCAGTGAATCCATGTTCATCGCGCAATCGCTCCAATATCCGGGTTGCCGTATGACGTTGTTTGGGATGAACTGTTTTATCAGCTTCAAGAATGGCATCTATAATGCCAGTGAAAGCGGCTAGCTTTGGTGAAGCAGGAGAACTCTTGCGCCGGTAACCTGGCGGTACCGCATATTGACACATCTTCTTAACAGTCTCGCGGTGAATACCAAAATAACGCGCGACTTCTCGCTCGCTTTTGCCTTCAACCATCACCGCCCGTCGTATTTTTACATATAGTTCCACTGAATACATCCTTTCGCCTTTCACTTGGTGCTAAACGCATCAGCTTACAGGCATCAGACTGGCACACTTTTATTCCGCGATATTCGCAAAATCTTGTGCGCTTCAGTGGTACATTTTTACTCCGCTATTTACAACTGGGCATGTGTGCCTATAAAACGGATATACACGACACCATAAGCATAGTTGATCCATACAATAATCCTGTATTTATTGTCTGCTATATTAAAAACGACTCTGCAATCTTTGAGAACACTGGCAGTTCTGAAATCTGCTTTAACTTCTGTGGGGTGATTTCCAGTTAGCCTTTAATGCATGTCTGTACCAGGCAAGTGTGGGCTGAATCGCATCGGTGAAGGATGGATCATTTTCCCAGAACGCTTTCAAGGTCGACAGTGCTATAACTTTCATTAATAGGATTAATGTCCCATCATGGGACTTTGGCAACTATTTTGATTGCACAAGTCGGGTCGCGAATCAAGAAAAAGAGTATTTGTTTCACTCTATGTCAAGATTATTCTGTTTGGAACTTCTAAACGCGCTTATCACGTGACATCACGTGGAGAGGCCGGCGTGAAACATTTACTAAGACGATGTGACGGCCTGAGATGCAATCAGTCACGTGCTCGACTGAAATCTACCGAACCACCTCATGTTTGCGCTTTCCTTTTCAGTGCTTTTAACATTGGCAGCAATTCTGGGATATCATCCTGAATAATGCTCCAAAGTGTGTCATTGTCGATACCGAGATATCCGTGAATGAGTCGGTTACGCGTAGCAATGATCATTCGCCATGGAATTTCTGGATGAGCTGAACGGACACCATCCGGTATGTGAGAGGCGGCTTCACCAATGAGCTCGAGGTTGCGTAGAGTGGCATCATAAGTTAATCCACTTGTTACAAAATCGCTCTGATCAAGTCCATCTGTATAAGTGAGTATTTTTTCGGCAAACTCGATCATATCATCAAGATAGAAACGCCATTCACGTTTGCTGGTATCAGACATTGATCTGTTCTTGTTCAATGTAAGGACGTAGTTCAGGACGAAGTGCCTTTTCAGTCACCAAGTCTACCGGACAGTTGAAAAGATCCTCCAGATAAAATTGCACGCCAAAATAGCGTTTGGAAGTAGCGGGCCCGTCAAACGCTACCAGTATATCGATATCGCTGACATTGGTTGCCTCATCACGCGCTGTAGAACCGAATAGCGCGAGCCTGACCACACCAAAACGTGCTTGTAATTCCGGTTTGCTACGGGTTAGCAATTCAATGACGCGTTGCTTATTCATCGTTCAATCTCTTGTGGATCACTTTCATTTCCTGAAGCTTCTTATGGATCAAAACATTGAACACACTAAAATCATATATATCATGCCAACAATATAACATCTACTATGCTGCGCGCAAAATGCGGAATTAATCAACACAAATATTGATCCGCCACATTCAAGCCACATTAAACCAACAAGTGGAAAAAACCAGGGCCGCGAATCAAGAAACATAAGTATGCACATGCTACAACTACGTCAAGACTACTCCGCTTAGCATAAAATATCGGAATGTTTTCGATCAAAAAATGGCGCTGGCATTTTCTGTCGAGTACGGGGTTTTCTGTAGACCTGCAGAAAAAGCAGCCTATCCTTCTGCGAAGCGCTTACACTGCTTTTTGGCGGAAAATTGCCTGATTTCTTATAGGGTTGTTTGGATTGCGCTGAACAAATACTTTAAAACCAAGGCTGGCTAATGGTTTCTACTGTATCCAAATCTTTGACATTGAACAAGTAAGGTGTGGGGTAATCTCAAAAGGATAACTTTTTTGACCTTATGCCGCATCCTTGGTACATTCTGAACTTTTTAACCGGACTACTGTTCTTCGATGCGCATGAATACAATTTCTGAAATTACGTTGCCCCACATGTTGCCTCCGGACGATCAGCAACGTACTGTGTTACATAATCATGTGCACGCTCGGCCGAGTCAGCGCATCCGTTTACCTGCGCTAGTAGTTTACGTGGCAGTACTTAATGATAATGTCACGCTTGAACAAGAGTGTGAACACCTGCGCCGGCTTCCTGACCAAGAAACGCTTATTATTGACCACTTGCAGAACAACTTTCTGCGCCTGAGGTTGCAGGGTTATACCTTGAGGTGGGAGCGCCATACAGAGTTTACACGCTATTCACTTGTTCAGAATTTGCCTGAGAACGCACAGCTAGGAGCCACAGATCCTGAATTACTTTCATCCTTGTCCTTGCCGAAAGGCTGGTTGGCGGCCATTCCTGGTCGAACCTTTGCCGCAATTAAATTGGTTATGATGCATGGCGACTTGAGTCAACCTGATGAGGCGCTGACGCTAGCACGTAACTGGTTTGGTGAACGCCCTGTGGTGGCTTCGCTTATCGGAAGAAATAGTCACTCACTCGCGGCGACTGATTTCGTGCTGCGTGACAGCGGCTTTGAGCGCATGCTGGTGGTTGAACCGACGGAGACATCCGAGTCACGGACCGGACGTGTTGCCCAGCGCCTGCTCGAAATTGAAACTTATCGGCTGATGGCACTGCGGGGCTTGCCCGTAGCGAAACAGCTTGCTCCAGAGCTGAGTAATGCTGAACAGCAATTGGCAAATATCACTGCACTCCTGGAAAACAAGGCAGTCTCTGAACAAGAATTGCTAGACAGGTTGGTTTCGCTGGCCGGACATATTGAGCGCGCCACAGTTGAGCATATGTATCGCTTTGCGGCTACACGCGCCTATGACAAACTGGTGACGCAACGCATCGCCGAACTAAGGGAAGTAGCCATACCGGGTACACAAACGATGGGCGAGTTTATGCGTCGTCGTCTTTCACCGGCTATGGCAACAGTTGAAGCGACTGCACAGCGTTTGGTTTCGCTCTCTGAGCGAATTTCACGAACCAGTGACCTGCTTCGCACGCGAGTCGATATCATCACTGAAGCACAAAATCAAGAGTTACTCGCAAGGCTTACGCGTGGACAGGAATTGCAGCTAAGACTACAAAGTACAGTAGAAGGTCTATCGATTGCAGCTATCTCATATTACGTGGTCAGCCTGGTGGTGTATTTGGCTAAAGCAGGAAAGGCTGCTGGTTTACCGATTCATCCTGAGATAATTGCCGGAGCAATGATTCCAATTGTACTGTGGGTTGTGTGGTACATAACGCGTCGCATACATGATAAATTTCTAAAACTGAATTAATAACGTCTGGATGCCTGCTATGTATTTTAATATGGAGCATAGAATTTAATCGATGCCACACACAAGTCAGCTTTGAATTCCTTGCCGGTAGCTACAAGGCCTATACGTTTGAGTTTATCTTTATGGAATTTTGTCGTTGTCCTATAGGCTTTAATATCCTCAAAGGAAATACGGATTGCTTTCCAGTCAGATACGGCTTTAAAGCTGTATCGATACGATTGCCATGGCAGCCAAAGATCAGTCGTGCGAAAGTGAACATTATAATGTTCATCGTTACCGGAAACGATAATTTCAACACCGGTATAAGATGAAGCATCAAATGCCCCATCATTAGTTAAATCCAGTGCCATTTGGACAAAACCGCCATTATTGTCGGTAGAAACATCACCACGCATGCGTAAACAGTTTCTTCCTTTGGAGCTATCCAGTGTTAGCTGACCATTGGAGACGCCTCCCATAACTTGATCGGTAACCATTCGCCACTGTGTGCCAAGGTTAGAACTAAAGTTGCTGGTGGTTCGATCATCAATAATTAAATCTTTTGCCAAAGTGATATTCCAAGTCGAAATATATAATGATAAACCGATCGAAACTTTAAGTATAAAAAGGACATTCGATAATTGAAAATTCATAGTCTGTCACCCAGCCTATTGTTTGTATTGGTTTCAGTGAGCTCTAGTTAAATTTGGAGCATTTTAAATGCATACTCTTCTTTTATAATGGTGGCTGCACCAATAAAATTGACGAATCAACTTCAGCTATAAGTTGTTCTGCGACTGAGCCCACGAAAAAACGTTTCACAAAAACGGGGTCACACAAAAACGGGGTCACACACAAAAACGGGGTCAGATCTTGCAATGCAGCACACAAAACACCTAGGTGTCACCGGGGCAAGTTTTGAATTGTAACAAACGTTAAAAATGGATGGAATCTTGACCTGCAACAAATGATAAAAAGCGAGTGTCGGAAATTCTGGAATAGAAAGATATCGATTGGTTTAACTTCTGTTTTTCCAATATTCAGGTTCTCTATGGAGATGCATTACTGCAAGAATGTAAATGCTATCCTTTTCTTTTGAGTATAAAACGCCATATGGAAACCTTCTCACCAAAGAACGTCGATATCATTATCAATTACTGGCCACGCATCTGGAAAAAGGATAATTCGCTCCACGGCAGAGTGAATTTCAATGGCTAAGTCGAAACCAAGACCAGTTTCAATTCCTTCATAATATTCAATGACCTTGTTTAATTCTTCTGCTGCGTCAGGATGAAACGTAACTTTCATTAATCAAAGTTATTCCATATTTTCTGAAAAACTTTGTCTGCAAGTATCGATTCAACTTTTCCTGAACGTAATTGATTAAGCCGTTGTTATGCCAAACTTGCCCATTTGATATCAATATCTGTTTCTGGTGAATTAAGGCTTTTTAATAGAGAATCCAGCACTAACGCTCTGTCTTCTACAGGCAAAGACATAGCCTCTGCAATTAAATCTTTTATTTTCATACTATTTGCTTGGCCTTTAAGTTTAATTTAATATGACTATCTCAATAATAATTAGCGTAAAGATGAAAGTCCAAATTTTTTAAAGAAACACGTTTTATAGCACGTATAGGGTCTATATTAAATGCTTATTTCTGGCAACATATTCTAACGAAAACGGTGTCTTGCAATACAACACTTATTTGCAGGTATTTCAACCGTAATGGGCGCTCAATTTTAAATCGGCATCAACAATGGCTTTCTATCGTAACAATGTCATTGCCTGGTGAGAGGGATTTTAAAATAGAATATGGAGCCTTTTCCATATTCACTTTCGACCCAGATTTCACCTCGCATAAGTTCTACGATTTTGCGAGCAAGTGCCAGACCTAACCCTAGGCCACCAAATTGACGGGTAGATGAGGTATCAACTTGACTGAAGAGTGTAAAAAGTTGACTTTGCTGCTGCGGAGAGATGCCGATTCCGGTATCTCGCACGGAAAAATGCAACATGGAACGCCTATGGGTATCACCATCAAGGACAACGCTTACTGTTACGGATCCACCGGGCTCGGTAAACTTTACTGCATTATTACCAAGGATCATGAGCAATCGTTGAAGCCGTTTCGGATCACTATTTATGACTTCGGGAACATTGTTCGCAATATCGAGCGTGAATTGCAACTTCTTTTTTTGTGCATCTTCCTCTATCACTTTAGCCGCATTTGTGATGATCTCCCTGAGCGGGAAATCTATCTTTTCCAGCTGTATTTTGCCGGATTCGATCTGGGAAATATCCAGAATTCCACTGATTATTTCTAACAGATTGTTAGCAGCCTCAAGCGTTCTATTTACGTATAAACGTTGATTTTCATCTAATGATGACATGAGCATCAATTGTGACAACCCGATCACAGCATTGAGGGGGGTGCGAAGTTCATGTGAAACGTTGGCCAAAAAATGACTTTTCGCCTGATTGGCGGATTCGGCAACCTCTGCCGCTTTCAGAATGGCCTGCTCCGCCATTTTCTGCTCGGTTATATTGACTATTATATAAATAATACCTTTAGTTGCGTCTGCGGATTCTATTGACTTACCATTGATAAAGCACCAAAGGATGGTGCCATTCTTGTGCTTAAATTGATACTGACCCTCAAAAATTTTCCCTTGAGTTAGCTTGGGAAAAGATTCCATGTTCATCCGTTTATAGTCATCCGGATTGGCAAAGAGTAATTCTAAGCCTTGTTCCTTAAATTCATCCAGTGTGTAACCAAACATATGACTCATATGCTGATTGGCCCAACAAAAATGGTTTTCAGTAAGCTGGGCAATCGCTACGACAGCATTGTCGAGAATGATTTCACGACTGCGCAAAGTTTCGGTAAGTGTGTTAGCCATGGAACTGATACTGTCAACCAAGATACCGATTTCATCGTTATGTGCATGCGCGATATGGTGAGAATAGTTTCCTTCTTGTATCAGTTTGGCGTCCATCCCCAGTGTTGATAGAGGAGTTATGATACGCGCCTTGAAAATAACAAATGCGTAAACTGAAAAACCGATGGTAACCAAGATCAATACGATGATTAATAAAAGCAAGTACTGTTTGTTCTTATTTGCAGATTCCAATTCATTAGCATAACGCTGTTCCAAGAGACTGAAAAAATCATCAATTGGTTTCATAATGCGGGACTTGGCCTCGTGATATTTTTTGCCATAAAGCAACTTAATTGCCATCTCCAGGTCTGCTGCCGCTCTGACTGCAAACCGTCCTGAATCGTCCCGATACAACCCCTTAACAGCGTTCATTGCCGTATCTTCTAGATATATCAGGTCATCAGACTCTCTTTTAGCTTCGGTAAGTTTAGCGATCTCTTGTGGAGTAAGCCCCAAATCAATCATACGTTTTTCGATACTATAACGCTCGCCATCCTGATTAAGCAGAGCATCATCGACTGTGACATGATCCCAATACGAGCGGGTATAACCGGCTGGGCGTGGCTGCTGACCATCACGGATGGCAATAATTGCTCGAAAAAAGCTCTGGTAGCGCTCATCACCCGTTACAACATAGGTGCGAGCAAAACGAGTTAAATCATCTGAAGACTGTTTGAGTTCAGAGGCGAGTCTAAAGGCCTGATATTTGTCTGCTTCCAATACCTTATAAAGCTTTTCCTGCTGTAAAAGAATGATAGCCGTTACCGCCATAACGCCTACCAATATTGTATAGATGGCGGCAATCAACATAATTAAATTACGAATGGATAACATAAGCTATATCAGACTAAGGTATTGAGATATTAAAAGAGGGTGTTCAAAATTCTGTGTCAGTTTGTCAATCACCTAACGCGCTTCGCTTGTTGACCACTGAAACCGGTGACCGATCGACACAATTCGTGTCGATACGCTAACCAGTTTCAGCGGTGACATAAAAATCTGTATTAAATTCATAAATCCAGCGCCGCATCCAAACGCCCCTCAAAATATATCGCAAGCTGGGATAATGTCAAATTCCAGTTTAGTATTGGCATTGTCCATTTTTTGCTGGCGTTTTTGATACCAACATACAATAATTTCAACAGACTGTTTTCATTCGGAAATCCACCTTTGGTTTTTGTCAGTTTGCGAAATTGGCGATGTACGGCCTCAATGGTGTTGGTTGTATAAATCACACGGCGTATCGGTTCAGGATATTTGAAGTATACCGATAAATTTTCCCATTTGTTGCGCCAGGATTGAATCACGATGGGATACTGTTTTCCCCATTTGGCTTCCAATGCATCAAGCGCATCTTCAGCTGCATCAATGGTCGGCGCTTTGTATACCGGTTTCAGGTCAGCCATGAATGCTTTTTGATTTTTTGACGCCACATATTTCATCGAATTGCGGATTTGATGAATAATGCATAACTGAACCTCGGTTTCTGGAAAAATACTGTTGATTGCCTCAGGAAAACCCACGAGTCCATCAACGGCGGCAATAAGGATATCCTGTACGCCACGGTTATTTAAATCTGTCAGTACGGAAAGCCAAAACCGGGCGCCTTCGCTTTCCGATACATACAACCCTAGTACTTCCTTCTTTCCTTCAATGTTTAAGCCAAGTACGGTATAAACTGCCTTGCTGATATAACGGCTGTCTTCTTTCACCTTGTGATGTATGGCATCCAGCCATACGAACGGATAGTGACTATCCAGCGGGCGCTGTTGCCATTCCCTAAGCTCCGGAATAAGCTTATCTGTGACTGCGCTGATCGTCGCCGTTGAAACATCAATGCCGTACAGTTCGGCAATATGCCCAGAAATATCCTGATAGCTGGAACCCAACGCAAATAACGATAAAATCTTGCGTTCGATTTCATCGGTAAGATGGGTCTGATGCTTTTTAACCAACTGTGGTTCAAATGTACCGTTGCGGTCTCTGGGTGTTTCCAGTTGAAAACTACCTGATGCTGATTTTACAGTCTTTGGCGTCGTGCCATTCTTCCGGTTCTGTTCATCCCCGGATTTGATATGCTGTTCAAGTTCCGCCGCCAATGCAGCTTCAGTGAGTTGTTTGATCAATGGCGTTAATATGCCATCTTTTCCATTCAAATTCCGCCCCGCTTTCAAGGATTCCAAGGCTTCTTCAAAATCAAATTGCACTGTAGTCTTGTTCATTCGTCACTCCTATAAAATTTAATACTAAAGGAATGACACAGAATTTCTAATACTCCCTATTAAAAAACAAAAACGGAGTTATACAGAAAATGGGGACTCATCTTTGGGTCTTGCAATCCAACACCCATCTACCCCATCTTTCTCAATAACCCACCTCGTAATAGAATAGCATATTGCATTCCAAACTCATCCGCAGTCACTTGCTAAACAAAGGCAGCAAAGTGACAACCAGCCCTCTAGATAATTCGCCACCCATCTACCTGACTGAATCATATGTATTACATCAATCTCACCGTGAAATGACATTAACATGCATAAAAGTCTCTTAAGAGCACCCTCCCCAATATGCTAAACTCCCCTCAGCCTTAAATATCAAGTTTCAGCATGAAAACCGATTCAATCCCGTTATACACTAAACCCTATATCGCGCCAAAATGGCTGCGCGGTGGCAATGCGCAGACGATTTATCCCTATTTGATGCGCCAGAAGCCGCTGTTTGTCTACCGTCGTGTGCGCTGGGAGCTCGATGACGGAGATTTCGTCGATATCGACTGGCTCGACGGCAACAAGAATGCGCCGCTGGTGGTTATTTTTCATGGTCTGGAGGGCGGTTCGAACAGTCATTACATTATCAGCATCAAGAATATCCTGCAGCAATACGGCTAGCATAGCGTGGTGATTCACTTCCGCGGCTGTTCCGGCTCGCCGAACCGGTTGCCACGGGCTTATCATGCGGGAGACTCGACGGAAATTGACTGGATGATCAGGCGTATTGTGCAGGAAAACAGACAAAACAACGCCGACGAGCAGCCTGTTTATGCCATTGGGGTATCTTTGGGCGGCAATGCGTTGCTAAAGTGGCTCGGAGAACAGGGTGAAGCGGCAAAAAGCTGGATCAATGGCGTTGCGGCCATATCCGTTCCGCTCGATCTCGCTGCCGCGGGTGCTGCGCTCGATTCAGGCTTTAATCAGGTCTATACGCACCATTTTCTGAGCATGCTGAAGTACAAGGCATTTGAGAAACTGGAAAAATTTCCGGGGCTGTTTGATGCAAAAGCGCTATCAAAATGCAGGACAATTTACGATTTTGACAATATCGTCACCGCGCCCTTGCACGGCTTCAAAAATACCGACGACTACTGGCAGCAATCGAGCAGCAAGCAATGGCTGCCGCATATACAGGTGCCGACTTTACTGATTAATGCACAGAACGACCCGTTCATGCCGGCTTCAGTATTGCCGGAAGCCGATGAAGTATCAACCGCAGTGACTCGGGAATTTCCCGATGAAGGCGGTCATGCCGGTTTTATCCTGCCGCCTTTTCCCGGAAAACTGGATTGGCTGCCGAGGACGATGATCAGTTTTTTCCACCATCAATGTAAATAATTCTGTCAGCTACGATAAAAACCGCGCCACAAACGCATTGCTGACAGCTTTTCCCATCGGAATACGAACACGGTGACCGCTGCCCGGCGCAGCAAATACCGGCTTGCCTTTGGTATCGAGCATCTGGGTCAATTCGACAATCTGATTTCCGGAAGGATGAATGATTTCCAACCGGTCACCGACCTGGAAACGGTTCTTGACCAGTACTTCCGCCATACCACTGGTTTCGTCAAACCCGCGTCCTTCACTGGCACCGGACGTTTTCACGCTTTGCGAGTCAATCAAACCGTAGCTCGGTGTTGTTTCTTTACCGTTTTTTTTCGATGCGCCCGATTCAATTGATCCATCACTTTTTCCCAAACGCCGCGTCGAATCCATAAGCTATAGTGATCGTAAACCGTTTTCCACGGTGGAAAATCATTGGGCAACAGTCGCTACTGGACTCCACTGTGGCCCCTATTTTTCTGCTTTTTGACGGAAAACCACCTAATTTCTTATAGCTCTATCTTTGGTTTTTTGGTTACGCTGAACAAATACTTCAAGTGTTTTTAAGCACGGTTGCCCTGATAGGATACGGTGGTGCACTTGATTTTTGAATACGGGATCCCAGATTTCCCATTACGTGGAATTTCTAATGGAAAATCTGGGATTATACTTGTTTAAACGGTCCACACAGGATCGATTGCAAACGATGATGAGTTATCAACGATTTCTTCAGGAATAACCTGATCGTAGCCCGATAGCTCAGTCAAAGAAGGTGAATCAATTCCAGCAGCTTGAGCATCAGTAAGTGATACATTAAAGTAAACATCAGTCATATCAATTGTGGAACCGTTTGTCAGTGTCGCAGAACTACGTTCCAAATGGAGATTATCTTGGGCATCAATGAAAGGCAATTCAGTAAATGCTACCGCTAAACTCTCAATGCCTGCGTCTGTTAAGCTTACCAGTTCACCATTATCGGTTTTGTGGTTACCGTTGGCATCCCGCCAAACCAATAGGCTGGAAAAATCAGCATCATCTGCATTAACAATTTTGTCGTTGTTGCTGTCGTAGGACGCCAGCTTGGTAAAACCGTCACCCTTATTAGATCCGCCGAATAATTCGGAGATATCGTCAATAGTGCCATTATTGTTAGTGTCGATAGCCAGTAAACCATCGTCGCTACCAACCCAGCCCGATTTAATGGCATTCCCATCACCAAGCAAATCGAAAGTTCCTTGTGCATCTTTTCTGGAAACAGTTTCCACACCATCTCCATCTAAGTCGATTACGATCGGTGTGATAGCAACATCCCAGCTCAGGTCATTCTCACCGGCGTCAAGATAGGTCCAATCGGTGTAAGTTGTATCGCCAGAAAGCTTATAGGCATCGCTGTCGATATTATCGTTCGATCCGATGTCTTTATATCCCCAAAACCAATCGCTCATGTCAAAGTTACCACCCCACCCACTATCATGTCGAACACCAGCTTTATCGAAATGGACATAATAATAGCCTTCATTCAAATTGGTGAATAAATAATTACCGTTACTGTTTGTGGTGGTTTGCGCTGCGACATATTGGTTGCTTCCGTTCCTAGCATATAATGTAACAGTAATACCGCTAATACCCGGTTCATTCGAGTCTTGAATGCCATTGTGATTCATATCTTCCCAAACACGGTCACCAATGCTGGCTTTCTGGGCGATGGCCGGGTTAACGTAACCGCTGGCATCGCTGTCACTGACAGTACTGGCGGTTACGGTGGCTATGTTTATGTACTCGCCATTGCCAACGGTCTCGGACACTGATGTATTCAGTTTATTGAGCTTAAAATTATCGTTACTCCCTTCGGTGTAAGCAGAGATGATCAGGGTATCACCTGTCAGTCCACCGTCGTTAATGTCAGCCCAACGAGAACTGCTGCTACTGGTAAAGTTGTTTTCCTTGGTGAAACCCTGGAGCAAGCTATCACTGAGTGAGGAAATATCTGTTCCGTTGCGATCACCGATCCAGATGGAGATGTCACTGTCATATACAACAGAGTTAAGGAACGCCATGTCGACCGTAACGTCTTTGTCAAATTCGAACAAGAGGTAATCATCCCATCCATTGTTGTCGACTCGATGACTATCGTCATTTATGGAATTAGTGACCCCCAGGCCAGCATCGTAGACACCAATGTAACCAGTATTCCAGGCACCGAAGTTATCACGACTGTGTGCGCTGACGTCAACCGTGACTCCGTTTGCTGTAAACGTACGAATATTGCCGCTCGAGCCCGTGGTACTGGAAGAGCCGGTGAAAACGAAATTTGCATCCGAGGTCGTAGTAACCGAGAGATCCTGCGCCGACATTGTGGTAGAAGTATAGAGCCAAGTCTCGCCGGCACTCAGGATACCATCCGAACCCACATCACTAGTCACAACCAAAGTCGGGATGAAGTCGTCGGCAAAATTGTTAGGCGTTCCGTTGTCGTCCTTAACCAGAACTTCAGCTTGTGCGAAGGCTACATCACCAGTGTTCGTTACATCGTAGGTAAAGGTGACATCTGTGCCGACAGCGATTTCAGGTAACACATTGAGATCGGTAACATCGATACCATTGACAAACTTCTCGATATCGATACTGGTCTTCTGTTCAACAGCTGGGTTTATATAACCGCTGGCATCACTGTCACTGACAGTACTGGCGGTTACGGTGGCTATGTTTATGTACTCGCTATTGCCAACGGTCTCGGACACTGATGTATTCAGTTTATTGAGCTTAAAATTATCGTTACTCCCTTCGGTGTAAGCAGAGATGATCAGGGTATCACCTGTCAGTCCACCGTCGTTAATGTCAGCCCAACGAGAACTGCTGCTACTGGTAAAGTTGTTTTCCTTGGTGAAACCCTGGAGCAAGCTATCACTGAGTGAGGAAATATCTGTTCCGTTGCGATCACCGATCCAGATGGAGATGTCACTGTCATATACAACAGAGTTAAGGAACGCCATGTCGACCGTAACGTCTTTGTCAAATTCGAACAAGAGGTAATCATCCCATCCATTGTTGTCGACTCGATGACTATCGTCATTTATGGAATTAGTGACCCCCAGGCCAGCATCGTAGACACCAATGTAACCAGTATTCCAGGCACCGAAGTTATCACGACTGTGTGCGCTGACGTCAACCGTGACTCCGTTTGCTGTAAACGTACGAATATTGCCGCTCGAGCCCGTGGTACTGGAAGAGCCGGTGAAAACGAAATTTGCATCCGAGGTCGTAGTAACCGAGAGATCCTGCGCCGACATTGTGGTAGAAGTATAGAGCCAAGTCTCGCCGGCACTCAGGATACCATCCGAACCCACATCACTAGTCACAACCAAAGTCGGGATGAAGTCGTCGGCAAAATTGTTAGGCGTTCCGTTGTCGTCCTTAACCAGAACTTCAGCTTGTGCGAAGGCCACATCACCAGTGTTCGTTACATCGTAGGTAAAGGTGACATCTGTGCCGACAGCGATTTCAGGTAACACATTGAGATCGGTAACATCGATACCATTGACAAACTTCTCGATATCGATGCCAGGCGTTAGTTGAACCAGGCCCGCATCCCATGTTCTATCGGACTCGCCGGATGTAAGCACGGTTTGGATGGTAGTGCCATCTGTTACGTTGGCATCAGAATCCGCCGTGTCAGCGCCCGCGTCTTGTGTCGTGAAGCTGTGGCCTGCCGGCAGGGTTGTTTTGTCAAACTGCACACTGTAGGTGCCAGGCCGCAAACCTGTAAACAGGTAGTTACCGTTGGCATCGGTGATCAGTGGACTGCCTACGGCAACGCCGTTACTGTCCAGTAACGTGACTTTTACGCCTGCAACTCCCGCTTCGCCAGCGTCTTGTATGCCATTGTTATTCGCATCCAGCCAGACACGATCACCCAGCTCTGCGGTTTGGTACAATCCCGCGTCTGCTGTGTTATTGGTTTCACCCGCAACCAATGTGTAATCGCCTGACATTTGCGTCGCCGGGTCAATATCACTATCCAGTGCATCATCTGCACCCTGGTTGGCGTCCGTGATGATATAGCCGGCCGGTGTTACGATTCCAATACTGTATGTGCCGGGATCAACATCAAAGCTGTAATTACCGTTGGCGTCTGTGGTGGTGAAACCAATAACGTTGCCGTTGGCATCCTTGAGTTGAACGGTTACGTTTTCAATGCCGGTTTCGCCCGCATCCTGAATGCCGTTGGCGTTGGCGTCTTCAAACACTGTGTCGCCAAGCTTGGCCTGGACAACCGGGTCTTGTACGATACCCGCATCCCATGTTCTATCGGATTCGCCGGATGTAAGCACGGTTTGGATGGTAGTGCCATCTGTTACGTTGGCATCAGAATCCGCCGTGTCGGCGCCCGCGTCTTGTGTCGTGAAGCTGTGGCCTGCCGGCAGGGTTGTTTTGTCAAACTGAACACTGTAGGTGCCAGGCCGCAAACCTGTAAACAGGTAGTTACCGTTGGCATCGGTGATCAGTGGACTGCCTACGGCAACGCCGTTACTGTCCAGTAACGTGACTTTTACGCCTGCAACTCCCGCTTCGCCAGCGTCTTGTATGCCATTGTTATTCGCATCCAGCCAGACACGATCACCCAGCTCTGCGGTTTGGTACAATCCCGCGTCTGCTGTGTTATTGGTTTCACCCGCAACCAATGTGTAATCGCCTGACATTTGCGTCGCCGGGTCAATATCACTATCCAGTGCATCATCTGCACCCTGGTTGGCGTCCGTGATGATATAGCCGGCCGGTGTTACGATTCCAATACTGTATGTGCCGGGATCAACATCAAAGCTGTAATTACCGTTGGCGTCTGTGGTGGTGAAACCAATAACGTTGCCGTTGGCATCCTTGAGTTGAACGGTTACGTTTTCAATGCCGGTTTCGCCCGCATCCTGAATGCCGTTGGCGTTGGCGTCTTCAAACACTGTGTCGCCAAGCTTGGCCTGGACAACCGGGTCTTGTACGATACCCGCATCCCATGTTCTATCGGATTCGCCGGATGTAAGCACGGTTTGGATGGTAGTGCCATCTGTTACGTTGGCATCAGAATCCGCCGTGTCGGCGCCCGCGTCTTGTGTCGTGAAGCTGTGGCCTGCCGGCAGGGTTGTTTTGTCAAACTGAACACTGTAGGTGCCAGGCCGCAAACCTGTAAACAGGTAGTTACCGTTGGCATCGGTGATCAGTGGACTGCCTACGGCAACGCCGTTACTGTCCAGTAACGTGACTTTTACGCCTGCAACTCCCGCTTCGCCAGCGTCTTGTATGCCATTGTTATTCGCATCCAGCCAGACACGATCACCCAGCTCTGCGGTTTGGTACAATCCCGCGTCTGCTGTGTTATTGGTTTCACCCGCAACCAATGTGTAATCGCCTGACATTTGCGTCGCCGGGTCAATATCACTATCCAGTGCATCATCTGCACCCTGGTTGGCGTCCGTGATGATATAGCCGGCCGGTGTTACGATTCCAATACTGTATGTGCCGGGATCAACATCAAAGCTGTAATTACCGTTGGCGTCTGTGGTGGTGAAACCAATAACGTTGCCGTTGGCATCCTTGAGTTGAACGGTTACGTTTTCAATGCCGGTTTCGCCCGCATCCTGAATGCCGTTGGCGTTGGCGTCTTCAAACACTGTGTCGCCAAGCTTGGCCTGGACAACCGGGTCTTGTACGATACCCGCATCCCATGTTCTATCGGATTCGCCGGATGTAAGCACGGTTTGGATGGTAGTGCCATCTGTTACGTTGGCATCAGAATCCGCCGTGTCGGCGCCCGCGTCTTGTGTCGTGAAGCTGTGGCCTGCCGGCAGGGTTGTTTTGTCAAACTGAACACTGTAGGTGCCAGGCCGCAAACCTGTAAACAGGTAGTTACCGTTGGCATCGGTGATCAGTGGACTGCCTACGGCAACGCCGTTACTGTCCAGTAACGTGACTTTTACGCCTGCAACTCCCGCTTCGCCAGCGTCTTGTATGCCATTGTTATTCGCATCCAGCCAGACACGATCACCCAGCTCTGCGGTTTGGTACAATCCCGCGTCTGCTGTGTTATTGGTTTCACCCGCAACCAATGTGTAATCGCCTGACATTTGCGTCGCCGGGTCAATATCACTATCCAGTGCATCATCTGCACCCTGGTTGGCGTCCGTGATGATATAGCCGGCCGGTGTTACGATTCCAATACTGTATGTGCCGGGATCAACATCAAAGCTGTAATTACCGTTGGCGTCTGTGGTGGTGAAACCAATAACGTTGCCGTTGGCATCCTTGAGTTGAACGGTTACGTTTTCAATGCCGGTTTCGCCCGCATCCTGAATGCCGTTGGCGTTGGCGTCTTCAAACACTGTGTCGCCAAGCTTGGCCTGGGCGTTGGTTTGACTTATTAAACCTGCGTCAATTGTTTGATTTGATTCACCCGCTGCCAGACTGATGATGTCGCTTAATCCTGAGTTGGTGTCTGCATCGCTATCGAGTGTGTCTTGACTATTACTATTGGCATCTTTAACCGCTAAGGCCATGTTGGCAGGCGGTATAAACTTGACTTGATAGTCGCCTGCCTGCAATCCTGTGAATTGATAAAACCCAGTCTCAACTGCTGCAGTACTAAAGTCGTCTCCTGTCTTAGTAGTAGCAATCAATGTACCTGCGCTGTCGTAGAGCTCAACCACAACATTATTAACACCTAATTCACCGACATCTTGTATCCCGTTATTATTGTCATCTTGCCACACAAAATTGCCAATTTTGGCTGACTGCAGCTGGATGATGAGTGGTTGTACATTGCCTTCCGGATCGATTAAAGCCGAAAAATAGGCGTTTGTTGGTACTACATTGTTACCACTCGAAATCGCAGCCTGAGATTGCGCCACAAGAAAATCAATATCGGTACGCTCAAGGGTTTGTCGGCCATTATCAGATAAAATGTCGGGCGTAATCCCAATATTGTATTCAGCAGACGTATAGCCAAGGATTTCATAAATAGCTGATTGCACTTCTCCATAATTGAATTGGCCTGCAAATTTCGGATCTGAAGTAAAGTTTTGGGCTAGGAGCCAATTAATTTGGTCAATTTGGGTGTCTGTAATCGCATCTACACCCGCTGCGATATAATCGGCAACATTCTCGCCATCATTCCCCGTCGCATTGTAAAGTGTTGGAGAAAAATTGATCGTTAAAATTGGGTGCAGGCAATAGGCATCGTAAGTTCCATTGGGCAGATTTGGGTTTGTGCTATTGGTAATTACTGCATCATAAAAACTAGGTGCGTTGAGGTCAGGTTGTTGCCCAAGACCTGTGCCGGCCACGTTAACAGCTGACGAAGTAACGCGAAGTGTCATTATACTCATAATATATTTATTGTCTTTAATTATTCAATTATGGCGCGGAGCGTTTTTGTCTAGCGCCTAGTATAGAAATATTGTGTGAATGCTGCATCCGAAGCAAAGTTGAAGAAATGCTAACCAAATATATGATCAACTCTTTGTGTTTTTACCTATGATATTTACGTGTTCTAACGAGATAAGGCGTGTGCGAAAGGCTCATCTATCAGTTTTTACTAGTTCCTTTCCAAATCGAACGCGCATGTTTCTGGTTGTTGCAGAAGAACTGCCCTTCAGACCACGTACACGTCCAATTCAGAAAAGTTTTTCGTTTAAGTCCGACAGAATTGGTATTAATTGCAGCATAAGTGTTCGTGTTTGCGTTTCCTGATAAAACGACGGGTTAGTATCAGCACAAATTGCGATTACTTACACACTGATTAATATCACGCTACGGACTATTATTTTTTAAAGTAATTTACGATAGCAATTGCCAGTGCGCCGATGCCTATCAATGCTAAAACACCGGGAATTGGCACTGGATTGAACGAGGGAGCCGCTAGAACAGGGGCGCTGGTTAATGCTAGAGCTGAAAATGCGACTATTTTTTTCATTTTTGTAACATTCCTTTTTTACGTAATGGATTATTTCTAAGAATAATTATTCAGAACAAACCTTTAACATAAGTCAAATAGAAAGGCGTTAGTTTGCTCTGTAAAAATTCAAGCAAGAATTACGCCATTAACTCAATCCCTGCAATTGGTTTAACACAATTAATTGATAATTAATGGATAATTATGAGAAGAAAATGATTAAATAGCTGGCTGATAGTTGGGGATGATTCTGTAATGATAGTGAGTGTAAAAAATCTCGACACTTAGAAATTTTGAATGAACGGCATTAAACCCAATCCTTGCAATTGGTTTAACACAATTAATTGATAATTAATGGATAATTATGAGAAAAAAAAATAATTAAATTGCTGGTTGATAGTCGGAGATGATTCTGTAATGATAGTGAGTGTAAAAAATCTCGACACTTAGAAATTTTGAATGAACGGCTTTACAGCTCATCCGGCAAGTGCATACTTTCGAAATAGCAAAATAGGGGTCAAATCTTGTAGCAAAATAGGGGTCAAATCTTGCAACCCAACACCCTCCTTACCCCATCTTTTCCAACAACCCAACGCATAATAACATAATGCACCCAAAACTCATCCGCAGTCACTTGCTAAACAAAGGCAGCAAAGTGACAACCAGCCCTCTAGATAATTCGCCACCCATCTACCTGACTGAATCATATGTATTACATCAATCTCACCGTGAAATGACATTAACATGCATAAAAGTCTCTTAAGAGCACCCTCCCCAATATGCTAAACTCCCCTCAGCCTTAAATATCAAGTTTCAGCATGAAAACCGATTCAATCCCGTTATACACTAAACCCTATATCGCGCCAAAATGGCTGCGCGGTGGCAATGCGCAGACGATTTATCCCTATTTGATGCGCCAGAAGCCGCTGTTTGTCTACCGTCGTGTGCGCTGGGAGCTCGATGACGGAGATTTCGTCGATATCGACTGGCTCGACGGCAACAAGAATGCGCCGCTGGTGGTTATTTTTCATGGTCTGGAGGGCGGTTCGAACAGTCATTACATTATCAGCATCAAGAATATCCTGCAGCAATACGGCTAGCATAGCGTGGTGATTCACTTCCGCGGCTGTTCCGGCTCGCCGAACCGGTTGCCACGGGCTTATCATGCGGGAGACTCGACGGAAATTGACTGGATGATCAGGCGTATTGTGCAGGAAAACAGACAAAACAACGCCGACGAGCAGCCTGTTTATGCCATTGGGGTATCTTTGGGCGGCAATGCGTTGCTAAAGTGGCTCGGAGAACAGGGTGAAGCGGCAAAAAGCTGGATCAATGGCGTTGCGGCCATATCCGTTCCGCTCGATCTCGCTGCCGCGGGTGCTGCGCTCGATTCAGGCTTTAATCAGGTCTATACGCACCATTTTCTGAGCATGCTGAAGTACAAGGCATTTGAGAAACTGGAAAAATTTCCGGGGCTGTTTGATGCAAAAGCGCTATCAAAATGCAGGACAATTTACGATTTTGACAATATCGTCACCGCGCCCTTGCACGGCTTCAAAAATACCGACGACTACTGGCAGCAATCGAGCAGCAAGCAATGGCTGCCGCATATACAGGTGCCGACTTTACTGATTAATGCACAGAACGACCCGTTCATGCCGGCTTCAGTATTGCCGGAAGCCGATGAAGTATCAACCGCAGTGACTCGGGAATTTCCCGATGAAGGCGGTCATGCCGGTTTTATCCTGCCGCCTTTTCCCGGAAAACTGGATTGGCTGCCGAGGACGATGATCAGTTTTTTCCACCATCAATGTAAATAATTCTGTCAGCTACGATAAAAACCGCGCCACAAACGCATTGCTGACAGCTTTTCCCATCGGAATACGAACACGGTGACCGCTGCCCGGCGCAGCAAATACCGGCTTGCCTTTGGTATCGAGCATCTGGGTCAATTCGACAATCTGATTTCCGGAAGGGTGTATGATTTCCAGCCGGTCACCGACCTGGAAACGGTTCTTGACCAGCACTTCCGCCATTCCACTGGTTTCGTCAAACCCGGTAATATCGCCGACATACTGGCTGCGGCTCGATTCTGAATGACCGCGCAAGTAATTCTGCGTCTCATGTGTCTGATGACGCTGATAAAAACCGCTGGTATAGCCGCGGTTGGCCAGTCCCTCGAGTTCTCCAAGCAATGACGGATCGAATGCTTTTCCGGCCATGGCGTCGTCAATCGCCTTGCGGTAGACCTGTGCGGTTCGGGCGACGTAGTAGACCGACTTTGTCCGGCCCTCGACCTTGAACGAATCAACCCCGATCTTGACCAGCCGTTCGATATGTTCCACCGCGCGCAGGTCTTTTGAATTCATAATATAAGTACCATGCTCATCCTCCATGATCGGCATAAGCTGACCGGGGCGCTCTTTTTCTTCAATCAGATAAACCGCGTCGGCCGCCGGGTGGCGTTTCACACTCGGCTGCTGGCTGGTGGTTTCATTGTTCGCTTCGTTTAAGGCTTCATTAAAATCGAAATCGATTTTTTCGATTGCTTCAATATCTCCATTGTCTCCTTCCCCGCCTGCCGTCACTTTATAATCCCAACGGCAGGAATTGGTGCAGGTGCCCTGATTCGGATCGCGGTGATTGAAATAGCCGGATAACAGACAACGCCCCGAATATGCAATGCACAACGCGCCATGCACAAATACCTCGATCTCCATGTCCGGGCATAAATCGCGGATCTGCGCGATTTCATCGAGCGACAGTTCACGCGACAGAATAACGCGTGTCAGGCCGATTTTTTGCCAGAACTTGACGCCCATATAGTTGACGGTATTCGCCTGTACGGACAGATGAATGGGGACATCCGGCCATTTCTCGCGCACCATCATGATCAGTCCCGGATCGGCCATTATCAGCGCATCGGGTCGCATGGCAATCACAGGCTCCATATCCGCCAGATAGGTTTTAACCTTGGCGTTATGCGGCATGATATTGCTCGCGACAAAAAATTTTTTCCCGAGTGTATGCGCCTCGCTAATACCCGTTCTTAACTGTTCCAGGGCAAATTCGTTATTGCGGGCGCGCAGGGAATAACGCGGCTGCCCGGCATACACCGCATCTGCGCCATAAGCATACGCCGTGCGCATTTTTTCCAGTGAACCGGCGGGAAGTAAAAGTTCTGGAGTCGTCAACATGAGGTAAAATTAATAATGTGAACAAAAAAACAAGATAGGATCGATGTCCTGTTTTGAACAATCAATCGACAAAGCGTTCAATTGTACCACCTATGTCCATAGCATCTGCCGAATCCGCATTTATACATTTGCGCCTGCACAGTGAATTTTCAATTCTGGACAGCACTGTCAGAATTAATAACGCTATTGCAAAAGCGGCTACCAACCAAATGCCCGCATTGGCGATTACTGACCTGACCAACCTATTTGGCGCAGTAAAATTCTACCAAAATGCCCGCAAAAACGGAATCAAACCCGTTATCGGCTGCGATGTCTGGATCACCAATGAATCGGCACGAAACAAACCGGCGCGTATTTTATTGCTGTGCCAGTCCTATGCAGGATATTTACTGCTGTCACGCCTGTTATCGCGCGCGCATCTTGAAAATCAGGTGCACGGCCGCGCTGAAATCCGGCTGTCCTGGTTGCAGAATGAAGAAAGCGGCATGGATGGATTAATCGCGTTATCCGGCGCGCGTTTTGGCGATATCGGTCAATCCATCCTAAAAAACAATTTTCAGCAGGCTGAATTACAGGCAAAAGAATGGGCTGCACTTTTTCCAGACCGGTTTTATATCGAAATACAGCGCGACGGCCATGAACAGGAAGAATATTTACTGCAACAATCGCTGATTATAGCCAGCAAGCTCAATCTGCCAGTCGTCGCAACACAATCGATTCAGTTTCTCGAACCGGATGACTTTGACGCACATGAAGCCCGTGTTTGTATTGCAGAAGGTTATATTCTTGGTGACCGGCGACGTCCCAGGAAATTTACCCGAGAACAATATTTCAAAACGCAGCAGGAAATAGCCGCGCTGTTTGCAGACGTACCCGCTGCATTAGCAAACAGTGTCGAAATCGCCCGGCGTTGCAATCTGGAACTCGAACTCGGCGTCAACAAGCTGCCTGTATATCCGACGCCAAATCACGAAAGTCTGGAAGACTATCTGAAAAGCCAGGTTGCCGCCGGACTGGAAAAACGCATGCAGGCGCTCTACCCTGAAGAAAAGACGCGCCATGAACAGCTGCCCCGATACCAGGCGCGCATGGCATTTGAAGTGGACACCATTATTTCCATGGGTTTCGCAGGCTACTTCCTGATTGTTGCCGACTTTATCAATTGGGCCAAGCTCAATAACGTGCCTGTTGGACCGGGACGGGGGTCCGGCGCCGGTTCGCTGGTTGCATTCTCACTGGGTATCACGGACCTCGATCCACTACGGTACGATTTACTGTTCGAACGCTTTCTCAACCCGGAACGTGTTTCCATGCCGGATTTCGATATTGATTTCTGCCAGGACAGGCGTGAACGGGTGATCGACTATGTCAAACAACGCTATGGCACACAAAGCGTTTCCCAAATCATCACCTTTGGCACGATGGCTGCAAAAGCCGTGGTTCGGGATATCGGGCGCGTACTTGACCTGCCGTATAACTTTGTCGACCAGCTGGCGAAACTGGTTCCTTTCGAGATCGGCATGACATTGAAAAAAGCGCGCGAACTGGAACCGCAACTAAACCAGCGCGCAGCCGAGGAAGAGGATGTCCGTAATCTGCTCGAACTGGCTGAAAGCCTGGAAGGGCTGACCCGCAATATCGGCATGCACGCAGGCGGCGTCTTGATCGCACCGGGGAAAATTACCGATTTCTGCCCGGTCTACTGCACCGAATCGGCCGATTCGGTAGTCAGTCAGCTCGACAAGGACGATGTCGAGAAAATCGGTCTGGTTAAATTTGATTTTCTTGGATTACGCACACTGACTACACTCGATCGCGCCGTCAGTTACATCAACCAGTCCCGCAATCAAAATTTTTCAATCGGTGAACTGCAACTGGATGACGCCGCAACCTACGCATTATTACGGCAAGGTAACGCTATCGGCGTTTTCCAGTTTGAATCGCGCGGCATGAAAGACCTGCTGCAAAAAGCAAAACCGGATCGCTTCGAAGACATTATCGCGTTGGTCGCACTCTACCGCCCCGGCCCGATGGATTTGATTCCTGATTTTATCGAACGCAAACATGGCATTCAAAAAATTGAATACCTTGATCCGCGCCTCGAACCGATCCTGAGTTCGACCTACGGTATCATGATTTATCAGGAACAGGTGATGCAAATCGCCCAGGTCATTGGTGGCTACAGCCTGGGCAGCGCCGATCTGCTGCGCCGCGCCATGGGCAAGAAGAAGGTTGAAGAAATGGCGCAGCAACGCGATATTTTTGTAGCCGGAGCAGTTAAAAACAATCTGAACGAACAAAATGCCATTGAGCTGTTCGGCCTGATGGAGAAATTTGCCGGTTACGGTTTTAACAAATCCCATGCCGCCGCTTATGCGCTCATCGCCTACCAGACCGCATATCTGAAAACCCACTATCCAGCAGAATTTATGGCGGCCTGTTTGTCGGCTGACATGGACGACACCGATAAAGTCCATATCTTTATTGAAGACAGTCTGGCAAACGGACTGACCATTTTGCCGCCCGATATCAATCTGTCGGCATATCGTTTTGTTCCAACCGACCATAAAACCATCCGGTACGGCCTGGGCGCAGTAAAAGGCACCGGCGAATCGGCAATTGGCGCGATCATCAAAGTTCGTGAACAAAGCGGCGCTTTTAAGGATTTGTTTGATTTTTGCAGTCGCGTAGACAGGCGCATTATCAACCGGCGCGTCATAGAGTCGCTCATTCGTGTCGGCGCATTCGATTGCCTCTATGAAAACCGCGCCAGCCTGTTGGCTTCAGTCGGAATAGCCATGGAAGCAGCTGAGCAATCGAGCCGCAGCGCAAATCAAACCGGTCTGTTCGATGATTTCGACGAAGCAATGCTGCAACCTGCATTGATTGCAAGCGGCCCGTGGACGGAGCGGGAAAAACTGCAGCAGGAAAAACAGGGCCTTGGTTTTTATTTCAGCGGACACCTGTTCGATACCTATGTTGATGATATCAGGCCGTTTGTCCGTACCGCGCTCGACCGATTAAATCCACAGCGCGAAACGCAGCTGGTGGCGGGCATTATTCATGCTGTTCGCGTTCAGATGACACGGCGCGGCAGAATGGCCGTCGTCAGTCTCGATGATGGCAAAGCCAATATTGAACTCATTGTATTTGATGAATTATTCAATATTCACCGTAACTGGCTCAAGGAAGATCAACTGCTGATTGCAGACGCCAAAATAGGCATTCGCGGTCAATACAACGATAAAGAAGGTAGCGATGAATTGCGTATTACTGCGGAAAAGCTGTACGATCTTGCCGGTATTCGCACCCATTTCGCCAAGCTGATCAGGCTTCACTGCAACCCCGACACCCTGCTTGCAACTGCGGCTTTGAAAACACTGCTCATGCCCTATTCCAACCAAAACCATTCTGACCACCCTGCCAGCAGGAGCAATGGAGAGTTATTGTGTCCGGTGTCTCTGGTCTACCAGAACCAGGAAGCCGCGTGTGAAATTACCCTGGGTGACAACTGGCGGGTCAACCTGCACGAGCAACTGTTGCAGACGTTAACACAGCACTTCAAGGCCGAAAATATTGAAATTGTTTATTGATGACTATCGAATGTTTCCGCTCAAAGCAACTGTTTCCTCATTCATATCGAAACTTTAGCGCCTGTTCGAGTTCACAATCAAGGAATAAACCGAACAGCGTTTCCAGTTTGGCCTGCGCACCCACGGCTGAAAAATATCAGGGCAAATCGGGCCCATTCAGTTGCGCTTGGCCAGAAAATGAATAAGCCACGCAACAATCCCCGATAGGGCTATACCCATAAATAGCCCTATTTCATAGCGTTGAATATTGCCAAGGACTTGTTCGAGTGTATGGCCGAAGATATAGCCCAAGACGCCGAAAACAATGGCCCAAATGAATGCGCCAAGAATATTTAGGCTCAGAAATTGCAATGGTGGAATTTTGCTCGCACCCAGCAAAAATGGAGTCATCGTTCGTAAGCCATAAAGAAATCTAAAACCCAGTATCACCTGTATCCGATGGTTACGCAACAATTCAAGTACTTTCAGAGATTTGTGTTTCAGGCTTGGTCTTTTTTCAAGGAAGCGCTCGCCTTTTATATTACCCAGAAAGTAGAGAAGCTGGCCATTCAGGAATGTGGCTAGAAAAGCACATGCTATAACCCATATCAATTCAAGATAGCCCCTGTGTGCAGCAAAGCCACCCAGGATAAGAAACGTTTCACCTTCCAGAAAAACGCCTATTGTTATTGCAATATAGCCATATGTTGATATTAATTCTTCTAAAGACATTCTATTTTAGTAGACCACTATCACCGGATTACTATGCATCTGGAATATATAAATTCTATAGCTGTCATGCGGCTTTGCCATGCCATTATAAATGGTGCATTAAAAATACCGCATTGCGCATCAAATGTGAGATAGGTTGAGTTAAGTAGACAGGCCAGACATAAAATTCATGTTCCGGTGTTGAGCGTGGCAAACTGCATCGACGTCAATAGTGAAAGCACTCAATATCCAGCCCTGTTTGTTACAAGCTGGATTCGAGTCTAAGTACTTCATCCAGCTTTATGTTGGTTCCTCCCGTGTCTTTAAAAACGGTACCCACTTTTCTGTTATTAAAGTGTTCTATATTGAGGTTATAGACTGCTTCAGATAGTGGAAAATATTTAACCTCAGTCACCCTCTCCCGCGCATGCTTCATATAATAATGTACAAATTCCTGGACTTCTGGCTTGTTCGTTGATTTAGCGCTGACGTAGATGAATAGTGGGCGTGATAACGGTTGATAGCTATCGTCTTCTACAGTAGCGGCAGACGGAAAAACGGCTCCTTTTCCATTATCAACACCAACTGCACTGACTTTTTTACTGTTTTCAATGTAATAGGCAAAACCGAAATAGCCCAATGCATAGTGATCGTTTGCGACACCTTGTACCAGAAGATTGTCATCCTCTGAAGCAGAAAAGTCACCACGACTTGATTTTGCTTTGCCAACAATTGTCTTAGTGAAATAATCAAATGTGCCGGAATCTGCACTCGCACCATAGAGATGAATTTTTTTGTCAGGCCAGGCAGGATTTATTTGATTCCAGTTGGTAATTTTACCTTGGGCCTCAGGTTCCCAGATTTTCTTCAGTTCATCGACTGTAATGGTTTTGCTCCAGGTGTTCTTTGGATTGACAGCGATGGTTATTGCATCGAAAGCAACAGGCATTTCAATATACTGCACCCCCATTTTCTTACAGGCATCCATTTCCAAAGCGGTAATAGGACGAGAAGCGTTAACAATATCAATTTCATTCTGACAGAATTTCCTGAAGCCACCCCCTGTACCAGAGATACCCACCGAGATACGGACCGATCCGCGTGTGGCTTTCTGAAAGTCTTCAGCAACTGCTTCTGTAATTGGGAAAACAGTACTGGATCCATCAATTTTAACGATTGGGCTGGCTTTGGCGATACCTGCAGTAATCGTGGCGCTCAATAAAATAATGGTCATGGTGAATGCGCTATTGTTAATTGGATTCAACATTTATGATCTCCAAATGATAAACATGAGTGAAAAAATTCTGGCATATTTTATCGCGTAGCCTGCGCATGTTTAAGGGAAGCAAACAACACTGTAAATTGAGAGCCTTTTCCTTTTTCACTCTCAAAGGACACTGACCAGCCATAACATTCACAGATACGTTGAACGATTGCCATACCCAACTTAACTCTATTCGAATCGTCCGACTTGTCGTTCACATTTCGATTAAATATTTTTTCTTGCATACAGGCGTCAATACCAACGCCAGTGTCAGCAACTGTGAGTTGATTGGATGTTAATGACACCGTAATCATACCCTGTTCGGTATATCGAAATGCATTTCTTACCAGATTGGCAACCAGAACACTGAGAATTCCCGCAGGTGCGGATACTTTAAAATGAGCAGTCTCTACCACCCTCACTTCGATGGGTTTGTCACCGAGCCATACACGTTGCTGTTCAATCACTTTGTATACAATGGGTCCCATTTCATAAGAATAATGAGCGGTATCCGATTCATTATAAATTTGCGCCAAAATCAAGAAAGTTTCGATCAATTCAGAGATTTCGCCGACTGCGCGTTGAATCCGCTGAATTCGTTCCTGTTCTATAGTAGATAGATTTGGTTTTGCAGCCAATACTTCAGCAGTCAAGCTAATGATGGTAACAGGTGTCCTTAATTCATGACTGACATTGCCCGCAAATTCTTTTTCGCGAATCAAAAGCTTTTGCAATTTTTCATGAGTACTCTGTATTTCGTGAGCCAGAAGACTTATTTCATCGTCGTTATTGAACTCAGACAAGTTAAGGGGGATTTCTGGCTTGTTTCGGGATGCAGTGATATGGTTGGCGAGTTGTGTAATGGGTTGGGTGACTTTGCGTGCTTCCCACCAACCGATAACGTATGCAATTATTAACATGAGTATCGAACACAACCAAACGAGATGGATAAAATCTTGTTTACGCTTGTGGATATTCGTATCATCAAATTGTACGGTGTAACGGATACCATCATAATGCTTGACCAGTACGCGATAGTTTCGATCTTCATACATCACGTCGTGAATGCCTTCTGGCAGATCACGTAAAAGTACGGGCATGTCGGATATTTTATCGAGCGGTGTTACGTAAATAATTGTGGTACGCGAATGAAACAACCCAAGTGAACGCGCAGTTTCAACTTGTAGGCGGAATTGATCAAGCTCAGCATGTAATATGTCATCAAGCATGTTGGTTTCAGTAGATTTCAATGCAGCCACAAAACTCAGTCCAAGCATCAGTGTTAATGCGGCTCCAAATACTAAAAACGCATGCGTAATACGCTGTGCTATTCGATTAACCATCTACATGATTGTCCGAGAGCTTGTATCCGAAACCACGGATAGTATGTAGAATCGGAGAATCAAACGGCTTGTCTATCAGCTGGCGCAAATTGGAGATATGTGTGCGTAAGGCATCGCTATCCGGTGGATCATCTTTCCAAACTGCGTATTCGAGATCTTCACGCGTGATAACACGATGCGGATTCTGCATCAAAAACATCAACAAACGAAATAGTGTCGGATTAAGGTTAATGAGCATACCCGCACGATAGACTTCGTGAGCGTCCACATCGAGCGAGAGATCCCCAACCACCCATTGGGTGGCCGGTTTATGGCTTGCGCGTTCGGACAAAACCTTAACGCGTGCCGCGAGCTCTTTTAGGGAAAAAGGTTTTGCCAAGTAGTCATCTGTGCCTGCATTGAAGCCTTCCAGTTTATTCTCGAGCGAATCTCGGGCAGTCAACATAATCACAGGAATTTGCCGTTTGGCATCGTGGCGAAGTCGGCGACAGAGGTCGATACCATCAATTCCCGGCAAGCATAAGTCCAGGATGATTGCATCATAGTTTCCCGAGACCGCAAGATGCAAACCTGTTACACCATCACCTGCTGCATCAACCGTGTAGCCATAGGCTTCCAGGTAATCATAAATACTAGCGGCGATATCTTTGTTGTCTTCTATGATCAGTACTTTCATGATTGTATTTCCTACCTATATATGACCCGTTAATTACAGCAATGGCATTTTGACCGAGGGGGAAAAATTCATAAGGAACAACCTTTAAATCATTGTCAGTATATTTTCTTGCTGTACGTATGAACATAGCCCAAGTGTAACGTAGACAATGTCAAGATCATGTTAAAAAATTAAAAATAAAGCGTGACTCTGCAGCAGCATCCATTGGGTTTTGTATCTTGGCAGAACGACACAAAGCCAATCAGATCAATTATCAGAAAAATCTCAGATTAACAAATCATTAACATTAATTTAACTTGGTATTCACATACATTCCATTATCGTTCGAATCGTAAATTGTGATGCAGCGCTATCACTAGGCTACATTAATCATCAACTATCGAATAATTTGGAGGAATGAGATGAATAAAAATACGCATGTCTGCAGCTTGCTTCTGACTGCCGCATTGGTACTGCCAGGGATAGTATTCGCTACAGATGCATCAAAAAGCCAGCCGATAAATGAAAAGACGCCAATAGAACAACAACGCGAACAAACCCAAACGCTTGTTCACAAAATGATGGGGCATATCAGCATGGCGCAGTTTGCGCTGAGCCTCAAGCTCCCCGATGAAGCATCCAGTCATATCGAAAAAGCACAGGACATTGAAAGCGAATTAACGCAACAATCACCAGAGTTCAAGATAAATTCTGCATTTAAGTACGGCAAGGTCACCTACGATGAGAGTCAAACGATCAAGGAACACTATGTTCCCGTTGTGGACGACATACTCTTGGTCAGTGACTATGAAGCCACCTTCAAACATTCAAAAGAAAAGGGCATGAAAGAAACCGGGGCAGCCCTGGTTCATGTGAATGTCATGCTTGACTTGCGTCAGGTTAAGGCAAGTCTAGATAGGGCAATGCTGGATATAAATAACAAAGATTATGTGAAGGCGCAGAATGCGCTTGCTGCACTTTTCAAGGGTGCTATTGTTGATGAAGTAGAGATTGACGATCCCAGACTGGCGATCTTAGGAAATCTGTCGCTTGCCAAGGGGTTCCTGAATAATGGACAGTACGATAAAGCCCGCTTTACCCTTCAATATGTACAAAAACGTCTCAACGAAGCCAAAAACACACGCCTTTCCAACCTTGATCAAGCCAGCGTAGAAGCGCTTTCGATAGACCTGGATAAATTACAGGCTGAGCTAAGGAAGGAGGATCCAACGCTGACCGAGCGCATCAGTGCGCGATTCGATCAATGGAAGCAAACGGTCAAAGGATGGGTTCATTACAATTAATTTAAATCAGGAGGCACTGCATATGAATGATTAACAGAACAGGTATTGTGAAACCCATATATTTTAATTTTCAACAAGCAATGAGGTATTTCTATTATGAAAAACACATCAACGATTATAGCAGTCGGTATTTTAGCGCTTTTATTCAGTGGCCAGATCAGTGCAGCAGGATACGGCGGGCAAACTGACTCTATGGACAAAGCTCAGACCGAGTCTATCGGAAAATCAGATTATTTGTCAGAAGCAATCAAACATGCAGAGATGGCCCAAGCAAATAATGCCGATGCCAAGAAAATTCTTCAGCATGCAGAAAAAAGCTTAGCGTTTGATAGAAAAGCTGAGAAACAGGTGCTTGGAAAAGGTAATAGCAAGGAAGCCGAGCATATTACTGCGTCAATCAAGCACTTGGAAGAAGCGATAAAGCATGCAAAAATGGGGCATGCCAATGTAGCCAGTCTACATGTTAATGATGCGTTAAAAGAGATGCATCAATTTACCGCCAATTAAAATTTAAGAAACAGGGTGGCAACTATACGGTTTGATCACATTTGACAAATGTGATCAAACATTCCGTCTCAACGCTTTCGTCTAAGGATTTCATCATGCAAACAACGGATCATCAGCCTGATTTATCGAAGCTTTCTACCAAGTGGTTAAAAATTTTTGGTGTTATTTTTATTTTGGGCGGTATAGCCGCTTTAACTGTACCTGTGATCGCAGGCATTGCCATTGAGCTATTATTAGGGTGGGTATTTTTTGTGGGGGGCTGTTTCCAATTAACGGTCGCTTTCGCCTCACGTCAGCATAAAACGTTCTGGTTTAAGTTTATATGGGCAATTATTTTTGTGTTAGTTGGCTTATGGTTGATACTGAGTCCGGTTGAAGGCATACAGGCATTAACCTTTGCTGTTGGCATGTTATTTCTTGTCGAGGCTGTCATGAAAGTCACCTTTTTCTGGCAATGGTACAATGAGTTTAAAGCTGGCTGGATGCTGGTCAGTGGCATACTGTCTTTCATCATCGCTATGATATTGTTAAGCGGCTGGCCGCAGCAGTCTGCAATATTGCTGGGCATTCTTGTTGGAGCTAATTTAATCGGAAATGGTGCAGTGGCTTTACTGATGAGTTTTAGAATGATGACCTTTGAGAGTACCGGGCGTGAGAATAATGCACCCGGATCAGGGCTATCTCCTATGCAGAAACCTGAAAACAAATGATCATTTTATTCGATAAGACATCAAACTTTCGTTCGGTTTTTCACAAAATACTTAAGTAACCGATAATATTATAGTCTCAAGGAGAAGCACATTCGCGTGACTTTCTCGATCGATGCTCACAGCAACGTCACTAAACCATGTTTGTTGATCATGGTGCATTTGCCACGCTGAAGCTGATGCGACGCAGCACTTAAAGCACCCGATATTATTCTGGCCGCAGACGTTCCCGCAACCCTGAATTGATTAATCGCCGCCATTCAAGCGTGAATGGCAGTGGCGAATATAATTCATCACGGGTTGGCTATGAATCAGGGTTGGAGTCTGGAGAACCGGAAGGATGCTATCCATAGATTCAGAACTTTCCCACTGGCAGGGAGCAACGCGCACCCCAATCACTTCCCAATAATGTGCGCACATAAGAAATGATATTATCAAACAGGCATTGTGCGCTGGCGTACCCAGGAAATGTTTCAAATTCGACTGCTTAATTTAATATCCAGTGTTGCGCTTCACTGAAATGATCATAGGGAAAATGTTTAATTTTTGCAGCAATAAAATGTCCTGCTATGTTTTCAGCCAAATCACCCAGTTCAGAGTCTGTAACGAGCGCCACATGTGATAGCTTACTGTGATGATTCTTAATAAATTCAAGATGTTTTATGAACGAACCGAAAGACTCCCAACCTGGAAATGCCTGCGCACTGATAATGAGCCCCCTGAGTTTTCCGTATCTTTCTATATAGGGATCAATGACACTGGCTGCTTCATCAAAATCCTTTTTTGACAAAGCGCCATCCGGTTTTAAAATTGCTATGCCATTGATACTGTCCAGTTCGATTTTTAACATTTTTTCTTTAATCCTATAACATTAACAAGTTTCGTTTAAGCTCAGATTCAAATGCAATGATGACTCCGCAACGCATTAGAGAAACGCAGCCATCGTTCCAAGCACTGGTGATCCGAACATTTACTGCATAAGCTATTTCTTTGCGAGCAGCCTGAAATTTACAGCATTATTTACATCGTTTTACTACAATTCTAGGGCTTTATTCTTCAATCGTTGGCGAAGAATATCCACCTCAGTTCAGGTTATTGCTTACGATTTTCCATTGCATAAGCCAGGGCGCTGCGAAGCGAATCAAGAAGCGTATCGTAGGCATCTCTTTTGGCCGATTTGCCTTGACTGAATTGTTTTAACAAAATACTTTGCGCCTGAATTGCATTTTGAAGTGGAATGTCCAGACCATCACAGGCCAGCATGTGGCGTGCTTCTTTTAAAGGCACCAAAGGATCGCCGTTTCTACCACCTTGCATAATATCTTCAGCAAGACTAATTAAATCATCGGCGGCGTTGCCGGCAGCATCTTCCAGCAGCATCTGCAAGGATGTATGTACCAGAGGGAACCATGTAAGCATCTGAGCGTAATCCTCTCCCGTCCTTGCCTTTATGATGGCATCGATCAACATGACAGAGCGTGCCGCAGCTCCACGACTAGCGGCAAGCTGTAAAGTGGTTCCAACGGAGGCCAATTCACTCGCTGCCGTCGACTGATCATTTGTTATCAGCGCAGCCTTGGAACGCATAGCCAGATTCAGGCTGGCGGACAGCTCTTCGGCCACGATCAGCAGAATGCTTTCACCTGGACAATAATTTCCAGCCTTTGGAGAGGTAACGGCAGTTGTTGCGTTAGCAGCATGGGCTGGCATGTTGAGCAACAGCGCCAACAAAAGCGTGCTTATTAGGAATAGATGTTTACGGGTGTGTATAAGTTGTCGATTCATTGGTATTTCTCCCCTCTAAGTATTCTTCCATGTGCCTATAGGAATGAGGTATCTCAACGAAAATAAACTGACTCATCCACATTTATTTTCCGAATTATATTCCTTTCCGATAGGATTCTGGTTCGACTGATTGGCGGCACAGCGCGTAACATCAATGCCGCATAATTATTAAACAATACACTAAAAATTTGGGCCTCACGCACTCATTGCTACTAATCGAAAGAAAATCCTTGTTCATACTTTTCCCAAGTTTTATGGAGTTTTAGGTATGCAGATGAAAAACCTTTCTTCGTATGTTCCCAGGTCTCCACAAAACCACTTTTCAAACTGCCGTACCACTGCGCCATTTGAATCCGCTGCATGCGGAGCGTTTTCAGATTAACACGCGCTCTTTCGCGACTAGCCTGTTTCATGTTTTCCCAATTGTTGTCGACGCTTATCTCCAACGCATCAATGCAATTACCCAGGTTTTCTAAGGCGGTTTTAATTTTATGGACTGCTTCGCCCCCTTGCACATTGGTATAATCTTTAAGCGATTGAATAAGTTTCTGTGTTTGCTGATTAATTTCCATAATCGATACGCTATTACTGGCTGTATCGGCATTGCATGGCGACGTTACTCCAAGTCCAATGATCTTCAATATAAGAATGCGTGTGAAACTGTTCTTTTTTTAAGTCTCATTTATGCCTCCATTTAATCAGGTAGTCTGCTGATGCTCAATTATGTTGCATATTGATTTTTCATAAAATTTATTGAGCGCACATTTATATATTTGATAGCCAAGCTGAGTTCATTTTAAGGAATTGAATGCCAATGAAATGTTAAAGTCCTGTTAATGTTTTCTTAAACCCAAAATTTTTACTGTGATTTTGTTTGGAGAATGTTTTCAGGATAAAAATGACTGATATATATGAGATTGTGTGGTTTTTGTTAGAGCATTCTTAATCCGGCACATGAAAGCCATCGGGGTTTGATGAACTTGGTTTGATTCACAGTTGAAAGGCCAGCCACAACAACAAACCTTCTACAGTCTCACGCCAAAAGCCTGGTGGGTGCGGAGTATAAGTTATCGCAGTGCTTCGCTGATGCTCGATCCACTGGGCAAAACGCCTGACATCGGTCGATTGGTAAAATGCAATCATGAGTTCATAATTCAGAAACAGGCTGCGCTCATCGAGATTGGCTGTGCCGACCAAGGCAAGCTGGTCATCAATCACGACTGCCTTGGCATGGATCATTCGGGGTAAAACCCGGATGCGGGCTCCTGCCGAGACAAGTTCACGTAGCGCACGGTGCCGGACAATATCCGCCAAATAGTGGTTTGATTTTTTTGGAATAAGCAGATCCACCTTAACTCCGCGGCGGGCCGCGAGTGTCAGCGACATAAGCAGAGTGGCATCAGGAACAAAATAAGGACTCACCATCAGTATACGATTGTGCGCATTAAAAAAGCTCGAGACTAATACTGTATAAATCGTGTCGTCGATTTGATCGGGACCACTCGCTATAATTTGCCCGACAATAGCACCCGGTTGCAATTCGCGGTTAGTCGGCTTGCGTGGTCTGGCGAGTGTTCCGCAGGTTGCAAATTTCCAGTCTTGCTCAAAAAGCGCTTGCGCTTGCATCGCCAGGAGTCCTTTCAGATCAAAACTCAGATCAATCCAGGGGATATCGGCGGGCGTTTGTGTCGAATCGCCTTCGAAATACTCAGCCGCAATATTCCTTCCTCCACACCACAACCACTCGTCATCGATTATGGCCATTTTTCGGTGATTGCGGAGATTGGTGCGGCCCTGCAGCGAAGAGCGCAGTGGCGGTACGAATAACGCCACTTGGATTCCTGCAGCTGATAAACGCTTAAAGTCACGGCGACCGCCAAGATAAACGCCGATACCATCAACCAACAATCTCACCCGAACACCATCACGTGCCCGTTTTTTCAGGATTTGGACGATCTCGTCCCCCAGCCGGTCGCGCGCAATAATAAATGTGCATATATCAATCGTGTGCTGCGCATTGTTGATCATATTTCGCAGGGCTAGCAATGCTTGCGTCCCATCTTCATGAATGTTCAGTTGCTGATAAGCGCAGGCTTCAGGTAACGACATAATGGCTGCGAGCTGTTGTGTTCGAGCAGTAAGCGTGTTCGAATATTGAACCGGCCTTATGAATTCTTGGGGTTCGTTTGCTGGGAGATAGATATTTACTTTGCGAATACCGAATATCAGATAAAGCGGCAATGTAATATAGGGAAACAAAACAAGTGCGATGACCCAGCCAATTGCCGCCGAAGGATGGCGGCGCAAGTGCAGATTGTGTGAGGAAATCACATAAATCGCAACGCCCGTCATCACGATAAGCAAGTGAAACGTAAACCAGTTTTCGAGCAGTAGCATTAAAATTGAACGGGCGAAGACTGATAGTGTTCGGTGACCAGTCTAACAGGCGTGCAGAAAAGCTGCTCTGCAAACCGAAAAGACTGTCGAGTCGCTTTTTCGGTCAATTCCCTCTTGCTTTTTAGATTATTTTTCTCATGCATTTGCCTAACACGATAGCCAATCAAATAAAACGTTCTGCATTTAAGGACAGGAAACATATGAATCCATTGCGATTTGTTTGTAACAGAAAAAACATTTCAGCGAATCGCTGTTTATCAATGACTGAACTGCCTGATTAATCTCCGAATGCGCTGACGCTATAGGGGTCTATCCATGCGTATCGCTTTGGGTGTTTCCACATTTATGGGCGGTATTCTGTCAATCAGTATGTCTTTGGGGGAGTCAACGGCTGGATGAGGCGGACTGTCAATCTGGATATCATCGGGCGTCTCCACATTCAAGGGAGGTATGCTATCAATCAGTATATCTTTGGGAGATTCAACATTTGGATGAGCTGGAATATCAATCTGAATATCATCGGGAGTTTCAACGTTCATATAGGGTGGTCTGTCAAGCAGTATTTCGTCTGGCGCACTGACCGCACTGGGTTGATCCAAATTTAAGAAATTTTGTTCATCGCTTTGTACTGCTTCCTCTGCATATGCGAACAGGGTAACCGAGAAAAGAATCACGCAAACCACAAAAATTATTTTGAGAGTGTTAGCGGTACCAATCATGATTAGCCTTGTCAAGAACTTCGCCTAAAGAGTTAAAAAGATGTATGCATTTGCTTGTTTATCGCGATTGGATTAAAGCACCGTCTGTTTTTTGGTTAAAATTTTCATGCATGAAGTCGATTGATTCGCAATTAAGCTGTGTTTGAGTTTGTTTTATGGATGCGATCATAACACCTCATTCGAACGCTTCGAGAAAAAAATCCGCTAAAAAACTTAAAACACATTCTCAGAAAATAGGAAAATGTAGAACAGGTCAAATGTCATTTAAGCTACGCATCGCAAGCTACGGCAGCTTTACCGCACTGAATTCAACACCAACATCAGGATAGCTGGAATGCTATTGTCCATTTCTCTCGCACGCTAACCCTCCAGCAACGGACTCATCGGATATTCCAGTACTTCCTTGATCGCAACCAGGGACAAAACCGCCTCCCGGCCATCAATGATACGGTGATCATAAGATAGCGCCAGATAATTGATCGGGCGAATGACAATTTGGCCGTTTTCCACAACGGGGCGATCTTTTGTTGCATGAATACCTAGAATGGCGCTCTGCGGTGGATTGATGATCGGCGTTGACAGCATGGAACCGAAAACGCCGCCATTGGTAACCGAGAATGTACCGCCGGTTAATTCTTCAATGGTTAATTTGCCATCGCCCGCGCGCTTGGCAAAATCGGCAATCTGTAATTCGATCTGGGCAAACGTCATTTGATCGGCATTACGAAGTATCGGCACGACAAGACCGCGCGGACTGCCCACGGCGATACCGATATCGTAGTAATCATGGTAAATAATCTCATTGCCTTCAACCGAGGCATTAACAATGGGATATTTTTTGAGCGCAGCCACAACCGCTTTGACAAAAAACGACATAAACCCCAGCTTGATACCATGTTTTTTTTCAAACTCGACACGATATCGTGCGCGTAAGTCAACAATGGCCTGCATGTTCACTTCATTGAATGTCGTCAATATGGCAGCAGTCGATTGCGATTGCACCAACCGCTCGGCAATCCGCATACGCAGCCGCGACATAGTAACCCGCCGGTCTGTGCGCTCACTCCTGCCCGCTCCGGCAGTCTCTTCCGGTGTTTTGACAGGTTGCTCAGCCGGTTCGACAGTGGCTGATTCTTCTTCATCAGCAGTTTCTGGTTTACCTTCCGCTTTATGCTCAATATAGGCCTGGACATCTTCACGGGTAATGCGCCCGCCCCTCCCGGTTCCCTTGATCGCTTTGGTTTCCGACGACTTCAAATGATTTTCTTCTGCCAATTTGCGTGCCGCAGGCATTAGCATCGGGATGGTAGGATCTGCTTTTGTCTCTGTTTTTTCAGTTTCAGCGTCGCCACCCTCCTTGGCTGACGACGTTTTTTTTACCGATTTTGTTTCCGATTCGGATGCCGCAGCGTCGGTATCGATCTTTGCGACAACTTCTCCACTGACTACGGTTGCACCGTCGCCCTTGATAATTTCCTTCAAAATACCGGCGTGAGTAGCGGGCAATTCCATTACGACTTTGTCAGTTTCAACGTCAACCAAATTTTCATCACGCTCAACCTGCTCGCCTTGTTTCTTATGCCATGAAATCAGTGTCGCTTCTGCAACTGACTCAGATAGCATGGGTACCTTGACTTCAACTAACATAGTGCCCCCTTTTTCTAGATTTTTTCGCGGAACGCCGCTTCGATGACTTCTCTCTGCTGCATTTTATGTATCGCCAGATAGCCGACCGACGGAGAAGCGGATGAAGGTCGCAAAGCATAACCCAATATCTGGGTAGACCTCATATTGCGTAGCAGATAATGCTGAATACGATGCCAGGCACCCTGATTCCCGGGCTCCTCCTGACACCATATGACTTCTTTTGCTCGTGCATAACGCTTAATTTCCTGTTTGAACTCTTCATGCGGAAACGGGTAAAGCTGCTCCAATCGTATAATGGCCATATTGTCTATCTGATTCTCATTACGATAGGCTCTAAGCTCATAATATATTTTTCCGCTGCATACAATGATGCGTTTAACGTTCTTCGGCGCCAGGGTTTCAGATTCCGGAATCACCGGATAAAAAGAGCCGCTGGCCAGTTCCTCGAGCGCCGACACCGATTCCTTATGCCGCAACATGCTCTTGGGACTCATAATAATCAGCGGCTTGCGCAAAGGCCGGATCATTTGCCGGCGTATCAAGTGAAACATCTGAGACGGCGTTGAAGGAATACAAACCTGAATATTGTAATCCGCGCAAAGTTGCAAGAAGCGCTCCAGTCTTGCCGACGAGTGTTCAGGTCCCTGACCTTCATATCCATGCGGCAGCATCATGACCAGTCCGCATAGTCGTCCCCATTTGGCTTCCCCGGAAGCAATAAACTGGTCTATAACAACCTGCGCGCCATTGGTAAAATCGCCAAACTGCGCTTCCCAGACAACAAGCTCATGCGGTTGCGCGGTTGCATAGCCATATTCAAACCCCAATACCGCTTCTTCGGACAAAATCGAGTTAATGACTACAAAATCGGGTTGCCCCGGTGCGATATAGCGCAACGGGACATAGATATTCCGGTCTTCCAGTGTAGTGTCCTGATTATGCAGTACAGCATGTCGGTGAAAAAAGGTGCCACGCTCGGAATCCTGCCCGGAAATCCGTATCGGGAAGCCTTCGTAAAGAAGCGCCGCGTACGCCAGGTTTTCCGCCATACCCCAATCCAGCGGCAGTTTCCCTGCGCCCATCTGCCGCCTGTCTTCAATGATTTTTTCAACCCGTTTATGCAGGATAAAGTTATCCGGAATATCTGTTAAACGCGCTGCCAGTTGTTGAAGCACATCAAACGCGATACCCGTTTTTACCGGCTGATTCCACTTAAACGGTTTGTGAAAAATTGCCCAGTTAACTGAATATGGGGATTTATAGTTGTAGCGGATATTCTTATTGGGATTAATGCCCGCATCCATGGCATCGCGGTATGCCTGCACCATTGTATCCGCTTCACCCGGCAGAATAACGCCTTCGGCCTCGAGCTTATCCGCATAGCGCTGACGTGTTCCGGGATGCTGGTTGATGATCTGATACATTCTGGGTTGCGTGACCATCGGATCATCCTGCTCATTATGTCCCAAACGCCGGAAACACACCATATCGATTACTACATCTTTATGGAATTTCATCCGAAAATCCAGAGCAAGTTCCGTAATCATGGTCACGGCTTCAGGGTCATCGCCATTCACATGAAAAACAGGCGCCTCTATCATTTTGGCCACATCAGTACAATACAAAGTGGAACGGCTTTCTCGTGGATCCGATGTGGTAAAGCCAATCTGATTATTGATAATGATATGAATTGTTCCACCGGTACCGTAACCGCTGGTCTGTGACAAATTAAGCGTTTCCATAACCACACCCTGCCCGGCAAACGCAGCGTCACCATGAATCAGGACGGGCAGAACCTTGTCGCCACTTCTGTCACGGAAACGATGCTGACGGGCGCGCACAGATCCTTCTACCACAGGGTCAACAATCTCCAGATGCGATGGATTGAACGCTAACGCCAGACGCACCACGCCACTTGATGTCTTAATGGCTGAAGAAAAACCCTGGTGGTATTTAACATCACCTGAGGGAAGATCCTGCGCATATTTTTCTTCAAATTCGCGAAACAAATCAGCAGGCATTTTCCCTAATGTATTAACCAGGACATTCAATCTTGCCCGATGCGCCATTCCGATCACGATCTCATCGATGCCCGATTTTCCAGAGCATTCCATCAAACAGTCAAGCAACGGAATAAGACTCTCATTACCTTCCCCCGAAAACCGTTTTTGACCGATATAGCGGGTGTGCAAATACCGCTCCAAACCTTCTGCGGCGCTTAACCGTTCCAGAATATGTTTTTTATATTCATCGCTGTAGTTCGGGTTGGAACGTTTGGTCTCCAGCCTGCTTTGTATCCAGCGTTTCTGCTCCACTGACGAAATATACATATATTCCGCGCCGACCGTACCGCAATATGTTTCTTCCAAAATCTGCAGGATTTCCCTCAAAGGCGCACGATCAGGACCAGCCAATGAACCCGTATTAAAAACGCTGTCCATATCTTGCTCGGTAAAACCGAAATTTGCGGGGTCAAGCTCCGTTCGATAAGGCTTTTGATCAAATTGCAAAGGGTCCAGCGAAGCTTGACTCAAACCCACATAGCGGTACATATTGATTAACTGAAGGACTGCAACTTGTTTCCGGTCATCCGATTCCGCCTGAATCACTTCAGGCAGAACAACCATTCCATCGGTTTGCTTATCGCCTTTGTAGGACTTAACCGGCTCATTTTCCTTTTTTACTGTAGTGCTTTTAACGAGCTGGCTGACAGGAAAACCTTGAGCTTGATGTAACTTGTCAAAATACTCGCGCCATGCGGGATCAATTGAAATCGGGTTATGCAGATATTCCTCATAAATTGCTTCAATAAAAGGCGCATTTGAACCAAACAATAAAGAATCCTGCAACTGTTTCTCTATCACGGAAATCTCGACTATGGATTATCTACGGAAATCAGCGGGTACATCACGTATCGGCGTGCCGGTATACAATTGACGTGGCCGTCCAATTTTGTGATCCGGATCAGAAATCATTTCATTCCATTGCGCAACCCAACCCACCGTTCGCGCCATCGCAAAAATTGCCGTAAACATGATGGTTGGAATACCCAAAGCACGCTGAACGATACCGGAATAGAAATCAACATTCGGATACAGTTTTCTGGAAATAAAATATTCATCCTCCAATACGATTCTTTCCAGTTCAAGCGCAAGCTTGAACAAACGATCATTCTGTAACCCCAACACATTCAGGACTTCATGACAAGTCTCACGCAATAATGTCGAACGCGGATCAAAATTCTTGTATACCCGGTGTCCAAAGCCCATTAACCGATAGTTTTCATTGGGATCCTTAGCCCGTTTAATATATTCATTGATGCGCGACACATCGCCGATTTCTTCGAGCATATTCAAACAGGCTTCATTTGCTCCGCCATGTGCAGGCCCCCAAAGACAGGCAATTCCTGCCGCTATACAGGCAAACGGATTGGCGCCGCTAGAACCGGCCAGACGTACCGTTGATGTTGAGGCATTTTGTTCATGATCGGCATGAAGAATCAGAATCCGATCCAGGGCACGTACAATTCTGGGATCGGGCTTGTAATCTTCAGTCGGTAATGAAAACATCATATGTAGAAAATTCTCGGCATAACTGAGATCGTTACGCGGATAAATATAAGGCTGCCCAATATTGTATTTATACGCCATCGCTGCAATGGTTGGCATTTTGGCAATCAGACGTATTGCAGACAATTCCCGGTGACTCGCTTCGGAAATATCCAGCGCTTCGTGATAAAACGCTGACAATGCACCGACCACACCCACCATAACGGCCATTGGATGCGCATCCCTGCGAAATCCGCCAAAGAGTTTAACGAGTTGTTCATGCAACATCGTATGATGGTTGATGACAGTGTTAAAACTGGTTTTTTCCGCTTCTTTCGGCAGTTCTCCATGCAATAAAAGATGACAAATTTCAACAAAATCGCACTGTCTGGCAAGTTGTTCGATCGGGTAACCACGATACAACAAAACACCCTTGTCGCCATCAATAAAGGTTATTTCAGAGCTATTGCTGGCAGTAGAAAGAAAACCCGGGTCATAGGTAAATAAACCGCTTTTGGCATGCAACTTACGGATATCCACCACATCGGGGCCCATCGTTCCAGACATAACCGGAAGCTCTATGGATTCACCGCCATCGCCAAAACTCAAGGTTGCTGTACCTTTTTGTGCCATTTCACTTCTCCAAGTATTACATTAAATTAGATTACACGGTGCTGCCTTATACTACTATAGATGTTTTATACACATTTGGACATTAAAGCAAACAAGAATGCTGCAATTCAGTTCATTCGTTGTGGGACGGCTAGCTATCTTGCAGTAATTTTAATACCGGCGCCAGATCCTCATCGATAACTGTCTTTCTTGCACAAATCAAATCCCACAGGTCATTATCAGCAAGTGACAATAATTTTTCAAACTGGATTAATTCTTCTGTACCGAGTTGGCAAAAATATTTCTCCATAAAACGCTGAAGAACAATATCCAATTCCAGCATTCCACGCCTGCATCGCCAGCGTGCACGCTCGAAATCTTTCATATCGTTCGTTTAACCATCATATCTTTTATTTTGCCAATCGCATTGGTTGGGTTAAGTCCTTTCGGACACGCAGCCACACAATTCATAATGGAATGGCACCGAAACAGGCGGTAGGGGTCTTCCAAATAATCGAGTCGCTCTGCGGTCGCCTGGTCACGGCTGTCTGCCAGAAAACGGTACGCCTGTAACAATCCCGCCGGTCCAACAAATTTATCCGGGTTCCACCAGAACGATGGACAGGCAGTGGAACAACATGCGCATAAAATACATTCGTAAGCGCCTTCCAGTTCAGCACGTTCCTCAGGAGATTGTAAGCGCTCGGTTTCCGGTGGCGGACTATGGTTGATTAGATAGGGCTTTATTGAATGATACTGCTGATAGAACTGGGTCATGTCAACAATGAGATCGCGAATAACAGGCAAACCTGGCAACGGCCGTACTTCTATGGGTTCCTTTAAGCCCTTTAACGGCGTAATACAAGCCAGACCATTACGTCCGTTAATATTCATCGCGTCCGATCCACACACGCCCTCAGTACAGGAGCGTCTCAAACTTAAGCTGTCGTCTGCAGATTTAATCCGGATGAGTGCATCGAGCAACATTTTGTCCGTTGCGGCCAGCTCAATATCATAATCCTGCATGTAAGGTTTATCGTTTTTATCAGGATCATAACGGTAAATGGAAAATTTCATCGCCGACTCCTTTTTATTCCTATTTTCACGATCAAGAGGACGCTTTCACGAAAAACAAGACGCAGTTTAACAGATGAAGCGTAATATGGTACAGGACATCACTCGAATATGCCGTCATATGCGGCATTGGCAAACAGTACTGATCTCAGGTTGCTAATATTGCCTAATCAATGGTAACCCGTCAACGCGATCAGCCATATTTCTTGCGGCTGCGTCTGCGTCGATTATGCGCGCGCCTGGCCTCTGCCTCGGTTGGCGGCACGGGCTTCTTATGTGCATAGGGATTATGTCCGCTTCTGAATTCTACCCGCACCGGCGTGCCAGACAGATTAAAACTGTCACGGAAAAAACTTTCCAGATACCGCCGATATGTTTCCGGCACATGTTCGACCATACTGCCATGAATGATAATAAGCGGCGGATTTGACCCCCCCTGATGCGCATAACGTAATTTTGGCCGTGACATGCCGCCACGCGGCGGCGCATGTTTTTCAACGGCCGCCTGAAGCGCCCGCGTTAGTTTTGGCGTGGACAAGTCAGCCATTGCAGCGGCATATGCCTGATCAATGGATAACAACAGTTTCTGTAAGCCGGTACCTTTTAAAGCGGAGATATAATGTAATCTGGCGAAACTGAGAAAACCGATTTTTCGGGTCAGTTCATGTTTTATGACTTCGCGTTGATAATGGTCGAGTCCATCCCACTTGTTTACAGCCACAACCAGTGCGCGGCCTGACTGTAAAATAAAATCAGCGATATGGGCATCCTGTTCGGCAATCTCGCTCATGGCATCGAGCACCAACACGACCACATTGGCATCTTCCACTGTCTGCAGGGTTTTGATGGCCGAAAATTTTTCGACAGTTTCCTTAACCTTGCCGCGCCGTCTCAGTCCGGCGGTATCGATAAGCGTGTAATGCCTGTCATTATGCTCAAAATCGATATAAATGCTGTCTCTTGTCGTACCGGGTTGATCGTAGGCAATTACACGTTCCTCACCAAGCAGTGTATTAATCAGCGTTGATTTGCCGACATTAGGACGGCCCACAATCGCAATCCTGGGATGTTTGCACTCGCTGTGCACTTCATCGATTTCAGGAAAATCGGCGAGTGCAAGTGCCGCCAGTTCATTGACATGATCACCATGCAATGCTGAAATCGCATAGGGTGTACCCAAGCCAAGTTCATAAAATTCGGCAGTGACAACGGCATCGGCCATACCCTCCGTTTTGTTCACAACCAACAGGATTTTCTGGTCTTTTTTCCGCAACAGATCTGCGATAATTCTGTCTTGCGCAGTCACGCCCTGACGGCCATCAACAATAAAAAATACCTTGTCCGCTTCGTCTATCGCTTGCAGGGACTGTTGCGCCATCGCATGCATAATCCCGTCCTTGGTCACCGGCTCCAGCCCTCCGGTATCCATAACCAGATACGGTTTGTCGCCAACCCTGCCATGACCGTAATGGCGGTCTCGCGTTAATCCGGGAATATCTGCAACAATAGCATCGCGGCTGTGCGTCAGACGATTAAAAAGGGTTGATTTGCCCACATTAGGACGGCCAACCAAAACAAGTGTGGGTTTCATCTTACCCTGAGACGAATACTTTTAAAAACAGTTGCAGCAGACTGAATCTTATACCTGAGAATGACATTATCGGCCTGCGTTTTTATACAAAAATGAAAATTGTTTAACAATCTGATAGCGTTATTAATCGCTTATATCGTTATTCTTTTGTTACCTTACCCGCTTCCTGCAATTTATCTTCAATCGCGGTTGCCGGAATCATGCCGCCAACGATAGAGCCATCAGCAAAAATCAAGGTTGGCGTACCGGTTACTCGGTTTTCTTGGCCGGATTTAAGCAGTGACGGTATCGGCGTTTCACAATCCTGATCTTTTGGCGCAACCCCTCTGAGCATAAAGTCATCCCACGCCTTAATTTGATCCTGGGCGCACCAGATCGAGGTAGAAAGCTCTACCGAGCCTCTCAAAACCGGATAGAGCAAGGTATAGATAGTGACATCTGTAATGTTAAGCAGTTCTTTCTCGAGTTGTTTGCAGTATGGGCAGTTTGGATCGGTAAAGACTGCAAGTTTGCGTTCGCCGTTGCCTTTGACAATTTTGATGGCAAATTCCAGCGGCAGAGTATCCAGCGGTACGCGGCGCGCTGCCTTGATTTCCTGCAAACGTTCATTGGTTACGCTGGTCCGGGTTTTGGTATCAACGATATGACCAAAGAAAAAGTATTCCGCCTTTTCGTCGGTATAAAAAAGCTCGCCACCAACCAGGGCTTCATAAAGCCCCAGATAGGGCGTTTTACGCAGACTTTCGATTTTTGCGCCAGGAAAATGGGGCTCAATGGCCTTTTTAACCGCTTCTTCATCCGCCCAGGTTATGCCGGGAAATAGACAGAGCAACAGGATTGGAATGAATCGCTTCAAATATTTGGCCATCATGACTCCTTGTTAAATACAGATTAGTTCAGTGCATGCTGCATGAGCGTGTTCTTGATAATCGGCAGGTGATTGGTTATTTCCAGTCCCAAATTCCGTATCCGGGCCAATGTAGGATCTGGATTGATAAACAATTTTTGCAAACCGTCGGTAACGATTTCCATCGCCAGTATATCTTCCTTGCGGGCGCATTCATATCGGCGCAGCAGCATAAAATCACCGACATCGGATTGTAGTCCGCGTTCATTGAGGATTTCGGTGAGTTTACGCACATCGCGCAATCCAAGATTAACGCCTTGGCCCGCCAACGGATGAATACCATGCGCCGCATCGCCGACGAGCACAAGCCGCTGCATGATTAGATTGTTGACATGCACAAAATTCAACGGGAAACCGACCGGCGCAGTAATTAACTGTAATCCGCCCAGTGCATGTGAAGATGCACCTGCAACACATTGACAAAGCTCATCAGTCGATAACTGGCGCAACTGGGCAGCGTGTTCCTCGCTGGTCGACCAAACCATGGAAACCCGGTTACCCGGCAGTGGCAACAGCGCCAGCACACCGTCACGCCTGAACCATTGATGCGCAATATTGCGATGCGACAGCTCAGTGCTGAAATTGGCGACCACACCGACTTGCTGATAGGGGTGGCGCGAAACTTCGATGCCCGTTTGCTGACGCACCCACGAATTTACGCCATCCGCACCCACGACCAACGCAGTTTCAATCGCACGGCCATCATCCAGTCGAATGTCAACATGCGATTCATGCCAGGTGATCGCGGTGCATTTGGCAGGACAGAGGACTTCTACATGTTGCTGCTGCGATTGCAGCGCTTCCCAGACAGCAGATTGCAGTTGACGGTTTTCGATAATAAAAGCCAACTCGGCCGTACCAACTTCGTAGGCGCTGAATTGGATATGTGAGCTGCTGTCATCGCCAAAAACAGCCATTTCGTACACTGGCGTGATGCGAGATACATCCATCCTCTGCCAGACTGCATGATCGCGTAAAAAACCGACGCTCCCGGGACTGATCGCATAAACCCGGCTATCCCAGCTTTCATCGTCAGGCAACGGCGCCGGCTCACGTGACTCGATCAAGGCAATCTTCAATCCGCTATCCTTCAACGCGGCCACGAGACTTGCACCGACCAAACCCCCGCCCACTACAACAATATCAAATTTCATGGATTGATTATACATTTGCTTTGAACCGTAGGGAAAAACAAATTCCACATTTATGACGGCAAATTGATAATACTTTAACGTACTTATCTACTCATAGTACATTAATTATGGCACACTTCGTAGTTTTACAAGTCAAGGGTTTTATTCTTTCGTGTCGCCATACGAATTATTCATTGGTTTACGCTATACACGGGCAAAAAAGCGCAACCACTTTATTTCTTTTATTTCACTGATCTCCTTGTTCGGCATCACGCTTGGCATGACAGCATTAATTACCGTTATGTCGGTCATGAATGGTTTTCAAAAGGAAGTCCGTGCACGTATTCTGGGTGTTGCTTCACATGTACAGATCAGCGGTTTTGACAACAAACTGTCCAATTGGCAGCTTACCGCTGATGAGGCATCCAGGAACCCATTGGTTGAGGGTGCGGCCCCATTTGTCAGTGCCCAGGGAATGGTGTCTTACGATCAAGTTGTCCATGGCGCAATTGTGCGCGGCATCTTGCCCGAAAAAGAAAATTCTGTAGCGGATTTTGCCGACATGATGGTCAGCGGTGAACTGGAAAATTTGATTCCAGGTGATTTTGGCATTGTCATCGGCATGGAACTTGCGCGCAGTCTCGGCGCATTCCGGGGGGACAAGATCGTATTGATTTCGCCACAAGGGCAGGTTACGCCCGCAGGAATTTTACCAAGACTTAAGCAATTTACCGTAGTCGGTATTTTTGAAGCCGGTCATTTTGAATATGACTCGGCGCTTGTATTAATTCATATCGCCGACGCCCAGAAGCTTTACCGCATGGAAGACAACACAGTTTCCGGCGTACGGCTAAAGCTGAAAGATATGTTTCAGGCGCCACAAGTGGTCAATGATCTGGCCAGTTCATTAACCGGCGCTTATTATATAACCGACTGGACAAAACAGCATGCCAACTATTTTCGCGCCATTCAAATTGAAAAGCGCATGTTGTCGTTGATTCTGGCGTTAATCATCGCGGTGGCCGCATTCAATATTGTATCCACGCTCGTAATGGCCGTTACCGACAAACAATCCGACATCGCCATTTTGCGCACACTTGGCGCCAGCCCACGCAGCATTATGAAAATATTTATTGTACAAGGCACATTTATCGGTGTTGCCGGCACGATCCTGGGTGTAACTGGCGGTGTGCTGCTCGCGTATAACGTCGGCGAGGTGGTCGCGTTTATTGAATGGATTTTCAGCGTGGAATTTCTATCGAACGAAATTTATTACATCAGCAAAATCCCGACCGATCCCCAGACATCGGATATTGTGACCGTTGCCGCGGTATCTTTTGCACTCAGTCTGCTGGCAACGATTTATCCGAGCTACCGGGCGTCCAAAGTGAATCCGGCAGAGGCGCTGCGGTATGAGTAACCATTCTGACAACGTCGTCATAACCTGCAATAACCTGTTTAAGCAATTTGACCAGGGCGAACTGGAAGTATCGGTTCTGAAGGGCGTAAATCTGGAAGTTGCCCGTGGCGAAATGGTGTCTATCGTTGGCGCGTCCGGCTCCGGGAAAAGCACTTTGCTGCATTTACTGGGTGGACTTGATAAGCCGAGCAGTGGTGAAATCCATATCCTGGGACATAATATCGCAGCGATGGATGAGACAACCCGATGCAAACTACGCAACGGTTCTCTTGGGTTTATTTACCAATTCCATCATTTGCTGCCTGAATTTACCGCACTGGAGAATGTAGCCATGCCTTTGTTGATCCGCCGCATGAACAAGCGCGAGGCAAATGAAAGAGCGGCGGAAGTTTTGAAACAGGTTGGATTAGACCACCGGTTGACACATACGCCAGGCGAATTATCTGGAGGCGAACGTCAACGTGCAGCTGTGGCAAGGGCGCTGGTCACCCAACCGGCGTGTATTCTCGCTGATGAACCGACCGGAAATCTCGACCGTCATACTGCTGAGTCTGTTTTCGATTTAATGCTGACACTCAATGAAAAAGTCAGCGCAAGCCTGATCATGGTTACCCACGATCAACACCTGGCGAGCCGCGCCAAACACGTTAAACAGCTTATTGATGGCGTGCTGCAGGATGTTACATTACCGATTTAAGGCACAAAAATAATCAGTTAGGTATTTTTGCAACAATAACGCCTTGAATTATTGTTAGCAGGCCGGTTACAGCAAATACCTGCCCGCTTTCGGGTAATATAACCGGTTTTGTGATTAATAAAACTGATAAATCATAATAGCCCTCTTAAACAATTCAATGCGAACCCTTTTTACATATATCATGGTCTTTCCGCAGCGAAGCGCATTCGTGCTGCTTGCGCTACTTGTCGCTGGCGTAGCTGAAGGTTTGAGTCTGACAGCATTATTGCCGTTATTATCCATCGCAGTGGGTGAGACTTCAGATGATTCAGGCATAGGCAAGTTCATGGTTGAAACATTGTCGAAGGTTGGTATCGAACCCACATTGGACATGATTTTAATCATTATTGTCGGCGGCATGTTTACCAAGGGCTTAATATTGCTGCTGGCAAATCGCCAGGTAGGATACACGGTTGCACATGTGGCCACAGCCTTGCGTCTAAACCTGATTGAGGCATTGCTTGCCAGTCGCTGGCAATACTATCTCCGCCAGCCAGTAGGTTCTCTGGCAAATTCGGTCGCAACCGAAGCCTATCGGGCAGCCAACGGTTTTGAGCATAGCGTGATCGTATTGGCATTGGCAATACAAGTTGTGGTTTATGCAGTGGTTGCTGTGTTTATTTCATGGGAAGCAACGCTGGCATCGCTTTTTATCGGCCTGTTTTTATTGATTGTATTGCACCGCCTGGTACGCGCAACACGCCGGGCCGGCGCCAGTCAAACGCAATTATTACGCCATTTATTAGCCTATTTGTCAGATGTACTCAATTCCGTCAAATCGCTCAAGGCAATGGCGCGTGACAATGTCGCCGACGCAATACTCCATGACCAGACCAAACAACTGGAAAAGGCAACCCGGCATGAAGTCATGAGCCGCGCAGCACTGATGGCGTTACAGGAACCGATTCTGGCTGCCATCACAGCGGCTGGTCTGTACCTGGCGCTTGTTATCTGGCAACTGTCATTACCCGAAGTCATGATCATGGTCTTTTTGCTGACACGTATTCTGGGTCTGCTCAACAAAACGCAGCGCAAATATCAGCAACTGGCAGTGCAGGAAAGTGCGTACTGGGCGTTACGCAAAGCTGCGGAAGATGCCGCAGCAGCGGCAGAACGTAATTCAGGAACTGACGAACCCAGCCTGCAACGAGGAATCTCCTTGCAGAATGTACAGTTCAGTTACGGGGAAAAAACGATTTTTACGCATTTGGATATTGAAATTCCGATTAAAACATTTACCGCTGTAACCGGACCCTCTGGCGTTGGTAAAAGCACATTAATAGACTTGCTGTGCGGATTGACCGAACCCAATGCGGGAGAGGTGCTCATTGACGGCAAGTCGTTACATGATATCGACCTGCGTAAATGGCGGCATATGATCGGCTATGTTTCGCAAGACACGATCCTGCTGCATGACACAATCATGAATAACATTCTGGTCGGCGAACCCGCACTAACTGCTGACGATGCCGAACGTGCGTTGCGTCAGGCAGGCGCCTGGGATTTTGTCAGCGCATTACCGGACGGCATGTTGACTGTCGTTGGCGAGCGCGGCGGGTTACTCTCCGGCGGACAGCGTCAACGAATAGCCATTGCAAGAGCGTTAGCGCATAGTCCGGCATTTCTGATTATGGACGAACCCACCAGCGCTTTGGATCCGGAAAGCGAGAAAACGATTTGTGAAACGCTGCAACAATTATCCAAACAACTCACAATTATTGCCGTTTCGCACCAACCCGCTGTGATCAATGCGGCAGATCGGGTGTTTATTCTGTCTGAAGGAGAGGCAAAGACATTGTCGCATGGCGCAACGATGCATTAAACTGAATGTATTATTTTATCGAGATGGCGCTTATTCGACTGGATGCATCTCTGTGAAGCAGTTTCTTGATCGATCACTTTAAACATTTCATGCGTTCGGGTACCGTTTATTAGATAAAAACCATTATTCATGGTACTGATAAAACGCTCCAATGATGCAGGTTTGCCAAAGTAATATCCCTGGAACTCATGGCATCCCTGAGCAGTCAATGATGCAGCCTGTTCGAATGTTTCAACACCTTCGGCAGTAACTCGAAGACCCAGGCTTTGGGCCAATGCCATAATTGCTTGTACTATGGCCTCATCCTGGTTGCCATGTGCAATGCCTGAAACAAACGAACGGTCAATCTTAAGCGCTGTAACCGGAAACCCTTTGAGACAAGCAAGTGAAGAATAACCGGTGCCAAAATCGTCTATGGCAATCCCACCGATACCAAGTTCGCGCAATTCACCAAGAATTCTGGAAGCCTGTTGCGGCTCTTTCATCAGAAGGCTCTCTGTCAGCTCAAGCTCCAGCCGATTAGGATTGATTCCGGTTGAATCGATCACGCGCGCAAGACTGTCATGCAGGCCGTAGTTTCCAAATTGTCTTGCCGAGACGTTCACAGCGATATCAAGTCGATTTCTGCTGGCTTCATCGAGACTCAGCATATCCTCACATACCTTGCGAATAATCCATTTCCAATATTCATCAATAAGACCGGTTTCTTCCAGAAGTGGGACAAACTCTGAAGGCGGCAGTAGCCCTCGTTTGGGGTGCTGCCAACGCAACAGTGCTTCCGCACCGATTACAGTCATCGTGGAAGCCTGTACTTTCGGTTGGTAGTGTAGGGTCATTTCGTTGCATTCCAGAGCGTGGCTTAATCGCTCTTCCAGACGAAGGCGCTCACGATGGTTTTCATTCATGCGGGTATGAAAGAACTGCACGCCGTTGCGCCCCTGTTCTTTGGCCTCATACATGGCCGTATCCGCATTTTTTAACAGTTCCTCAAGCGTTTTGCCGTCTTGCGGATACACTGCAATACCTACGCTCGCGCTAATGAATGTTCGTTGCCCATGCAGATTCACGCCTTCTGTCATACGCGCTGCAATCTTACTCGCCAGCTCAGTGGCAATTTCAGTCTGCTGGAGATCTTCTATCAATACAACAAATTCATCCCCACTTAAACGGGCGACGATATCCTGCTCACGTACAGATTCGCGAATACGGGATGCAACCACCTTGAGCAGCGCATCTCCTGCGGAATGACCCAAAGAATCGTTGATGGCCTTGAATCGATCAAGATCAAGAAAAAGTAAACCAAGCGAACGACCGGAACCCTGCGCCTGCTCGATAGCGTTATTCAGGTGATCATGGAAGCACTTGCGGTTCGGCAATTCGGTAAGAAAATCATAATGCGCAAGCAGATCAAGTTCGCGCATTGTATGATAGCGGTCTACCGCGACAGAACACATCTGGCCAGCAATATGTAAAAGTTGACGATCCTGCTCAAAACACTGAACCGTTTCGTTACGATAGTGTGCAAGCACTAATCCGATTACATTTCCAGCCGAGCCTTTTATCAGTTCCAAATTGATTCGACCAACCCCCGCTTGGCTCATGAGTTGCGAGTAAGCGCCGGATTCGAACCAGGAGCTTGGCGAATCAGTATTGATACATTGCAAATCATTTTTACGTTGACCAAGGCGGGGACTTAACGTCAACAATCGGTCACAATACCATGGCGGCAAGCGCGTACCGGCAACAGCATTAAGATCGTTTGTGCGACCATCCCTACAGAAAAGAATGGCGCAAAACATGTCACCTGATTCGCGTTCAATGACGTCGGCCACCACAAATAACGCGTCTTCGAGTGGCGCTCCCTGCACTAACTTTTCCAGAACAGTTTTTTCTGTAGACAATAGTACTTCCGCACGCCTGCTTTCACTCACATCCCGAAAAGTAGAAATTCGTCCAACCACTTTTCCATGGATTCGCTGAGGACGAGATGTCCACTCAAAGAACCGACCATCCCGAAGCTCCAGACACTCGATTAACTCGGAGGTTGGTTTATTCAACAAATGTTCATTACATTGCAAGAAACATTTTGGGTCACGAACATGAGTTGCCAACGATGAGAAGAACATACAGTCCGCATTTTTCTTGAATTCATTCTCCGGCAGCCGCCAAAGTTCCAGGTAACGGGTATTGCACGCCACAACCCGCCCTTCACCATCAATCGCAACAATACCTTCATCCGTGGATTCCAATATCGCTGAAAATAATGAATTGGTCGCACGTAACCGGTGTTCAGCTTCGGCACGACGTTTTAACTCTTTCATGGCGATATTGAACACCCTGCATGGATAAATCTGAATCACCCTGAATACCAGAAAGCCGATCAGCAAGCCAGCAATCAGGCCGATTGCCGCATCCGCGAACACTGGGTGCAGTGAGCGCGAAACAGTCAGCATCGCACTACTTCCATCTGCAAAATGTATCGGGATACTTTTTTGCAAGCGGTCCTGAGATTCAATACTATCAGTCTCATTCAGAGTCACTTCGCTTTCATTGTTCCGGGAAACGGCATTCAGGATTTGTTCAAACGTATGGTAGCTTCCCCTTTCAGAATTTTGCTGTTCATGACTTTTTGCTATCTCGGAAAGCATCGATGCCTCATTCACCACAAGCAAATACTGTGTCATATAGCTATAAATCATCACCAGCACTGGAATCGATAGTGCTGCGACGATGCTGGTAAGCCAGGCGAATCTATTTACCAGTTGTCCAAGCTGATCCGCATCAGGCGCACTGAACTCACTGCCTGAGTGGAAGTGTGTTTCTACCTGTTTATCAATCGTTGCACTTTTAAACATACTTGGTAACTGTAAATCAGGTTTCCTGGCGGTAATCGTGTTGGACTCACATGGAAAATTGCCGTCTCAGCAGATAACCGGCAGTTAAAAAACGACGCACTAAAAACGATATAACAAATTGCTGTCACACCAGATTACTCACGTATGCAACTGAATTTATTAATCAAATATAAAGGGAATTAACAATGGAACAAGCCAAGAATAACTTACTTCTTTGTAGAACAAATCAACTTCGGATTTAGGAAAAAATTGCATATAATTCCTGCCGCAGCAAATCAACCCGCCGCGTTCAAAATAATTGTTTCAACACCCTTTCCCCCAGCTTTTCTCAGAAACTTTTCCAGTTTGTACGAAACAAACCTTTTTCAAACTATATCGGCTTTAGCAAACGTTAAATGTGATAAACCGCACAATTTGCAAAAAAATCAGAAAAAAGTTCCAAGTTGCTTAAACGTTACTAAACAGTAGTTTTTCCTCTCGTTCTTCATTGCTTTAGCGGCAATTCAATCACTGTTTGGAATACATTCCGGTATTTTTTTGCCATTCCTACTGTATCGGAAGGCAATAATCCTAGATTCCTCAGTTGATCGCTATTCAATACTTTAAATGTCCCGTGTATATTGGCTTTATACTGTTAGCCTTATTCACCAGATGGGTAAAATCGCTACGTACCCGATTATATGGTTTTCAGATCGTCTAGCAGCGTTGTTCATCGTTGCATGGAGTGACCATGCGCCTCTTCACGCCTTGTCAGCCAACCTGAAAACCAAACACTCGAGTACGTTCAACTGAGGATTCTAGGATAATGGCTACTTGTATAAATTGATGCTCAAGCACCCGGCAACGAATACTAAGGGCTGTTCTCGATGAGTGAATTATCTCTGTTGTCCCTAAGATGGTGCCTGGCAGGCATGAAAAGCGAGGTTTGGTTATTCCAAATGAGCGACGAATAACGTGGCATGGCCACGTTCATCAAAGTACATCCTTAGGCCGGGACAAACTATAAAGCATGCAATGTTTGTCCGAAATATCCCGCCACCGGCTTTCCACCGCAATTTTTGCAATGGCGCAGGTCGTCATCAGTTTACCGTCAGACCGGGGTTGCGCCTGCTTGCATAATACCTGTAACAAAAAATCCAATCCGGGATTATGTCCAATCAGCAAAACCGATTTTTCCTGCTCCGGCAGCATTTTGACGACTTCCAGCAGCGATTCGAGACCGGCTTCATAAATCCGGTTGTCAAAACGTATATCTTTGGCTTGGATATCCAGGGCATGTGAAAAAATCAACGCCGTTTGATACGCGCGTAATGCAGGGGAACTGATAATTGTTTCAGGCCTGTTGGCCTGTCTGGCCAGCCATGTGGCCACTTTGGGTGCATTGGAGACACCGCGTTTGGAAAGCGGGCGTTCAAAATCAGTAGCGGCTTCTTTTTTCCAATCGGATTTAGCATGCCTTAACAAATAGAGCAAATGTGACAAAATAATTTACCTCTCAAAACGAAAACGTACAAAACTCATCTTAATCGCGCGTTAATTTCATTCCAAAGCGCCTGATAAGCCTTTCCGGCACGGCTGTTTCCAGCAAAGACGGCTACCGGTTGACGATATACCCCCATTTGTTCAACATCGCTGGCATAGGGTATCCATGTTTTCAACACCCGTACATTCTGCGGCGGATTTTCGATAATCTGCTTGTGCAGTTTCTTGCGATTATCGACCATGGAAAAGAATGCCATGATTTTTGAATGATCAAGGTTCATTTTTATACAAAAATCAAGTAGTTGATCCAGTGTGCGTAACGACAAAGTCGTCGGAATGGTAGGAACTATTACAGTATCGGCTGCAACCAGCGCATTCTCGGACACCAGTGAAATGCCCGGCGGACAGTCCAAAAAGATAAAATCGTATTCCTTATCCAGTGGCTTCAGAAGTTTGCGTAACCGGGTGCCCGGTTTCTTAAAATCATCCAGTTCAAGATCAAGATTGCGGTAGGAAAAATCGGACGGCACCAGATCCAATCGCGTATAATCGGTACCCTTAATCACATCTTCCAGCGCCTTTTTTCCAGTCAGCAGCCCTTTACCGCCTTTTTTAATCTTGGGCTTGATACGAAAATAGAAACTGGCCGCGCCCTGCGGATCCAGATCCCAGACCAGCGTTCTGGCGCCCTCATATGTAGCCAGATAGGCCAGATTGACTGTCGTTGCCGTTTTCCCGATACCGCCTTTGACATTATAAAACGAAACAATTCTCATGCTGTCGCATCTCCAGGTTAATTCCGGGGGCTCAATGCACGTACAAATGCCGATTTGTTTTCTGCTTGACCAAACATTTTGAAGCGTTGGTTGAATTCAGCCCGAACCAAAACTTTGCGCGCATTCAATTTTTCCACAAGCACCCCCATCGCCATAATTGTTTTCGTTCCCGCCATGTCTTCCTGCCGCATTTGTTCCGCAAAAGCTTTTAACTGTTCCAGTTGCACGCATAAGTCCTGAAAATCACCAAGGTTGTCCTGCAATTGCTTGAGCGTCTTTATCAGTTCTTTGATTTGCTTATCCGAATAGTAGTCATGAAAAAACTCGATCAAGTAGCGGAATCTCTTGCAGGTTTTTCGCAGTTCATGCAATGCTTCATCCGGTGATTGTAACGTAATCGCCCCGCCTTCCTTGAGCACACGATTATAAAGTTTCCAGATTCGCTGACCGGCAACACGTCTAGCGGGTTCAGCAGCATTCAACGTTTCTGCAGGGGAAGTCTTTTGTAAAGTAACATTCTTCGAGCGCTCATTTTTATTTATAACAATCTGCTGCCATTTATTGATCAATCTCTGGTAACGCTTTGTATCAAGTGCCCGGCACAAACGCGCATGTTCTATCTTCCAGTGACGGAGTAAAAACAGACGAAATGGTTCAAGGTCGTGCCGAAACTCTGCTGGCAGTTCCTGTCTATAGTCATCAAATTTGAGTAAATAAATATCCAGATCGCGCGTGGGGGTTGTCATTGTACTCAGCCAGAGCAATTCCCGCTTGAAATAAGCGAGCAGCCGATCAGGTAATACATGTTTTATCTGACCCAGTATCGAACGGGTACGTCTTAGGGCAACACGATAATCATGAAGAAATTCCGTATCGATCGCAGCACGGAGCCCCGGTTCATTTGCCTGCATGGCGCTGAGTAAATGCCGCAGCAAAATCTGAACGGCCTCCCAGGTATTCAACAAACCCTCAAGCCTGGGGGTTAGGACAAATTGATTAAAGTCCGGTTTTTGACGGGTAGCTGTTAATACTTCATCCAGTAACGCAGTGTTGACACAAGGCAATTTCATTTGCGATGTAAGCGTATGCCTGACATGCCTGAATGCTTTCTTGTACCCTCTGATCGGGTATACCAGCAGACGCGTAGCAAGCTGATTTTTGTCAGCTTGATCATGTATTGTATAGTTCTCCACCTGCAGAATCACCAGCGTTTTATTATCTTCATTTAAAAGCAGCGATTGCCTGCGTTCAATCATTATAGTAGCCATTGTCATCAATGCTCTAACACCCACTATATCATCAAGTAACTTGCGGCATATTGGGTGCGCCAGTTCCCTGGAAAATCTGGGAACTGCACTCAACGGAAACTCGTAGATACAGTCACCGGTTTCCTTATACCGAACAAAAAAAACACCTTCACGATTGGTATTGTTCGTATCGACAGGCACATCCCATCCACACAAATAGTTTTTCCGGTACATCCGCCAGTCAAAAGTATCCAAGTAATGTCTTTCCAATTGCATGCTACCGGTTTCTTGCAGAGAGTATTTCTGGCGAAGCAGTTCAAAAACAGAATCAATATCTGTTTCTTGTCTGAGAATGAATTGTGCAGAATGTATCGGTTCCATTATTGGAAAAGCCTACCAGTTCTGTTTTGTGCAATCAACAGGCCTGCAATATCATATGGATCGCGTACCGGTTTCACGTTCAATAACCAGGGCCCGTCAACGTTCACGGACACCGCTGGGTGATGTAATGCGCATAACGCCTTTAATCCATGCCAACCAGATGGATTTTATGCAGCGTCTATGACAATAGAATGACATTTATTTGATGGTTTTATGACAGTTTTATAGGCTCCCTATCCGTTTGAACAGGTTGCGCATTCTGCACCACAAATGGTTGCTATGACGGTTTTTGCGAACCAGACGAAAAACAATCATTCCTATGCTCATCAGAACAGCATGCCGGATGATTCGAAAAGTGAAAGATTGGAAAAACGTTAGAAAATTGATTGGTCAGGTGACTGACGGTGTTGGACAAAACCGTCAAGAGGTACAAATAAAAATTCTTACAATCGGCTAGGCCGCTTTTTTGGCGGCGATCATGCTCTCAATATTTTTGGATTGCTCGAACCTGTCAGCCCAGTAAACCAGCTCAAGCGATCCATCCAGATGCTCAAGCAACGTAGTACAGCTTTCCACCCAGTCGCCATCATTACAATACAGTATCGAATGGATTTCCCTGATTTCGGCGTGATGGATATGGCCGCATACCACGCCATCGACACCACGATCCATTGCCAGACGGGTTAAGGCTTTCTCAAAACTGCTGATAAAACTGACTGCATTCTTGACGCGCAACTTGAGGTATGCTGCCAAAGACCAATACGAATAGCCAAATAACTTACGCATACCATTGACATGACGATTAAGCCACAACAGCACATCGTAGGCAGCACTGCCCAATTGAGCGATCAGCCGGCTATGCTTGACAATGACGTCAAACTCATCGCCATGCAAAATCAACAGTTTTCTTCCATCATGAGTCGTGTGCACGTAATCCCGATGGATCTCAACATTGCCAAATAACTGACCCACACAATCACGCATTGCTTCATCATGATTGCCAGGAATGTAAATCACTTTAGTGCCATGCTTGGCTTTTCCCAGGATCGCCCGTATCACATTGGTATGTTCCTGCGGCCAGTATGGATTCTTTTTAATACTCCAGAAATCAACAATATCACCCACCAGGAACATATAATCTGTTTCGATCGAATTCAGAAAATGCAGCAACGCTTCAGCCTGACAACCGCGAAAACCGAGATGGACATCAGAAATCCAAACACTTCTGACTTTTACAGGCGTTTCTTTCTTGAACATATTCCCTTCTCAATTAAATTGATCATGGCAATACAGCATAGTGACGCCGTGTTAAATCCGTTTGAAATATTTGTTAAGAGTTGATGAAGTTTTTATTAAAATATTGCGGACACCCGCGACAGGTTAATGGGTCGCAAAGTAGAACTCTATTTGACAGCATAAATCACAAACTCTGCCTGCAAAAAGGGAAAAAGCCATACAACGTGTACCAGGCCATTGGTTACACCGCCGGAATCGCAATGCCTGAAACTCGAGTTCTATCTCTATTCGCGCATTCGTATTCAAAGATCCAACGATACCCTGCTATTGGTAAAATAGCAGGGTATCGCCATGCATCACTGTAACATTACAGCGCGCCAAGAAAAGCGACAAGATCATCTACTTCAGCAGCAGAGAACTCTATAATGCTCTTTCTTGTGAATGACTATATTTATGAATAAACAACTATCAAACGAATTGCGTAATTATCTTGGTAGATGTGGTTTATCTGTAAAAGAAATTGAATGTTGTACTCATGAAACGCGCATGTACCATGATCTTGGTATTTATGGTGATATTGCGGAAACATGTATGAGTGTCTTAGAAGATTACTATCATGTTGATTTAAGTGACTTTGAATTCGAGAAATTTTTTCCGCCAGAGTTTATTGGTAAAAATATGTTTACTCGGTCATTCCTTTGGTTTTTTCCTTTCATGGGAAACACGATCCGGAAACATGGCAAATATTTGCCGCTCACCTTGAGAATGATTGAAGCTGCGTTGAAACATAATCGCTTGATTTGTTGACTCCCGTTCTTTTCGACGTACCTTTGTACACATGAATCAAGCATTTTCTTAACGCCAAAGTCGCGTCGGGGCCAATAATTTTACCGATGGCATGCATCGGAAAGAAAGTGACTTTAAACTGCTGATGCGACTGGGAAAGAGCGGATATAGGTACGACGACGCGCTGAACTTCTCTGGTCAACCTCTTCGGGGATTATGAATCTGTTACCCGGCGGTATTTGTCAAGCGATCCGATTGGGCTTGCGGATGGGTTGAATACTTATACCTATGTTGATAGTAATCCCATCTCTCGCATAGATCCGACAGGTGAATTGTGCAAAGCTGGCACATAATTGATGGCAACTTAACCAATTCGGCTTATTCCCATATTATCAAGTCAACATTTCATTCATCCTTGATTTGTGCAATAATTTTCTTGCGTCTGAAATTTAAGAAAAATATTAAATAATGAATCCTTCCTATACTTCTTTCGCAGCAATTCAAAACTGAAATCAATTTTTACATTAATCTCAAGGTGATGCATATGAGTCCTTTTCTAGGTGAATTAGTAGGAACCTTTATATTGGTTTTATTAGGTAATGGCGTCGTCGCCAATGTAGTGCTCAATAAATCCAAAGGTAATAATGCGGGTTGGTTAACCATCGCAGCAGGCTGGGGTATCGCGCTTTTTGTCGCTGTTTACGCTGTAGCTGCTTCAAGCGGCGCGCATTTAAATCCTGCCGTCAGCATCGGTCTGGCTGCAGCCGGCAAGTTTGCATGGGCGGATGTACCGAGCTATGCAATTGCGCAAATGTTGGGCGCTATGCTGGGCGCGTTGATTGTATGGATAACATATCGTCAGCATTTTGATCAGACCACCGATCCGGATGCGCAACTCGCTGCATTCTGTACCGGCCCTGCGATCAGAAGTCCTGTGAACAATATCATTACAGAGGCTGTAGGCACCTTTGTTCTGGTTTTCGGCGTCATGATGATTGTTTCGCCACAAGCCAGTCTGGGTGCTTTGGATGCGCTTCCAGTGGCGCTATTACTTTTTGGTATCGGCTTGTCGCTCGGCGGACCAACCGGATTTGCTGTCAATCCGGCACGCGATCTGGGACCACGCATTATGCACGCGATACTGCCAATACCAAATAAACGTGACAGTGACTGGGGCTACGCGTATGTTCCGGTTGTTGGCGGCATTATTGGCGGGCTTGTCGCAGCGGTAGTCTACGGTATTTTATAAATAAATTTTCGCTCTAACCGGCCGGAAATTCCCATTCCGGCCGATTCGCTGATCAAAATGTTCCCCTGATACCGACAACAATCGCCCTGCCCGGCAAAGGCGCAACATTTTTCAGAAATGAAGTATGCACCCGCATATCCTCATCGAGCAGGTTTCTGCCCTGTAAAAACAGCGTGTGATAAGTCGATTCGCCGCGTTTGAATCGATAGCTGAGCTCCGCATTCATCAGTGTATATCCCGGCGTTTCCGTTTCAAGAACAGCGACACGATCCTGGCGCGTCACCCGGGTCACATTGAAATTCCCCTGCCAGTTACCCTGCGTATAATCCAAGTCCACGCCATAGCGTTGCGGGGTGATACGTGGAATATTACCGTTGTTTCTCAGCTTGCCATAGACGATATCGGTAAACAACCGCATACTCAGCCGTTCGGGCAGCAATGCAATCCGTGCTTCTGTCTCCAGACCATAGAAATGGGCGCGCGTTTGCGCAAAATCCTGAATCAGGAATGCGCCATCGATATCCAGTTCCCCGTCATTATTGACGCGATCAGCAAAGCCGTCACCATTACTATCGCGGCTGCTTTGAAAGATATAATTATTGATCAGGTTATAAAACAGGTTGATACGCCCTGTAATCACGCCGTCGGTTTTCTGAAACGACAGATCAAAGTTATTGGAAGTTTCTTTATTCAAACGCTGATCGCCGACAGCAAAGGTGTTGGTGGCGACATGAATGCCGTTCGCGTATAGCGCATTGAGTATGGGGGCGCGCTGCCCGCGTGTTGCCGTCAGATCAATTTGGTATCCGTCAATAAACGCCCAGGCGCTCCCCGCCGAGACGCTGTATAAATTAAAATCGCGTGATGACAGCAAGGCATCCTGCGGATTCTGGTTGGCGTGTTCAAAACGCCCCCCAACTTCGAACATCCAGCGCCGCCATTGATACTGCTCAAGCGCAAATAATCCGACCGAGTGCGATATTGTGGATGGCACAAATGCTTCGTCGCCTTTCGCCGAGAAATCCTGATACTGGAATTGTGCGCCCAACACACCTTGTAAATTGGTGATCGGCGCATGCAACAACTCGAACCGCCCGTCAACCTCATCGTTTTTCAGGTGTGTCCCGATCTCACCACTGCCTTCCAGTTCATTATGCTGGTAATCATTATAATTGACGCGCATTTTCAGTTGCTGAAAGCCCTTGATTGGATCATCCAGTTCCCCGGCAAGACCATAGCGCGTCTGCCCCATATCTATTTTCGCACCTTCCGGTCCCGGAATTCCATAAAAATTCTCAAGATGAGTCACCGATAAGCCAACATAGCCAAGCTCTCCAATATAAGAACTGCCGACAGATATATTGCTTGAATCAATGGCGCTGTTTCTGACCACACCCAATCCACTGTCAGGATTAGCCGGGTCAGCACGCCCGGGAATTTTTATATCGTCAGTTTTTCTTTTTGCGCCTTCGATGTTCCACGAAATCTGTCCCCGGCTACCCGAGGCGCTGAATATTCCCGAACGCTCACCCATTGCCGAGTTAAAGCGACCTTCAAAATGGCCTTGCATGGATTTATACATGCGATCAGGAATCCGGTCATTGATCACATTAACAACGCCATTCGATGTGCCACTGCCATAAAGCAGCGTCGCCGGACCGCGTAGAATTTCGATCCGCGAGGCATTGAGTGTCTCCGTTGCAACCGCATGATCCGGACTGATCACCGAAAGATCGCCCATCCCGACACCGCTTTCCAGTATCCGTATGCGTGAACTGTCTTGACCGCGGATAATCGGACGGCTGGCGCCCGGCCCAAAACTGCTCGAAGAAATACCCAGCTCACGTGACAACATATCGCCCAAACCGGCCTCCCGGTTACGGCGCAAATCGTTCTCAAGAATAACTTTTTCGGGCTTAATCCAATACGGCTCAGACTGTTGATTTACCGGCGCGGTCACGACCACGCCTGGCAATTCGGTAACATCAGCCGGTTTTTGCGCCAGGACCGCAGGAATATCCGGCAAAGCAAGTCCTATCAGCAAAACAAGCAGTTTCGGCATAGAATTTTTGCCATGCACGGCAGCTATATCCCGTTTATGTCTTAAGTGCATGGATTAAAATCGATCATCAAAAAGCCCAAGAAGTTATGCAACTGTGTTGCATTTATAATACTGCCAATCGGTGAAAATCTATTGCTCAGTCTGTTAGCGTATTAGAATTGAACAATCTACCAGGGAAAAACAAAATACAAATAAATCGAGTCGTTCGCAATCGCCGCCTGGCTCCAAATGCTGCTTCCTCAAACGCATTGTGCACATAGCCCTTTGACCGTTAACTCTATGGTCTGGAACTGATAACCCATTGGCAAGACCATAGGACGTCCCGATGGCAAGTCTTCCAGGCATACAACCTTTGCGCATTTCGTACATTTAAAATGCGCATGCTGACGAGAATAGTCAAAATGGTTGACATGAAACCGCCACACCCGGTCATCACTGGTTATTTTATGAATCAGGCCTCGATCGGCAAGCCATTGTAATACACGGTAGAGTGTTACACGATCCGGCTGCTGGCCCGGCAAGCGCTCTTCAATTTCACGGTGCGTTATTGCCTGCTCTTCCGCCAGCAATAACGCAAGAATTCTTACCCGGCCTTCAGTTGCGCGGCCGCCTTCCTTACGGATCAGTGCTTCTGCTGTACTTTGATATGTGTTCGACATCATGATCAAGTGAACAATTTCGTTATCGCAACTCAGTTGCACAAATTGTAATTATTTTCCACTCAATATGCAATGCCCGGATTTATGCGGCCAATCGTTTTAACAGACAGAAACGGCTTACAACAAAACACCAGGCTCAGTTAACGCTACATCAGGCTTGACAATCTGCAGCAAGCACAATATCCCGCCCGATCAATCGTTTTGACAGCCTGGACAATCGTTTATTCTGACGAAAATCGCGCAATGTCATACCGTTTCCATATAAATCTATAAATTTTCCGCTTTCCTTATCCATCAGTTGTTCCCGCAGGTAGCTTTCCTGTACAAACCCCAAAGCCAACGAATTTCTCTGAGATGATACATTGTGACCGTAGATAACCGTAACCAGTTTGTTTAACCCTATGCGATTAAATGCGTAATCCAGCACCAGCAGGGTTGCCTCCAGACCAATGCCACGGGTATGATCAGCAGAGTTCGGCAATCCAATTTGAAATTCCGCCCGCCGGTGCTGATATTGAATATCAACCAGATTGGCGATACCGACAGGTTTATGGATTGCTTTTCTAAAAATAACCCAGTCGACTGTTTTCAACTGGCAAGGATGCTTTTTATGCGCTTGCGATAATGTTGCGGCCAGGTCATCAACCTGTTGATGCCGTGGAATATACCGGTTATACAAGTCCATAAAGGCTGCATCCAGATAACATTGATGCAAAAAGGCGGCGTCTTCTGCTTTATAACGCCGCAAATATAACTGCTTTCCATCCAGCGGCACAAGCCATGCCGGATCAACCTCCATACAATTTTGTTTCGCTCTGACAAAATCCGGGCGTAACGCAACAGCACGCAAAAAATGCGTTCTCGCCTCTTCAATCCTGTCGAGTTGTTTTAACCCCATCCCAAGATTGTTGTGCGCCTCCGGATAATTCTCCTGCAGCGCCAGTGCATTACGGTAGCAAACTATCGCATCCTCGGTTTTTTTCATTTTCTGCAAGGTATTACCGAGATTATTTAACGCCTGCGGATACCTGGGTTGAATTGCAAGCGCCTTGCGAAAACTGTCCGCCGCTTCGCTCAACCGGTTTTGCGATAATAATATGCTGCCAAGAATATTGTACGTTCCGGCATTTGAAGAATCGTACTCAAGCGACTGCTGACAATACCGTATGGCGTCTTTAAAGCATCCCTGCTCCCATAACGCATTGCCATAATTACTATAAAAATCCGCTCTTTCGGGATTCGCGGCAATGGCTTTTTCAAAATAGTCATTTGCCAGCGGAAACTTGCGGCCTTGCGCGTAAATAATCGCAAGAAGGTGGAGTGCATCCGGCTGTTCTGGCGCAACGGTATAAATATTCAGGCAGTGCCGCTCTGCCTGTTCGAACTGCCCACTCTGATAGCATCGCAATGCACGATGGAGCAGTTCAGACACCGTTCTGTTATTTTCCGACACCGTCGAGTTCTCCCATCTGGACTATTACAGAAGATATTAATCCAATCGGGACAAAACAAAAACCCGCACGATTATTAAAAACAAATCATGCGGGTTTTCGACCGATATCGTCTAAATGAACATCGGTTCAATAATCGGCGGGAACGCCACGGTACTGGCAATGGAATCAGTTGTTGTAAAATTAAGCGTGGTGGCATCGTTTATACCTGCGTAGGGATTACCCTCAGTATCGATAATGACGCCGCTGGCCATTTGAATGTTATAGTCAGTCTCGGGTATCAAGTCATCTACGGGATTGATTATCACGCCTCCAAATCCGTCGAACATCACCTGGCTGGTATCGCGAATATCAATTAAGCGCGTATCGGTGCCATTGCTGATGATAATGTCACCACTGCCGGGAATTACCGTTTCATCGAAATACAACTGAATATTGCTGCCAACCCATACCTCGGCAAGATCATCTGACGGCTCACTAAAGCTCAGCCTCGGATCAGAACTGATCGTTGTAAAACCGTATGTATCCGGATCGCTAATACCGGCAAATTCATGGCCATCGGTATCCAGAATCACACCCGCAGCCATCTGAATATTGTAGTGCGTATCCACAATCAAATCATCAACTGGCGTTATCGTTACTTTACTGCCGCTAAATGTGACCTGGCTGCTATCGTTGATATCGATGGCGCGGGTATCGGTCCCGTTGCTAAGTACAATAGCGCCACTGCCCGGCATGACATCTTCATCAAAATAGAGCCAAATATCCTCATCTATCTTGGAAACATACTCATCCGCCAGGAATACACTGATTGATGGTTCAGGAGAAAGAGTCGTAAAATTGAGTGTATCCGGATCACTGATTCCCGCATAAGCATGTCCGGCCATATCGGTGATGACGCCACTGTCCATCAAAACATGATAGGTTTCACCAAGAACCAGATCGTCAACCGGATTAATTATCACGCCATTATAACCATCGAACATCACCTGACTGGCATCGTGGATGTCTATCGTGCGGGTATCCGTGCCATTGCTGATAATAATATTTCCGCTGCCGGGCATGATCATTTCGTTAAAATAGAACGACAAGTCATCATCGATTTTGAACGCCGCCTCATCCTGCGGATTACTCGAGTCGAGCACCGGATTCGTCGGAATCGTGGTGAAATTCAATGTATCCGGATCGCCGATGCCGGCATAAGCATGACCGGCCAAATCGGTTAACACCCCACTGGCCATCTGTATGCTATAGATAGTATCCGGCATTAAATCATCAGACGGATTGATGATCACCCCGCCGTAGTCATCGAACGTAACCTGATTTGTATCCTTGACATCTATGGTGCGTGTATCCGCGCCATTACTGAAGATAATCGCACCGCTTCCCGCAATAACCGGCTCATCAAAGTCCAGTCGGATATCGCTGTCAACCTGAAACGTGGTGGATTCATCCATAGGATCGCTATACACCAGACGTGGATTGGACGGAATAGTCATAAAATCGAGCGTATCCGGGTCACTGATCCCCGCATAGGCGTGACCGTTGGCATCCATAATAACACCGCTGACCATCTGGATGTTGTAGTTGGAATCCGGAAGCAAATCATCAATCGGATCGATGGTTACAAGATCATAACCGTCGAACATCACTTGGCTGGTGTCGTTAATGTCTATCGTTCGCGTATCCGTACCGTTACTGATAATAATCTCGCCACTACCCACAACAACCCGCTCATCAAACGCCAATTCAATGTTGCCATCCACCTTGAATTCCATCCCGTCCACCGGGTTACTCCAGAACAACAATGGGTCTGATGTTATAGTCATAAAATTGAGCGTTTCAGAATCGCTGACACCCGCATACACGAAACCGTCACTATCCAGAATCACCCCACTAGCTATCTGGATATTGTAGTTGGAGTCCGGAAGCAAATCATCGACTGGATTGATGATGACGACGCCAAAGTCATCGAATGTCACCTGACTGGCATCGTTGATGTCAATCGTACGCGTGTCCGTGCCATTGCTGATAATAATTGCGCCGCTTCCTGCGACAACCGGTTCATCAAAATACAATTCAATCGTGTCATCAGCCTTTAAGTATGCGACTCCCCACGTGCTGCTCCAACTCAACAACGGGTCAGATGAGATAGTCGTGTAATCCAGTGTTACCGGATCGGTAAGATCGTTAATACCTGCATACGCATTGCCTGTCGCATCCTGAATGACGCCACTGGCGAACTGTATGTTGTAACTCGTATCTGCAATCAAATCCTCGGCGGGATCAATAATGACAGAACCGCCTTTTTTACCGCTCGTAAAAGTCACCTGACTGGTGTCGTTAATATCAATCACGCGGGCATCAACGCTATTGCTGATAATAATCTCGCCACTTCCCGCGACAACCTTCTCATCAAACTCAAGAACAATATTCTGGTCAACTTTAAGATTTTCACCGTTAGATGGCGTACTAAAAGCCAACTCGGGCAACGTATCCTCAATCGTAAAATGCTGAGTGGCTGGCACGCTGCCGCCATGACCGTCGATGACGGTGTACTGCAATTCAACCGTACCGGCAAAACCGGCATCCGGCATAAAAGACCAGCCTGAATCAGCTATTTCATCCACTGTTCCATTGGTGGCCCTGAGTTCCGCCACGGAGAGCAAATCTCCCTCCGGATCGCTAAACCCGTCCAACAAAAAATCATATCCAAAAATTCCATATAAATTATCAGCCTCGCCATCGGCCAGATCAAACCGCACTCCAGATAACACCGGCGCATCATTGACACCCGCAATTTCTACAGTAGCAGTCGCCCAGCTCAATGCACCATTTCCCATTTTCATGGCATATGTAAACGTATCGACAAGTGACTCATTGGCTGACAACGGAATAAGTTGTGCAAGCAATTCAGGAGTATAGGAATATGCAACCTTGCCGTTCGCCGTGACTGAAACCTGCGCACCCAAAGCACTTGATTCAGCGGCATCGACCACATCGCGTGCAAACAGATCGGACGATTCTCCACCTGCTGAGGGCGCACTATCGTCGAGCGACCAGAGAGATTTGCGCCGCCCGCCCAAATCATTCGCCATGACATCCAGGATATAAGTCTGACCCGAGTCTTCGCCAATACTGACATTATCGTTACCGGCAATCCCGTTCAATGAAAAATAATCGTCTTTTGCCTGAGGCGTCCGTGAAAATGCATTCTCAATATTGTCATGATCTTCTTTTTTGTCATGATCTTCTTCTTTGTCACGATCACCTTTTTTCCGGAAATCCCCTGAATTAGCCGCTCCAGTTCTCATACTCCACCTTTTGTAATATATGGACCAAAATTAAGTGTAACATGTCTTCCAACGTTGCAGTGTGACTTTTCCCACACGTAAAACGACTATGGATTGATCTACTCCTGTTGTGAAACTGAGGAAGGTACAGTAGCAAGAAAACGAATTGAAGTTTAATACGGACAAAACGATTGCTGTCGTTTCGGCTGGTAAAATAAGTGACTCAGTTAAATAGACAAAGGATTCCCATGTCTGAATCAACGCACAAAAAAAACCCCAATCTTTCCGAACGCGTCCTCGAATCGGTTGAGCGTATCGGCAACAAACTGCCCGATCCGGCTGTTTTGTTTATCGTATTGCTGTTCATGGTCTGGATCGTGTCGTGGGTGCTGTCGTATGTCCCGTTTCACGTCGTCGACCCGCGCACCGGGGAACAGCTCCTTGTGAATAACCTGCTGACCGGCGCATCAATGACCGAATTCATGTCGGTCATGGTGACCAACTTTGCACACTTTCATCCTGTTGGCGTGGTGCTTGTCGCGATGCTTGGCATTGGCGTGGCTGAACATACCGGTTTCATCAACTCCGCTTTACGCGCGATTCTGAACAAAACGCCCCAATTGTTGCTGACACCGGTGGTTATACTTGCCGGCATCGCCAGTCATTCGGCAGCCGACGCCGGGTACGTACTCGTCATACCGCTCGGTGGCGTTATTTTTTATGCAGCCGGCAGGCATCCTTTAGCCGGTATCGCCGCCGCATTCGCGGGCGTATCCGGCGGTTTTTCGGCAAGCTTCTTACCGTCATCACTTGATCCCATGCTTCAGGGCCTGTCGCAGGCCGGCGCACGGATTCTCGATCCGGCTATTGTGCTCAATCCGCTGAATAACTATTTTTTCACCATGGCGTCATCGTTTCTGATTATCGGATTAGGCTGGTATGTGACGGAAAAAATTGTTGAACCGCGGCTGAAAAACACCGAACTCGACGGCAGTCTCGAAGACCTGCCAACCATGCAACCGCTTGCACCAAACGAGCGCAGAGGCCTGCAAGCTGCCGGGATTGTTTTTCTGCTCGGCGTCTTTATCCTGATCGCCACAGCCTGGCCAAGCGGTTCGCCCTGGCGCGATGCCACAGGGGAACTCACATCCGGTACCGCGCCGTTGATGCGCTCCATTGTTTCACTGATCTTTATGATGTTTATCGTACCCGGTGCGGTATACGGAATTGTGGCGGGAACCATAACAAGCTCCAGAGACCTGATCGCGGGAATGACCAAAGCGATGCACCAGATGGCCTACTATCTCGTCATCATGTTTTTTATCGCACAGTTCGTGTATGCGTTCGGTCAGTCCAACCTCGGTGTTTTGCTGGCCCTGCAGGGCGCAGCGTGGCTGAAAGCGCTTGCAATGCCGTCCTATCTCACAATCGTCGGCGTTGTCCTCATTACCGCATTTATCAATCTTTTTGTCGGCTCGGCCAGCGCAAAATGGGGTCTTCTCGCGACTGTCTTTGTGCCCATGCTGATGCAACTCGGCATTTCTCCGGATCTGACACAGGCGGCATACCGCGTCGGTGACTCCAGCACCAACATCATCACACCACTGATGCCATACTTTCCGCTCGTGGTCGTATACTGCCAGCGCTATGTGAAAAACGCAGGCATCGGCACCGTGACGGCAATGATGCTGCCTTACTCGGTAACCTTCCTCGTTACCTGGACGGCATTCCTGCTACTGTACACGCTCTCCGGTCTTCCGCTCGGCATTCAATCAAGTTATACCTATTCGTAACCGAAAAGCCGCCACAGTGCCAAACAGGGTTTGAATGTCGGCGGCACGCTGGCCAGCGCTTTCTGATCGAGAGAAATGATTTTTACCGAATAGTTGTCGAGGTATGCGCACCAAGTGCTTCCGGAAGCTTTTGAAGGACAGATTTGAAAGAATATTCGATATTTTCACGACATGATCATAATCAATAGAGATATAAAGCAACGTGATAACATATCATGGTTTTTCGGTTGAATGGCGATACGCTAATCTGACAAAGACAGGCTAATGAGTGACAAAGTAGAATTATTGATCTTCGAGCAAAGATGAAACCTTTTATATCATGGCAAACAATAACAGCTTACCATTAGCAGAAACCCGCTCAACCAAACACGTATTTCTCAGTTACAGCCGAACCAATCGTGAAGCATGTAATACTTTACGCAAATTGCTTGAGCAAGCAGGTTTACAAACGTTTCGGGATGAAGACAATATTCGGATCGGCGATCAATGGTTAAAGCGTTTGCAAGAAGCCCTGCAGGAATGTAGTGCTTTTATCGTACTGATTGGGCGCGATGGCGTTAAACGCTGGGTCGGCGCTGAAGTACAAGTCGCTTTGATAAAACATTTCTCGCCGCATGACGATAAGCTGCCACTGCCTATTTTCCCCATTCTGCTTGACGAAGCACAACCTGATTTACTACCCCCCTTTCTCGCACTATTCCAACTTGACCAATGGTCGCCCGGGAAACCGTTATCAGAGAAATTAATTAAGGATATCACAACGCAAACCATGCGCTTTGATGATCGGCAGCTTTTTGAAGGCTGTCCTTATCTGGGTCTCAGCGCCTTCGGCAGGAAAGATGCGAAACTGTTTTTCGGGCGGCGCAAGGAAACGCTGGAAGCCCTGACTGCCTTGGGCAACCAGCAGCACGCCAATCCGGACAACGCATATCAGACCAATAACTCAGCCTACATCCGCTGGTTGCAAATCGAAGGCAACAGCGGTTCAGGAAAATCGTCACTGGTCAATGCGGGCATGCTGCCGATGATTGAACGCGGCGCGCTATGGTCTTGCACGGGTATCGAGCACTGGCGCATACTGGGGCCAATGATGCCAGGCCAGGATCCACTGACAAAACTCGCGGAAATTCTGGAGCATGGGTTGATTGAAGACGCTGCCAAACGTGATATAGACAGCCGCAAAGATCGATTAGCCGCCAGAAAAAGCGCGCTCGCTTCAACCATCAAGAATTTTAAGCAGGAACAAACCGCTTTTTTGCTCGTCGTTGACCAGTTTGAAGAGCTTTTTACGTTTGCAGACATTGCCGCGCGCAACCAGTTCGATGCACTGTTGGCCTATGCACTGCAGGATCCTGAATGCCCGCTGTTTTTGATCTGTACCGTACGTTTGGATTTTCTCGAGCGTTTTGAATACCTGCCCCGCTTGAAAGAAATATACAACAGTCACTGCAAACGTTATTTACTCCCCCTCATCTCCGAACAAGGATTACGCGAAATTATTGAACTGCCTGCACATTTGGCCGGGCTGGATGTCAGTGAAGTCAAGGCCGCGATACTGGAAGACACAAAGGACGAAGTTGGCGCGCTGCCGTTAGTGGAGAACAGTCTATCTATATTGTGGCAACATCGTCAGGAGGACAAGCTCAGCGGTGAATTCTACCATCGGCAAAATGGCATTGCCGGTATGCTCAGTACGGAGGCGGATAAATTGCTGCAACGCATCGATGACACCACCAGGCGCAAAGATAAGGGCAAACAGGCAGCGCTGGAACTATTACTGCGCCTGACGCGTATCAACGACGAAGGCCGTCACACCCGCCAACGTATCACCCGTGAAGAAGCTGTAGCTGCTGCTGGAAATGGAGATGATGAACTGGGTGAGCAGGTAGTACGCATGCTCTCCGGTGAGCGTACAATTAACTCCTTGGGAGCAGGCCAGAATAGCGTATTGCGTTTAATTACGATCAAAGAAGAGCAAGAACAACAGCATGTAGATCTGATTCACGAAACGTTGATCCGCACCCGAACTAAAGACAAAAAGACAGGCAAGTTGATCGGCTATTGGCCAACACTTTACAACTATATCGAAAAAAACCGCGATCGCGACATTTACCGTCAACAACTCAGGCTCGAGAGCGCGCAATGGCAACAAAGCAAGGGACTGGGGCGCTTGTTGAATCTTAAGTATTTGGGTCTTAGTAAATACCGTGCGCTGAGAATTCCTAAAAATACCACCGAAAGCCGTTTTATTGCCTGGAGCCAACGGGTACGGCGTGGACTCATATCGCTGCTGCTGCTTTTTGCTGTGATTTCAGTTTTGGCAGTCGAATCATTTTACTGGATCATGCGACACGAATTACCCCTTGAGATGATGTGGACGCTACAACGCTTCCGATTGGGCCACACCCCCCTCCCCGAACTTGCACAGATTCCGGCCGGCTCATTCAATATCGGCGAACAAGAGAAAACATTCATCGAAGCACTGGATGAAGAAAAAGAATATTTTGGCGTCCCAGGCAAATCCATCCTGATTAGCAAGCCGTTCTACTTGGGAAAAACCGAGATCACCTATGAGCAATTTGATTATTATGTTTGGCGGCAACAGCGCAGCAATGTAAAAGACAAAAAAGGCGAAAATCTGGAATACCCAACTATTGCCAAAGGCGGACGGGGCAACCAGCCAGTTGTCTATATCGACTGGCATCAAGCAGGAAGCTATGCGAGATGGTTAGGGGAACAAATTGGACAAAATTGCCGCCTGCCCACCGAAGCGGAGTGGGAATATGCCGCTCGGGCTGGCAAAAATACCGCGTATCCGTGGGGTGATGATATTGGCGCCAACAATGCCAATTGCAACGATTGTCAGAGCCAGTGGGATGGCGATCAAGCTTCACCAGTAGGCATTTTTAAAGCCAATGCTTTTGGATTGTATGATATGCCGGGTAATGTATGGGAATGGACCTGTTCAGATTGGCGTAAGCAGTTTGACGGTAGTGAACAACAGTGCAGCGCTGACTCTTCGAATCTCCAGCCCCGCGTGCTGCGCAGCGGTTCTTGGGAGGATCATCCAGACTACTTGCGCGTTTCGTCGCGCAATTTTACCCTGCCAGACAAACGTGCAGACGTTATCGGATTTCGGGTGTTGTGTTCGTCCCAGTAGGTGCGAATTACAATTTAAACCGCCACCAGCGTCTAAAATAGAACTCTGATCTGGTCAATTCTAAATCGACACCATCACGCCCTGTTTAGTAAACTTGGAAACATCACAAAAAGCGAAATGAGAACTTGCCGAAGATGTAAGTTGGGATTGTGGGGCAGCAAAATATGGATAATGGTGCTTGTTATCCTTTCAACTTCAACACTATTTAATTTTACAGGGAATGCGTATGCTGCAGAGTCCTGTCACTCACCGCCGGCACAAATTGTTTCAGTGCGAGGCAATGTCAATTTGCGTCATATCGCAGAAAAAAATTGGCAGCCGGCAGCTATGGGTGTGGGGCTTTGCCCCGATGATATGGTTCAAGTTCGGGCACGAAGCAAAGCAACATTACGTTTAATGAATGAAAGTATGCTGTCACTTGGCCAGAATACAACCATTACCATTCCTGATGCTGGCGCAGAACATGATAGTGTTACACTGATCGAATTATTCTCAGGCAGAATACATGTCACTTCCCGCACTCCCAGACCATTCAAATTAAGATCGAACCATTTCGATGCCACCATTAAAGGTACGGAGTTCTTTGTGCGTTTCGATGAAGACAGTGCGGAATTTGTAATCTATGAAGGTCAAGTGTCAGTCAGCAATAACCTGGGTAGTCTTATATTGGCCGACAATGAGGCAGCCGAGATACGTGCCAATGAAACGCCACGGAAGGTAGCGATTATTAATCCGTTCGATGCTGTCCAATGGGCGTTGTACTATCCGACCATCATCGATACCTCTCAATTACATGAGAAGTTTCTTGCTGAGTCTGCATGGCCGCAATTGCAGACCTCCATTGCGCTTTATCAACAAGGCAAATTTTTTGAAGCACTCGTAGCGCTGGATGGAATTCCACAAAGTGGGCGCACCGCTCAATTCCTGAACTACTTCGCAGGATTGCTTTTATCTACTGGGCAGGTAGACGAGGCAAAAGAAAGCATTGAACAAGCGCTTCAACTCGAACAAGACAACAGCAATGCCTATGCCTTAAAAGCAATCATCGCGGTAGTGCAAAATGACACGATGCAAGCGCTGAACCTGGCCAACCAGGCAGTCGGACTGGATCAAGCGTCTGCAACCGCCCGGCTCGCGCTTTCCTATGCACAACAAGCACATTTTGAAATTGAACAAGCACTCGCCAGTGCTCAAGAAGCAATAAAAATCGATACGCAGAATGCTTTGGCTTGGGCGCGATTGGCTGAACTCCAAATGTCCAGCGGCTATCTTGATCCTGCGCTAGAATCCGCGCATCAAGCGGTCAACTTAAATCCCACACTGGCCAAAACGCAAACAGTGCTGGGCTTTGCTCATCTGTTGCAAATTGATACCAAAACCGCCAAAGCAATCTTTTCGCAAGCAATTGCACTCGACCAGGCCGACCCGATGCCCAGGCTTGGGTTGGGTTTGGCGCTATTACGCGAAGGTGACCTCGAAGCGGGCCGCATTGAACTGGAAATTGCCGTCAGTCTGGATCCGGCTAATTCTTTGATACGGAGCTACCTGGGTAAAGTCTATTTTGAAGAAAAACGTTTTCCACTGGCCAGCACCCAGTTCGACCTGGCCAAAACACTTGATCCCAATGATCCCACGCCATGGTTTTATGATGCCATTCAAAAACAGACACAAAACCGGCCGGTGGAAGCATTGCATGCTATTGAGAAATCCATTGAACTGAATGATAACCGGGCCGTGTATCGATCCAGATTGCTGCTGGATCAGGATCAGGCTGGGCGTGGTTCAAGTCTGGCGCGGATTTATGACAACCTGGGTTTTGAAAAACGCGCGTTGATGGAAACAGCCAAATCGTTAAGTTACGATCCGGCCAGTCATTCGGCGCATCGCTTTCTTTCAGATGCTTACACCAATATTCCACGGCATGAAATTGCGCGTGTCAGTGAATTGCTGCAAGCGCAGTTATTGCAACCCGTTAATGTGAACCCGGTACAGCCGCACCTGGCAGTGGCGGATCTCAATATTATCACCAACACGGGGCCGGCTGTAGCCGGATTTAACGAATTTGCACCATTGCTTGAACGAAACAAGCCACAGCTGGTTGCTTCGGGTATCGCTGGCAGTAATAGCACATTAGGCGATGAAGTGGTTGCATCGATGTTGTATGACCGCGCATCAGTCAGCATCGGCCAGTATCATTACGAAACCGACGGATTCCGGCCCAATAACGATGAGACGCATGATATTTACAATGCATTCATCCAGTATGCCTTAACACCCAAGCTTAATATTCAAACAGAACTGCGTACACGCAAGACGGAGCATGGGGAATTGTTATTGGATTTTGACACTGAGATATTTAATGAAAGAAAGCGCAGAAAAATAGATGAGGATATGGCTCGCATAGGGGCAAGATACGCCATATCATCCAATCAAGATCTGCTTGTTTCAGCCAAATATATAGATCGCTTGGAAGAAAACAAGGATCCAGGTGGCAATTTAACTAACGCAGGCTTCCAAATTGAAGCCCAGCATATCTTTCGGGAAAAATTTTTCAACTCCACAATTGGCGGCAGTATTTACCAGTTTAGTTGGAAAAATAAACCAGCATTTAGTCTTCCATTTGATGAAATTAAACGGGAGAATTTTTATACCTATACCAATACCAATTTCCCCCGCAATTTAAATACAACACTTGGATTGAGCTATGACTCGTTCACGAGCAGCATAGATGGCGCCAGAGCAGATAAAATCAACCCAAAGTTCGGTTTGCAGTGGAGTATTCTCGATTCTTTACGTTTGCGATTTGCCTGGTTTGAGACGACCAAATCCCATTTACTGGCTCAGCAATCCCTTGAGCCCACGCAAGTGGCAGGTTTTAATCAGTTCTTCGATGACGTCAACGGAACCCGGGCCCGGCGCAAGGGAATCGGTCTGGATTCTAAATTTTCCAAAAACCTGTATAGCGGTGTTGAAGCCTCGGCACGTAATCTGGCTATGCCCATAAGGTCTAATGGGCAGGAGCATTTACAAGCGCAAAAGGAGCAGTTAATTCGTGCGTATGTCTATTGGTCGCCACATGTATATTGGGCGATCAGGGGAGAATTCCAGTTGGAAAAATTCACGCGCGAAGCAAGGGATAGAACCATCTTTGATGACAGTCCGACCCGTATTCAAACATTAAGTGCGCCGTTGAGTATTGAATATTTTCATCCTTCCGGTTTTTTCTCTAAATTCACCACGACTTATGTTGAGCAAAACCTGACCAGAAAAGGAGATGTAGAAAAAGTACAGAAAAGAGAACCAAAGGTCACAAATTCAGGGATAGATGATTTTTTCTTACTCGATTCGGTTATTGGTTATCGCTTTCTTAACCGAAGTGGGATTTTAAGTCTGGAAGGCAGGAATTTGCTCAACCAAAAATTTTTTTACAGAAATGTAAATTTCAACCAATCAGAAGCAATAAGCCCGACTTTCATTCCTGAACGCACTTTTTTTGCACGGTTAACATTCAATTTTTAAAATGGAGTTTCATCATGTTGCATATTGAAATACGACAAAAAAATGGTCAATACCAGGCATACTCGGTCGATCACAGTCGTAATGCTCCTGCAGATAATAACAAGGTTTTGTTACCTGAAACAGATAGATGGGAAAAGATTTTTGATAACGAAGGTATAGAAGGGCGATATATCTTAACCCTTGAGCAAGGAAGATGGAAAATAAAAGCAGGCACACCAGATCTTGGAGGAAACTCGGAAGAAAGCACAATAGAAATAGGCACATTATTTAGTAAAGATGACAACATCCTAGGGATTGTTATTGCGCTCTTTAACGCAGCGCCTGGTCAAGAACTTCTGGTAGCATTTTCAAATGTGGTCTCCAATGGACAAACTGAACCACAACTGGCAAATAGTCTGGCTGCTCACCAAGTATTTACCAATAAAATCATTGGTGGCAAGTCAACAGCCGAACAGGCTACAGAATTAATGAATCATTTTGGCCTGGTCGCAGATGGCGTTCAGGGCAGCGCTGCATCCATAGCGCAGACATTTTTTACGCAAAGTATTGCGTCCAACGTTGGATATGGCGTGATTGCTGCCCAAGCAACCTTTTATTTGCTGAGCAACCCTCTGTTGGGCAACAAAGTAAATCAGCAATTTGCTCCAACATCGCTTTTGTTTAAATTAAAGATATTTGTAGCGGATAACTATTCCTCGAGTAATCATTCGGCGGACCTGGCCACACTACAGGAAGTACTGGCGGGAATAACGCTCCAAGTTGGCACAGACGGTTCCGATATAATCGAAGGTAGTTCTTCAGGTGGTGTTATTGATGGCAGTCTGCGTGGCGACATCATCATTCTGGGGATCGCTAAAAACGCGCGAGATATTTTGCTATTGAATAATGTAAGCGATTCACAGATTCTCGATATTGATGGGGGTACTGCTGTCACAATTCGCGATAATAACAATAATTTGTTTCTTGATGATGGAGTTCGTAATGAAGCAAGAAAATTTTCAGTAAATACTGCCAGCACAGGCGATGGTATTAAAACACCCAACTTCATGGCAAGCAACAATAATAACAATTTATTTTTCGATGTAGTAACAAACTTTTCAGGCGGCGACGCCGACACCGACGATCTCATAGACATATCCAGCTTCAACTTTACCGGCACCCAGGCAGGGCTGCTCGATGTGACTTCTCGCCTGTCTATTGATACAGATCTCACCAGAGTTTCCGATCTGTTCAGTGGCGGAATAGCTGGTGATCATGGAGTGGCCTTCTTAGAGTACTTAGATGAGGCGTCTCGGTCTACAACCTATGTATTTATTGATGCCAACACCGATGGCGACTTCACTGCAGCGGAGGATATGTTCCTTGCACTGGTAGGTGTGGATGATTTAACCGATGCAAACTTTATCTACACTGTCGGCACTGTCGATCGGTCGGCAGTTTTCAGTCTGACTGCCGAAACTGGTTTTGTGACGGAAGGCGGCACGCTGACTTATTCTATCACCGCAAGAGAAACTGTTGCTGAAGACATCAACGTTGTGTTTACAGTGGTTGCCGGTGATGCGGCAACAGCAGACCAAGGCACAAGTCATGCTAACGTGAATGACTTTGCCACGGGTATATTTAATCCTATAACTGTGACTATTCCGGCAGGTGGAACAACCGCGACATTTGCGGTTACGACTTTAAATGATGGTCTGATTGAGAACATTGAAAGCTATAGGGTTAATGCAGCTGTTGGCGGTGAAACATTCACGACAACCACCAGCTTGCTGGATAGGTTTAAACCATTTAGTCTGAATGCTTCTACTGATTTTGTTACAGAGGGAGACGGACTAACTTATACAGTCACAGCAAATGCGGCTGTTGCGAAAGATACTGATGTTGTTTTTTCAATTCTACCAGGCGAAGTGGCAGCAGCAGATCAGGGTACAAATAACACTAACCTGAATGACTTTCCCCCGGGTACATTTAATCCGGTAACAGTGACTATTCCGGCAGGTGGAACGACGGCGAGTTTTAGTGTGACGACGTTAAATGATGGCGTCATTGAGTTAGCTGAGAACTATAGTGTCCGGGCAGTTATCGGTGGTGAGACATTGACTACCACAACGACTCTTCTGGATGGATTGAGTAAACCAACATTCACTTTAACAACTTTTACCGATAATATCACCGGTACTTCAGGTGATGATATTTTTAATGGATTTGTTGGAACGGCTGGCACCTCTACGATTACAGGGGGAGATACTGTTGATGGCGCCGGTGGAACTGACACTTTAAATATTACTAATGCGTCCGGCGCCATAGTATTCAATACAAATTTTGCGATAGTGAGTGGAATTGAAATCTTAAATTTGCGTGGCCTAACAACAGCTGACACCTTTGAGTTTCTTTCAGTCAACCTGCCTGACGTTACTGAAATTAATGGTTCACTCAGCTTGGGTCGGCTTATTATAAACGATAATGATGGTGTTAATAGCATCAGCACTGGTGCAGGTAATGATGTGATTGGGTTGACTGATAAGACTAGTGGTACAGGCATAACTGTGACAGGCGGCGCTGGCGCGGATGCCATTACTACCAATATGACTGGTAATTTGGCTCGCGATTCAATGAAGTTTGTCTACAAGGCTGGTGATTCAGTGAGTGATTCATCAATAACAGGTATTAGTGCAACATTGACTGACACTATTGCTAACCTGGATGGCGCCGCCCTAAGCACGAATACCGGATCTTCAGTTGAATTTGATACCGAAGTTCAGGCAACTGCGGTTAGAGCCGGAACAACCAATGTAGTTCTGGGAACAACAGCCGTTACCAACGCGGGTGACTTCTTTGTCAATATCGAGAATGCAACAACAACCTGGATTTATCAGGATACTGATGGTGATAGAATCATTGAAGCTGGCGAGTTTGCTGTAGCTTTAACAGGTATACAAAGTAACACATTACTTGCGGCTGACTTCACTGTGTCTGGTGGTGATCTGTTGCTTATGACGACGGTAGGGATTATATTGACGATCTAAACTTAAAACATGGCGAATTCGATTTACCGCACCAGGGATTCGAGCGCACTAAATGCTCTGCTGCAACAATAGACAAAACCCAGGCGCAAAAACTCCACGACAAGCTGAAAGCTAAACCGTGGAGCGTTGCGAAGGTTGGTGAAAAACCAGAGTACACCCGAGATGAAACTGCTTATAAATGTCTGATGGAAACAGAGCACAAAGCCTCTCATAAGCAGGATGCACAACAAATTGCATGGATACAACAGTTCTTCAGGCTTTAGAGGACAGTTGTCCAACAAAACACGTGAAATAATAGCTCAAACTGGCGAAATTAAGTGCAAAGAAACATCGCTGTTGATACCGGTCTACATTGCGACTTTAACTTTCTACGTCTACTGATGCCCAAAGCGGCAAAACCTAAAGCCAGTAAAGCGATCATTGTTGGCTCGGGTATCGTGTCAACACGGAGCGCTGCGGCACCGCCACTGTCTGTGCTGTGATTTATTTCTACGCCAGAAATAGTATGGTTGCCAGCAGACAACAAAAAACTGCCTTGATCGAGAGCCGGATCTAACGCGGCAAGATCTGGATCAAAATAATCTCCAATATTGTCTGGAAACAAAGCACTGGTCATGCCTAATTCAGCTCCATTATCAAATATCCTGAACCTGTCACCACCACTGCCAATGTCTTGTATTCTGAGTAATGCCGGTTGCGCTAGTACGAATGAAAATTCCTGATCCCATGAGAAACTTGGATCAGGTGGCAAACCATCAACTCGCGCCGGATCTTCGGGCCCTAATATTTGTCCAGGAAAAGTAAAAAAATCCCAACCGCCATTTACAGTCAGCGGTACTGCTTTTACAGGTGAGATGTATAGCGTGCATAAAACAAGTGAAATGACAAGCTTCCGAAATATAGCTACCATGATACGTATTCCTATAAAAAAATTATGTTTCAAACAAACTAGAACCAGATAAAGTAAAATTTCATTACACATACTCGCTCTGTTTTTTTGATAACAAATTTAGCATAGTAAAATTGATCCCAACTATGGCCTTTATCACACCCCACACAGTTAAACCTAGAATCCTCAGTTGAACGTACTCGAGTGTTTGGTTTTCAGGTCAACTGGCAAGGCGTGAAGAGGCGCATGGCCACTCCATGCAACGATGAACAACGCTGCGAGACGATCTGAAAACCGTATAATCGGGTAAGTAGCGATTTCACCCATCTGGTGAATAAAGCTAACAGTATAAAGCCAATATACACGGGACATTTAAAGTATTGAATAGCAATCAACTGAGTAATCTAGGTTAAAGTAAATACATGGCGCTTAAATCGCTCGGGACTTGCTGCATCAGGCCTGAATGCGTCATCAAACATGACTTTCCCTCCAACTCCTACTCTCACAAACACTTTTCTGCGCAACCAATAAAAGAACGTCAAATCCAAACACAGAATTTTCAAGTAAATCTAGTCGTGATTTTTCACAAGTTGTTGTGTATCATTGATCGGGAAGTGGTTTATATATGCCGTGCGTTATGTTCGGGGAAACGCGTACAAACCACCCGCCCCGAAGGCATATCAAATTATTTAAACAATAACTGCAGAAAACGAGTACGCTATCAATTTGATTTTGAGCACCAGCACTATAAGGAAAATTCATGGGCGCTATCTTTTTTTATATTTTTATTTATTTTGTTAGTTATTACGGGTCGGCAGTTCTCAATATGTTCACAGTTCGCCCTTTGATTACTAACCGTTTTATGGCGGCACTGGTTCCCGTCGTTGTTGTGGCAATCATGCACGCTTACATGATCGTAACCAAACCACCACCAGCATCACAGGACGTCTCCGTTGAATCAGCCATATTCACTTATGTGATTATGCCGGTGATCATTGTAGCGCTCGGTGCGGTATACTTTATGTGGAATACCCGCAAAGGGGAGGAAGAAGAAGCGGAGGAAGCTGCACGCAGAGCGGCAGAAGACGCAGAAGATGATGACGATGAAGAACTGGATGGCGAAGAGAAAACTGCTGAAAAAAGGAAATCTTCAGAATCTGACGCGGCAAATGGTAATAACGATGAAATCAAAGAAACCGATAAAAAAGACAAGGACTTGAGTTCATAGAATCTTCCCGAGGATGCCTGTTTTAATTTAAAGGCCTTATTCGATACCACATGGTATCGAATAAGGCCTTTAAAGTTTTGGTTGTAGTCGTTAATTGACTGCTCTTTTCTTTTTATCGTTTACTGATTAGCAGCAGGTCTTAGTGCACTGATGCAGCTTCCCTGGACGCTTCGGGTACTGCGCAAGTCAGATTTGCGCAATAGGTTTCATGAATACCATCCAGGAATCCCCATAATGCGTCGCAGGCTTCACGTGTTGCTGCGAGTACTTCTTCCTGTTTCTCGGGTGTGTCAGCAAAACGCTCAATGATGTCCCATTCCGCCTGAGAATGATAAACATCCGCTTTCTGGTGAACAGAGAAGAATTCATAGTCTTTTGGATCGGTCATGCCATAAAACTTTGCCAGACCGTCAATTTTAACTTCAGCGATCTCAGGCACCTGTGATTCAAATGCATGCAATGCAGCCAATCCGGCATAAAACGGTCGGTTCAAGCAGATGTTTCTAAAAGTCTCAACCAGTTTTTCGGTGTTTGGCAACGCCTTGGCATCGGTCAGGCTTTTATCGTTCGCACCCAGGGCAAAGGCAAAAGCTTTCCACAAAGCCGGATGATTGGTATCACCGTGTTCTTCATCAATCAGATTCTTCAGAACTTCCTGACGCACGCTGATATCGCCAGAATTCGCCTCGGTGCTGAAATGCGGCGTGTTAAAGTGCACGGCGCTTAAATATGTGGGCTCTGCCAGCACATTATAAAAATACTGTTCGGCATAATGGCGCAGTTGCGCCTGGGTCAGCTTACCTTCAGTCCAAGCAACGTAAAAAGGGTGCTTGAGCAAATGTCTTGCGTTGATTGTATCGCTAACTTTTTGTTTGAAAAGGTTATGGGTTGTCATAGTCTTTTTTCCTTTGTCACTTTGTCATTAAATGTATTTAGCCTATTTCCTAAATCGCAATAAGTTGTATTCTTCAATGCATATCATCGCTAAATAATACCCGCAAGTCAAATTTAGCTGACCTTAAAACACTTTAAATTTCTTGCTAAATACCGACTTGCTGCGATCATGTTTCGCAATGCTGGTTTCACCTCTTCCCAGCTACGTGTTTTCAGACCGCAATCGGGATTCACCCATAATCTTTGGACCGGAATACGCTGCGCCGCTTTTTTCATTAAATCAATAATCGAATCCACAGAAGGAATATTGGGCGAATGTATATCGTACACACCAGGGCCTATTTCATTCGGATAATGGAACCGATCAAAAGCATCTAGCAACTCCATATCCGATCGGGATGTCTCAATTGTAATAACATCGGCATCCATTCGGGCAATAGTTTCCATAATATCATTGAATTCCGAATAACACATATGTGTATGAATCTGAGTGCTGTCCTTGACGCCATTGGCGGCAATGCGAAAAGCACGAACCGCCCAATCCAGATATGCATTCCATTGCGACTTTCGTAACGGCAGCCCTTCTCTCAATGCGGCCTCATCAATTTGAATGATGACGATGCCTGCTTTTTCCAAAGCAAGCACTTCATCTCGAATAGCAAGCGCCAACTGCATGCAGGTCTCGGAATGCGGTTGATCATCACGCACAAATGACCAGTTTAACAGAGTAACAGGCCCGGTCAGCATACCTTTCACAGGTTTTCCAGTTAACGATTGGGCGTATTGTATCCATTCTGTAGTAATAGTATGGGTATGCGAAACATCTCCATAGATAATCGGCGGTTTGACACACCGTGATCCATAAGATTGCACCCAGCCGTAGTTTGTGATGGCAAAACCGGCCATTTGTTCGCCAAAATATTCCACCATATCATTACGTTCAGGCTCGCCGTGCACCAAGACATCCAATCCCAATGCTTCTTGCTCGCGTATGCAAATTTCTATTTCTTTTCGCATTTCATCCCGATATTCCTGCCCGGAAATCCTGCCTTCTCTTAAACCAACCCTCATTTGCCGAATTCTCATTGTTTGCGGAAAGGAACCGATTGTAGTTGTTGGAAAAAGCGGCAGTTGAATTTTGTTACGCTGCTCCTCCGCGCGCTGCCGATACGGCGATTGGCGCGCACCCATTGCATCGGTGATTTCACCAATCCGCTTGTTTACTGTTGTTTGATGCACCCGACTCGATTGCCTGCGATTTGCGATAGCATTTGCATTTTCCAACAGGATTTCAGAAACACTGCTTCGGCCATACGTAAGCGCATTTGACAACGCAACGATTTCATTCAGTTTTTGATTAGCAAATGCCAGCCATGATCGGATCTCGGCATTAAGTGTGTTTTCCATATCCAGATCAATAGGTACATGCAATAGTGAACATGAAGGCGCAAGCCATAAACGGTCTTTCAGAACGGCATGAATCGGTTCAATCCAGTTCAACGTTTCATTTAAATCAGTTTTCCAGATATTTCGTCCGTCGACAACACCCAAGGATAAAATCTTGTTACTCCCTAGCCAATCTGTCACTTTAATTGCTTCATCTTTTGCTTCTACCGCATCTAGATGCAGTCCACTAACGGGCAGTTCACAGGCCAACTGCAAATTGTCCTGCAATTGCCCGAAATAGGTTGTCAGCAACAACTTGACAGAAGATGTTTGTAGCTGATAATACGCTTTCCTCAGTGCGTACTGCCATGATTGATCCAATTCCATAACCAACACGGGTTCGTCAATTTGCAGCCATGTTATTTCCAAGCGCTCAAGCACATTCAATAATTCTGCATACACATTAATTAACGCATCAAGCAAATCAAGTCTATTGGTGTCGTCCTTAGATTTCCCCAGCCAAAGATAAGTGACCGGTCCCAGAATAACCGGTTTTGCCTGAATACCCTGTCGCCGCGCCTCGTTAATTTGTTGCAATAATGAATCGGCATGCAACGAAAATTGTGTCTTGTTGTCAAACTCCGGCACGATAAAATGATAGTTTGTATCAAACCATTTGGTCATTTCGCACGCCTTGACTCCGGCACAATCCCGATCATCGTTAACCGCGCGGCCCCTAGCCGCACGAAACAAATCATCCAATTGACTTCCGGGCTGTTCACTTATTCGCGCCGGCAAATTACCGAGCATTAAACTGGTGTCCAGTACATGATCGTAAAACGAAAAATCGCCCACCGGCACCCAATCCAGCACGGCTTGATCTTGCCAGTGTTTTAAACGAAGCTCGGTGGCCTTAGCCAGTAAACTTTCCTTAGAAATTGTCTTATTCCAATAACCCTCCAAAGCAAATTTTAGTTCGCGCTTTCTTCCGATACGAGGAAATCCGAGATTATGCGTTGTTACCATTTTTTTATCTTCCTTATTTCAAAATCATCGAAACTATTGTATAAACAATAAACGATTAGAAATAATGATGATTTTATAATGATTAATTAGGTTACCTTATAAATGATCGAACATAGCCATCTCAAAATTATCCAGGCACTTCATGCCAACGTCACACTCACTCAAGCTGCCAATGCACTCTGTTTAAGCCAACCAGCTCTATCCCATCAAATCAGTTATCTTGAGAAGAAATTGGGTTTAGCCCTATGGCAAAAAGAAGGTCGCAACTTAAGATTGACTCAAGCCGGAACATTACTCCTAAACGTTGCAAACCAAGTATTGCCTGTTTTGACTCAAGCAGAAAAAACACTTAAAGCATATCGCGAAGGGCGTCAGGGTATTTTGCGTATAGGTGTTGAATGCTATCCGTGTTTTGAATGGTTAAATGCAGTTATCGGTCAATTCATGCAACAAATCCCTGAAATTGATATCGACATTGTCCACAAATTCCAGTTTTCTGGTTTAGAAGGATTAGTGAATCATCATATTGATGTCTTGATTACGCCTGATTTGATAAAAAAAGAGAAAATACACTATGAACTACTAACCGAGTATCAACTTGTACTCATGGTTTCCTCAGACCATCCATTGGCAAAAACAAAACACCTAAAGCCTGAAAATTTATATCAGGAGACCCTGATTACCTTCCCGGTACCATTGGAAAGATTGGATATCCTCACTCATTTTTTAGCTCCATCCCATCTTGAGCCAAAACAATTGAAACAAATTGAATCCCTCGAAATTATGCTGCAAATGACGGCACTGAACCGCGGAGTTTGCGTTTTGCCAGAGTGGTTGGCGGATATCAAAAATAAAAATTTACGCCTAAAAAAAATACCGATAGGAAAAAAAGGCTTGTCTCAACGATTATATTTAGCCATGAGAGAATCAGATGGAGCAATCTCCTATATTCAGCGATTCATTTCTGTAGGGCGTAAAACAGCCCTCACGACATTTTAATGAGAAATTATTTACAACCCCTTTGAATTTGTATCAATTGTTTCATCGCTCAATCTGACAAGCGTGTAAACTTGTGCCTTTTGTGACACTGAACTGAATTATGGATGAACAAGCAAGTCTTTTAGCGCTTTTTACCAGCAGTTTTCTTGCCGCAACGTTGTTACCCGGCGGTTCCGAGGCTGTTCTCGCCGGAGTGCTTGTCGCCTATCCGGACCTGCTCTGGCATGCGCTGATACTGGCGACTATCGGTAACACCCTTGGCGGCATGAGTTCATATCTGATCGGCCGGCTGCTGCCCGATGAAAAAGCCATAGTAAAGAAAATAGGCGGCAGTGCACGCGGCCTGGAATGGGTGCGTGGTCACGGCGCACCCATCCTGTTGCTTTCCTGGGCCCCTGTGATCGGCGATGCATTATGTGTAGCCGCCGGATGGCTGAAAATCAACTGGTTATGGTCCATGCTTTTCATGACCATCGGCAAATTTGCCCGCTACTGGATTGTTGCAACAGCAACAAGTTCAGTCGCCGCAACCATCGGCTAATGTGGACAACTCTTTTAATCAGTCTTCTTCCAGCAGTTTCTGCAATTCGCCATTCTGATACATTTCAGTGAGGATATCAGAACCGCCGACAAATTCCCCTTTCACATAGAGCTGCGGAATGGTAGGCCAGTTAGAATAGTCTTTTATTCCCTGGCGTATTTCCGGATCCTGCAGCACATCCACGGTAAACAGATTGTTTACGCCGCAGGCGCTAAGAATATTTACCGCATTTGCAGAAAAACCGCACTGCGGCTGATCCGGTGTTCCTTTCATATACAACACCACAGGGTGAGTTGCAACCTGTTGTTCTATGGTATCTTCTACACTCATTTTTAATACGCTCCTCATAAATTTCAACAAATAACAAAAAAGATCTCAAATGGCATCTATAGACAACAAAAAAACCGAAACGATCAGTCGTTTTAACTGTTTGCGTCACATTTGGTTTTTATGGAAAAAACGCCCGCCACTTACCCGTTCAATACCGGCCAAATCAGTTTGGGTACAGATAGCCCGGAACCCCTCCTTTTCCAGTAACTGCCGGCTAAACACTGACTGATCGTAGCCATGTTCTAACAACAATTGCCCGCCGTCAACCAGATATGTTGGCGCAGTTGTAATAATATGACGAATAAAAGTCAAGCCATCCTCATCGTCTGAAAGCGCGATGTCAGGCTCAAAACGCAAATCACCCTGCTGCAAATGCGGATCGTTCCTGGCTACATAGGGTGGATTGGATACAATCAGGTCAAAAGGTTCATCAGCAGCAAGACTATCGAACCAATTTCCTTCCAGGATACATATATTTTCTATACCCAGATTCTGGGCATTCCATTGAGCAATGTTAATTGCATCCACTGACAAATCGACAGCCGTTACAAATGCTTGCGGTCTGTGCCTGGCGATTGTTATACCAATTGCGCCACTGCCGGTTCCCAGATCCAGAATCCGGCTTGCACGTGTTTCCGGAAGATGCGCAAGCGCCATTTCGACCAACAATTCGGTTTCAGGCCGCGGGATCAGAACAGCAGGCGTGACTTTGAAAACCAGATCATAAAACTCACGCACGCCCGTCAAATAGGCTACAGGAACACCGCTTACACGCTGCAATACCAGTCGGAAGAATTTTTCCGCCAATTCCGCATCAAGCAAATTATCAGCGTGGGTCAATAAATACGCGTGATTTACTTGCAAAACATGTTGCAGTAACAGGCGTGCATCAACAGGCTCGATTTGCTGATACGACCAATCCAGCGCCTGTGAAATGGTACAAGAGGAAAAGTCAGTTATACTCTGATCGCGCAAATACCAATTTAATGCATGCATTTTTTATCGTACAGCCGAAATAAACAGATGGCTGATTATTCTTCCATCGAAGCGGCCAGCTGCTCCGCCTGATGCTCAGCCATCAACGCCGAGCAGATTTCATCGATATCGCCATCCATGATCTGGTCCATTTTGTACAGCGTGAGATTAATGCGATGATCGGTCACCCTGCCTTGCGGAAAATTGTAGGTGCGTATGCGTTCAGAACGCTCACCAGTCCCCACTAACGATTTCCGGGTGGCCGCCTGTTCTGCCTGTTGCGCCTGCATTTGTTTGGCGTGAATCCGCGCAGCGAGCACACTCATTGCCTGCGCTTTGTTCTTGTGTTGCGAACGGCCATCCTGGCATTCCACCACAATGCCGGTCGGCAGATGTGTAACCCTTACGGCAGAATCCGTTTTATTGATATGCTGCCCGCCCGCACCGGAAGCACGAAAAGTATCAATCCGCAATTCGGCAGGATTGAGTTCGACTTCGCTAATTTCATCCGCTTCAGGAATAACGGCAACCGTGCATGTCGAGGTATGCACGCGACCTTGCGTTTCAGTGACAGGCACGCGCTGCACGCGGTGCCCGCCGGATTCGAACTTAAGCCGGGAATAGGCACCCTGCCCGGTAATCTTGGCGATAATTTCCTTATAACCGCCAACATCTGATGGGCTGTGCGAGATAATTTCAACCTGCCAGTGATGCCGTTCCGCATAACGCGAATACATGCGAAACAAATTGCCGGCAAAAAGCGCCGATTCGTCCCCGCCCGTACCCGCACGTACTTCCAGAAAAATATTGCGATCATCATTTGGATCTTTAGGCAGCAACTGCTTTTGCAGCTCCGTTTCGACCTCCGCCAGTCTTTCCTTGCCGGTTTGCATCTCGGCTTCTGCGAATTCGCGCATTTCCGGATCAGAAAACATTTCCCGGGCTGTTTTTATGTCCTGTTCAGTTTGTTGATAGGCATGATACAAATCGACAACCGGAATAATCTCTGCATGCTCGCGGGAAAGCTTGCGAAAATTATCCAGATCCGCAGTTACCGTTTCGCTGCTCAACATCTGGTTGAGTTCCTCCAAACGCACACACAGTCGTTCGAGTCTTTTGGTCAAACTGGCTTTCATTGCGGTCTGTGCAGTTGATATAACCGGTTAATCAATTCAACCAGTTCTTCACGTTCTTCAGCCGAGGCATGGTTCAGGGCGTTGGATGGAATATGCAGGAATTTATTCATCAAGCTATTACTTAACGCCTCCATTACTTTCAGTGGATCTTCTCCTTTAGACAGCAGTTTGCTGGCGCGGTCCAGTTCATGCCGACGATAACGCTCCCCCTGATCGCGTAATGCACGTATGGTAGGCACCAGTTCACGGGTCGCCATCCAGCGCATAAAATCAATCACATTATTATCGATAATTGATTCCGCCTGAGAAACGGCGCTTTGGCGCGCATCCATGCCTTCTTTTACGATCTCAGACAAGTCATCAACATAATAGAGAAAAACATCGTCCAGTTCAGATACTTCCGATTCAACATCACGCGGCACCGCCAAATCGACAATAAAAATCGGACGATGTTTGCGCGCCTTAACCGCACGCTCAACCATGCCTTTTCCCAGGATTGGCAAAGGGCTGGCGGTACAGGTTACGACAATATCATTGAGCGCCAATTGTTCCGGCAAATCTGCCAGCGTGATCGCTTTGGCATTAAATCGTTTGGACAAAGCCTGCGCACGCTCAATTGTTCGGTTGGCTACGGTAATATGTTTGGGGTTTCGTGACGCAAAATGACTGGCGCATAAATCTATCATTTCTCCGGCGCCAATAAACAGGACGCGCTGCTCGCTGATTTCACCAAAAATACGTTCAGCCAGCCGTGCTGCCGCTGCCGCCATCGACACCGAGTTGGCGCCAATTTCGGTTGATGTGCGTACTTCTTTGGCGACAAAAAAAGTACGTTGAAACAATTTATGTAACAACAGTCCCAATGTACCTGCATTTTCAGCAGATTTAACCGCGCTCTTTAATTGTCCCAGAATTTGCGGCTCACCCAGGACCATTGAATCCAGACCACTTGCAACACGGAATGCATGTTTCACGGCATGCTCACGCATCAACTTATAGAGATAAGGCTCCAGTTCGCGCGCTGGAAACTGATGAAAATCCGCCAGCCAGTGCATGGCTTCTTCTGGCTTGTCGGTACTGCAATAAATTTCCGTACGATTACACGTTGAAACAATAGCCGCTTCTTTAATCCGGGCACGGCCGACCAGATCATGCAATGCATGTTCCATAGTGTTTTCTGGAAAAGCAATCTGCTCGCGCACGTCCAGCGGTGCAGTATTGTGGTTAATACCAAAGGCAAATAACTGCATGGAAGTCAATGATATATCACGAATAGGCGAAAAGTAGAAAACTTGTCATTATAATATCAAGTGCACATAAATTCTATCTATGAGAAACATAAAATTAACTTCATCACCGATTAATCTTGTGCATGCACGGCCACGGTTTCAATCCAGCACACCTGCCGCCTCTGAAAAGAATGCCAATTTAACACGCTTTTCGATCCAGAAACGCATTTAATTAAGCGACTTATTTGCTGGAAAACAATCAATTGTGCAATTTTGTATTTTGAGGGTATACTTCCGCTGCAATTGATGATGCACAATATAAAGGCATCAATCTGGTTTGAGTATCTCAATAATATTTTTTGAAATACTCTGGCATTGAAAATTATAGAAAAATAACTACTCGTCATGGAGAGCTTATGTACAAAAAGTTGATTTGTACCATTATTTTTTTCTCATTATGTTTACCGGTCGCGGTTTTTGCCGAATCTGAAGAAGATGTCAACGATTCTCAGGAAGTTACTAGTGAGGCCGCTGAAGAAGCAACAGAAGAAAAAGAGCTGCAAAGCGGTAATGGTTGGAGGAAAGTACGCATCGCCGAATTAGGCAATTCCGGTAAATTTGTACAGATGGTACTGATTGAGCACAGCAGACATACCGACAAAACGATTTACAGCAACGCAATTAACCGGTTATGCAAACCGAGCGATGAATTCTGCCGCGTTCGCTTTTGGAGCGAAGAGCGTTATATCCCGAATCGGGTTGCAATGACACCCGATCAAAGAAAACAGCTCAAGGCCGACTATCTGGTCAATAAAGCCGCTGGAATGCACCACCTGCAGTGGTCTTGCGGCATTGATCCTAACAGTGAAAATTGCCTCTAAACTCGACCAGAGTTAAATCGTTATCGGCACTCAATTTCAATTGAGCGTGATACGTGCAGTTAGCTTTTCAGTGCTACCGGCAAAACAGGCAATAAAGACAAAGGTGCCCTTTGCCAAAAGCCTGACATGATCCGTAACATTGAAAAGCTAACTCGCCGTCTTCGATTTACCGCATAACGGCTTAAATATGCAAGGCGCGGTTGTTTGCCCCTAATGCCGCCTCATGCAACACTTCCGATAGTGATGGGTGGGCATGTACAATGCTCGCAATATCCTCGCTACACGCTGAAAACGCCATCGCCATCACCGCTTCTGATATCAATTCGGAAACATGCGGCCCGATCATATGAACACCCAAAACACGGTCAGTTTCCGCATCCGCGAGCACTTTTACAAACCCGCTGGCTGCATTCATTGCACGCGCACGGCCATTGGCAATAAAAGGAAATTGTCCGACTTTATACGATACACCGGCGTTCTTGAGTTCTTGTTCATTTTTACCGACCCAGGCAATTTCAGGTGATGTATAAATTACCCAGGGTATCGTATCGAAATCAACCGCTTCAGCTTCGGAATTCTGTCCTTTTTCAAGGGCTGCAATCGCCTCCGCCACGACGACGCCCTCTTCAGACGCCTTGTGCGCCAGCATCGGCCCCCGCACAACGTCACCAACTGCAAAAACATTGGTTAAATTGGTGCGGCAATAATCATCCACTGCAATAAAACCCCGTTCATCCAGGTCAAGGCCATTCTCATCAACGCCCAGGCCCGCCGTATTGGGTACCCGGCCAATCGCCACAATCAATTTGTCAACTTCCAGCTTCTGCAAATTAGCATCTGCGTCTTGATAGTTCACAGTGACCGTTTTATTAGTCGCCTTGATGGATTTTATTTCAATCCCGGTATGGATCGTCAACCCCGGTTCCTTGGCAAAGATTTTTCTGGCTTCCTTCGCAATCTGTTCATCCGCAGCCATCAGAAAATCCGGCATCGCCTCGAGTATCGTCACCTCCGAGTCCAGCCTGCGCCACACACTGCCCATTTCCAGGCCAATCACACCGGCACCAATCACACCCAGTCGTTTTGGCGTTTCGGATAGCGACAATGCGCCGACATTATCCAGTATCGTCTCATTATCAATTTCAACCATGGAAAGTTGACGCGGAACAGAGCCGGTCGCCACAATGACATACTTGGCCTGAATAACCTGTATGTCATCATTTTCACGCACTTCTATACGCCAGGTATCATCGCTTTCTGATCGCTCAAGCAATTTTCCGGTACCCATCACCGATTTCACGTTATTCTTCTTGAACAATGATGCAATGCCTGCTGTAAAAGTCGTCACGATCTTGTCTTTTCGTGCAATCATCGCAGGAACATCGATCCCAGCCTCTTTAACCTGTATTCCATGCGCCGAAAACTTATGTTTGACCTGAAAAAATTGCTCGGACGATTCCAGCAATGCTTTGGACGGAATACAGCCCACATTGAGACAGGTTCCACCCAGACTGGCCCGTCCTTTTTGATTCTTCCATGCATCGATACAAACCGTATCCAACCCTAACTGTGCGCAGCGAATAGCCGCAACGTAACCCCCTGGCCCCCCGCCAATGACTGCAACATCGATTATTTCTGACATATTTGCTCTTTTTGATTAAAAATAGCTTTCTATTTTACTAAAGTTTGAGGCTTAATAAAGCAATAGAAGAAAATAGAGATAGATTTTCTACCAAAAATTTCTCTGCACAGATTTCTGCACGTCAGACGTAAATTAAAGCTATATGCCCCTTGAATTTCAATCGGCCCTCGGATCCAGCTCGAATCAGAAAATTGTTAGTAGAAAATTATTGGGATCTACTTGCTTTATCGGAACACACTTTATTTCCTGATTTGCTAATACACGTCTTTTGCAATTGCGAATTTTTTGTACAGTCGGAAACCCCAGCTTGAATATCCATCAAGTCAATGTAAAATGTCATCCAATTTTTCATTGATTTACATAAATTTCCATAATTCTCAGATGGATAGAAGCGCATTGATATTACTTATTTTTATTACAATAATATGATTGAAATCATTCATTATTCTGCACGCTGGATTCAATTAACCGCTAATTTGATTCTATTCGGCAGCTGTGTTTTTCTTGCCATTGCCTGGCATAAACGAGCTGTATTGGAAACACCGTCTTCCTGGCTAACCCGTCTGGAAAAAAGCTTTCCCTGGCTGGCTGCCGCCGTTGTCCTGGGACTTGTCGGCATTCTCGCCTCAACAACCGGAGAAGCCACGGGTAATACCGCAAATGCCTGGGACCCGGCAGCCTGGTTGAATTTTGTACAAAAAACACAGGTCGGATTGATTAACGCCATCCGCGTAGCGTTAGCCATTTTTCTGCTTGGCAGCATTGTAATCATTCTGCATAAAACACGGACGCGATGGCATTATGTCTTGTGCGCTGTTGCAGCGTCGCTTCCCCTGATAGCCGGTACATTTGTCAGCCATTCAAGTGCAGATGAAATGTCGTTTGCTGCGATTGCGCCGTTTGCATTGCATATTCTGTTGGCCGGAACATGGTTTGGCGCATTGCCCGCTTTTCTGCTGATTATTTTCAGCAGCAACCGGGAGCTTGACAAAGTAACACGGGTATTAAACGTCACCTACCTGGAAAAATTCTCTGCCATGGCGCTGCCTGTAATGGTTTTACTGGCGGTAACGGGATTGATCGTGACCGATCGCATGATCGACGATTACTATCACACACTGGTGTCCAGTCCTTATGGCTGGCTGTTAAATCTCAAACTGACAATATTGAGTATTATTCTGGTCATCGCCTATCGCGCGCGCTACACCTGGCTGCCTTTACTGTCCCAGCTTGATGTTACCGATTCAATAAAATGCAGCGCAATCCATCTCAAGAAATGGGTGCGTATCGAATTTATACTGGCGCTTTTGTTGTTGCTAGTCGCGATCATTTTATCCAATACGCTGCCCGCCAAGCATGACATTATCGAGAACTGGCCATTTCCATTCCGTTTTGCAATTGATACGGTATCGGAAGAATCCATCGCAGAAGAATTGTTTTGGTTCGGCTCCGCCTTGTTTCTTATCGCTTTGAGTGTTTTCTGGATCGGCATAAAACTGCGCTGGAACTGGAAGGCGAAAATGCTCGCCCCGTGCGCGCTGGCGATCACGGCATTGGGCATCGCGTTACCGCCAATCACTATCGAGGCGTACCCTGAGACATATTTAAAGCCGCTTATCCCGCTCGACGCCATATCCATATCGAATGGTGCGCAACTGTATGCCGAACATTGCGCCGATTGTCATGGCCCGCAAGGCAAAGGCAATGGCAAACTTGCCCAGACACTATCAACCGAACCGACCGACCTGTTGACCGAACCCCATACAGTCAGACATACCGTCGGTAATTTTTACCACTGGATTGCCCACGGACTTCCCGGAACCGATATGCCCGGTTTTTCTGAAAGTCTTGAGGAAGAGGATATCTGGGATGTCGTGAATTTTCTCCATATCCTGTCACGCGGTTTTGATGCACGCCTGTTGGGCACCATGATTCTCCCAATGCGGCCGGCCGTTGCATCGCCTGTTTTTTTCTATTCCGCCAATGACGGCTCCGGTGGCGATTTAAAGGATTTTCGATTCAAAAAAAATGTTATTCTTGTGTTCTTTTCCTGGCCGCAATCGGATCAGCGTCTCATTCAATTAAAACACTTTTATGAACGGCTCACGCGTGATCACAACACCGAGGTTCTGGCCATTCCCTTGCAACAACTCACCGAAGCGGAACTTGAAACGATTACCGGCATTGTCCCCTTCCCCATTGTTACCGAAGGCTGGTCTGAAATAGGGGGTGCCTATTCGCTGTACCGCAGGGTCAGAACCGTACCGGACCTGAACGGCCCGGGCCTGAAACCAATGCATATGGAGTTCATGATCGACCGCTTTGGCTACATGCGCGCACGATGGAATGCGCAATTCGAAGGCTTTGGCTGGCAAAACTACTCTGTACTTGCGCAACAATTGGGCATGCTCAATGAGGAAGACGAGATTATGCCGCCCCCCGGAGACCACGCCCACTGAAGCATGATATACGATGCCGCCCGGTACTTACTCAACCATAGAGTTGGCGTTTGAGTCCGCAGCGGTTCAGGATAATCGCACTGATTTCCTCAATGGAAATATATGTGGTATCCAGATAAGGAATATCGAATAATCCATACAGGGATTCCTGCCATTGTATTTCCTTCCGGCATTGATCAAGCGAAGCATACTGACTGTTCGGACGGCGTTCGTTGCGTATGGAATGCAATTGCGCTGCACCGAGGGTCAAACCGAACAATTTCTTCCTGATATTTTCAGAAGCCAAAGCTTTTGGCAGCTGCAAGTCATGCATATCGTCCGGCGTCAACGGATAATTCGCCGCAGCGATACCGTATTGCAATCCCAGATACAGGCAAGTGGGCGTCTTACCGGAGCGCGACACACCGATCAGTATAATCTCGGCCGCTTCAAAATTTTTCGGATTGATTCCGTCATCATGCGCCAGAACATAATTGATGGCTGCAATGCGTTTAAAATAGGACAGATGATGCTGAAGACCATGTGAGCGTCCGGCCATGCGGGCAAACGGCTGATGCAATTCTTCCTCGATAGAACAAATAAATGTCTCAAAGAAATCGAACATTCGGCAATTTGCCTGTCTGATAACTTCGATGATCTCCGGATTCAGCAATGTGCTAAATACCAATGGCTTTTGCCCATCACGCTGGGCCGCTTCATTTATCCAGTGTGAAACATGCCTTGCTTTGTCGATTTCTTCCAGAAACGGCACATTAACCGTTTCCCATTCAATACCATCAAACTGGGTCAACAGGCTATGTCCGAGCGTTTCAGCTGTAATACCGGTACGGTCGGATAAATAAAAGACAGTCCGTTTTTGTCTAGGGGGTGTCATCATGTGTTATTTTCGCCAAATCCAGCCATGTCTGCGTCACTGAATCGGGATTAAGCGACAGGCTGCTGATTTTCTTTTCAAATAACCAGGCCGCGAAATCCGGGTAATCCGAAGGCCCTTGTCCGCAGATACCGATATACTTGCCTTGTTTGTGGCAGGCGTCAATCGCCATTTTCAACAATTTCTTGACGGCTGGATTGCGCTCATCGAACAAATGGGATACCAGCGCGGAATCCCGATCGATACCCAATGACAATTGCGTCATATCATTGGATCCGATGGAAAAACCATCGAAATACTGTAAAAATTCTTCAGCAAGTAGCGCATTGGACGGAATTTCGCACATCATAATCAGTCGCAAACCGTTTTTTCCACGCTCGAATCCCTGTGAAGCAAGCAGCGCGGTCACCTGTTCCGCTTCATCGAGTGTACGGCAAAAGGGGATCATGATTTCAACATTCGTTAACCCCATATCGTCACGCACCTTGCGCAAAGCCTTGCATTCGAGTTCAAAACAATCGCGGAAATCATCGGAAAGATAACGCGATGCGCCGCGAAATCCGATCATGGGATTCTCTTCGACAGGTTCATAGTGCTTGCCTGCAATCAGATTGGCGTACTCGTTCGATTTGAAATCGGACATGCGCACAATAACCGCATGCGGATAAAAAGCGGCCGCTAGTGTTGCGATCCCTTCTGTCAATTTCTCCACATAAAAACCGACGGGACTTTCATAGCCGGCGACACGTTTGTCGATTTCAGTTTTCAAATCGTCTGACAAGTGATCATATTCCAGCAGTGCCTTTGGATGAATGCCGATCATGTTGCTGATAATGAACTCAAGCCGCGCCAGTCCGATGCCCTGATTGGGCATACGCGAAAATGAAAAGGCATACGACGGGTTACCCACATTCATCATGACTTTTACCGGCAATTCGGGCAATGCGCCGGTGTCTGCAACGGTATGCTCATAGTGCAGCAATCCTTCATAGACAGAGCCGGTGTCACCCTCAGCGCAGGAAACCGTAATAGCCGCGCCATCCTGGATGCATGCGGTGGCATCGCCACACCCCACTACCGCAGGAATTCCCATTTCACGGGCGATAATCGCAGCATGACAGGTACGGCCGCCACGATTGGTTACAATTGCCGCCGCCCGCTTCATAATCGGTTCCCAGTCCGGATCGGTCATATCGGTTACCAGCACATCGCCCGCCTGGATTTTATCCATCTGGTCGATGCTGCCAATCAGACGCGCCGTTCCCTGGCCAATTTTTTGTCCGATTGCACGGCCTTCCGTCAACACATTGCCTTTGTCTTTCAGTCTAAAACGTTCCAGAATCATATTTTTCTGGCTTTCAACCGTTTCAGGCCGCGCCTGCACAATATACAGTTGACCATCGATTCCATCCAGCGCCCACTCAATATCCATCGGACGCCCGTAATGCTGCTCAATAATCAGGCTTTGCCGCGCCAATGCCTCCACCTGGTTATCCGACAAGGAAAATCGCTGGCGCCGGTCAATATCCACTTCGCGCGTAACCGTTGCTGCATTCTTGACATCCGTTTTGTCAGCATAAACCATCTCGATGGCTTTTGTACCCAGGCGCCGGGAAAGAATTGCCGGATTTCCGGCCGCCAATCCACGTTTATACACATAAAATTCATCCGGATTGACGGTACCCTGAACAATGGTTTCACCCAAACCGTATGCAGCGGTTATAAATATGGCGTCGCGAAAACCGGATTCAGTGTCCAGGGTAAACATGACACCGCTTGCGCCCAGATCGCTGCGCACCATTTTTTGTATACCGGCCGACAAATACACCTTGTCATGCGGAAAATTCTGGTGCACGCGATAGGCAATGGCGCGATCGTTATACAATGAAGCAAAAACAATTTTGATCGCTTCCATAAGTTGATCCTGACCGCAAACATTCAATAATGTTTCCTGTTGCCCTGCAAATGACGCATTGGCCAAATCTTCGGCGGTTGCCGAGGAACGCACCGCGAAAGAAACCGACTCATTACCCGCACTGCTGCCGGCAAGTTTCTCATACGCGTCTGAGACCGCCTGCCAAATTACATCCGGCAACACGGCATCGCAAATCCATCCGCGTATCGTCTTACCCGCAGAGGTCAATGCATTGATGTCGTCAACATCCAATCCGGCCAATGCGTTGTTGATACGGTCAACGAGATCATTAGCCACCAAGAATTCGCGATAAGCTTCAGTTGTTGTTGCAAAACCAGAGGGCACATTAACGCCCGCCTGAGTAAGATGGCTGATCATTTCTCCAAGTGAAGCGTTTTTACCGCCCACATGATTCACATCATTCATAGTCAATTGATCAAACCATATAATATATTTATTCATTTCATGAAGACTCCTATCAATCCATGGTGTTTTTTGCTATCGAGAATCCGGATTTGTTCCTGAAAATGAAACCACCCGTTCCCTCATTAAAATATTTTGCCTGTGTTTTATAGCGTTGCAATCTGAGAAATTCTGTCACTGGTCGCGATCTACGCCCGTAACAATTGATGCTCAAAAAGCCTTATTCTCATTACATGCCTGACATATAGAAAAAATGTTCCTGTATTCGAGGCGAATTCTTCGCAAGCGATGAAATTTAATAATTTTAAAACTGTCAAAATTAAATCACTTGCCGCTTCTGAAAAATGATCAGCACTAAACTGATTGATTTTTCTGATAATATCGAAGTCTCATTTTTTTATTTAGTGAGGATAGCTATGTACCCGCTTAAAATGATCTTCATAACATGCTTTTCCCTGATAGTGCTGATAATGGCTGAAAATGTTCTTGCACAGCGAATAATAAGCATTAACGGTGTATTACTCAACCAACAACAAGCTGCCGAGTTAGATCAACTGGCAGGCGGATTTGTTCAAAATGGTCATTACTGGATTAATTATAATACGGGTACATGGGGCTATATAGGCAATCCTCAACCTCAAGGCTATTTGGGCGGAAATCCAGTCCAGGGCGGCAGTCCGGCGGACAGTTACAGCGGCGACAATTATCGCGGCCCCTTTGGCGATTACATGACCGATGGAGCCTGTTCATTTGTAAATGGCGTTCCCGTTGGTAACTGCGATTAATGTCCTTACCAATAAACTCTGGCTAGAAACGCCGTCCGATTCATGACACGAAAGCTCCGTGCTTTTGTACAGCAAACCCCATACAGTTTGGGCCATGAACCTGCAAATATTCGCGACGCAGCGTATGCTGTCATCAGACTGGAACACGGTATCGCATGATAACCAGTCAATTCAACAAGGACCCGATTCAGCTTAATGATTGCTCAATCATGGTTCCTCCAACTTTTCCTTCAACATCAACCCATACATGTGGAAGCCCCAACTCGGATAACCATTCAGGTCCCTGTAATTCCTTGAGCATACCGATTGTAGAAGCACTGCCGGCGACGACGCAAAACTCGCCAGCGACACTGACAGCGGCCATATGCCTTACCGGCCAGCCGGTTTTCGGGTTGAGCACATGACCGTAGCGTACGCCGTTGAGCGTGATGCAACGCTCATAATCGCCGCTGCTGGCCAGTGCGCCTTTATCGAACAATACTGTTTTCAGCGCTGCGCCGGATTGTCGCGGATGTCGAATGGCAACCCGCCAGGGAGCGCCGTCCGGATGCGCCCCAATGATTTTAATATCTCCCCCCAGGTTGACAATGCCATGATAAATACCTGCGTCCATGCATAAGGCGGCCGCCCGGTCAACGGCATATTCCTTGACCACGCCGCCAAAATCGATCTCCATACCGGGAACATCGAATGACAAAACCGGCCGCTTCCATCTGAGCCGATGCCAGCCTATTTTTTCTTTGATCCGGTCGATCGCCTTTTCCGTTGGCAATATTCCAGATTTAAAATCCCAGACCTTGCGCAGAATGCCAGAAGTAATATCAAACAGACCATCGCTTTGTTGATAACAGGTCGCTGCATAATCGAGCAACCCGGCGGTTTCCTCATCCACGGCAATTTCACCGCCGATGCCAGCAGCACGATTGATTTCTGACAAGAAACTGTCATCCCGGTAACGTGAATACAGCTTCTCCAAACGACTGACATCATCAATGGCCAATTTGGCTGCGTCATACCCTGTTTTCTGGCTTTTAGCGTATAACTGAATGGCACAAGGCGACCCCATTGCATTGAAGTCAAAATGATAATATTTCAGTTTAGCCATTGGTTTAGCGTAAACCAGTTCAGGAAGCCAAGTCCAGACGAATTAAAATGCAGCATCCGAAATTTTAGAAATGATAACTCCACGATGCAGCCAATGCACCCTTGCGGTCTAACTGAAAACCATTGACATCGGTATGTACCGGTTGCAACCATTCAAAACCGAAATGATTGCCCGCAAACCGCCCGCCCGGTATAACCGCATTGACGCCCACTCCGATATTCCAGAACTGCCCGCCATAATTCGCCGGGAAATCCATTGGGCCTATGCGCGCGTTAAATGAATTGAAGTCGCCGTGAATCCGGTCTTGCAGGGTATAAAGACCGCGAACGGAAGCCGTCAACCAGTGCGTCAGGTCAAACCCTGTCCAGGTTGTCGCCTGAAAAAGATCACCGAGACGATAGCCGGCGTCATTTTTTTCTTCCATACGTTTGACGCCGCTTACCTGCGTCCCCCAGGACCAGCGGTTGTGTTCGCCCGTATAAGTCAGGCTGGGCACAAAATCCCAGGTACCGCTGCCAAGTTGCATGCCAAAATGTATCGATCCGCCGTCAACTTTAAAAACGCGCCGAAGCTGCAAGTCAGTCTTCCCCGATGGCGCGCTGAATCCCAGACCGGCATGCAGACGGTGTCCCGGTTTTTCATAGAGTTTGATCAACGAGGCCATCAACGTATCGCCGATTACACCCGTAGCATGCCCCCCAAAATGTTGATGCTCTTCCGCAGTTGGCGGGGGCCTACCGTCAAGTTCGCGAAGGTTCATTTCCATATCCATGAAACGCGGCATCAGCATCAAGTTCAACCAACGGGTCGGCGCATACATGATATCGAGCATATGCATGCGCATATCCATGTCGGCCGGTGCAAAAGCACATAAATTATCGTCGCTGCAACCCTGATTGACAATTGTTGAATCGCTGACGGTATTGGAACCGTGCAGCATTTTTCCGGCCATACGGCTGTACATGAAGCGGTAGCCCAGCATGAATTCACCGGCATTGTCCAGCATATGCGCAAACATGACGCCTGCCGGTTGGCCATGTTTCTGTTTGTGTGTTGACGGCTGACTTTCGCCATGATGCGAGTGCTGATGAATGCGGTTACCTGAACCCGGCAATCGCATCGATTCCAGATTCAATTTCAAAGCGGCATTAGCAACATAGTAATCGAAATCGGCAAAACCGTTTCCGCCGTCACCACCGAGTTTAAAGGAACTCGCGCGCGTGTAATATTCGAAACCGGCTTCCAGCGAAACACCCCGTGCAAACTGCTTATTAAGAGTGACGCCGCCGCTAAGCGAACCAAAACCCGCCAGGCGGTGATCGCTGGAAAAATTATCCGGCAACTGCCCGGAATCGAACGCAATCGTCTTCGGTTGCACTCTGATCGTCGATTCGTCAACCAGATTGCCGGCGCCATCGAGCAGATTAAAATTATCATCCCTAAAATACTCGATGTCGGTGTTTAATGAATCGACCCAGATTTCCCGGCCCTGGCTATCGAGCGCCTGACTGGAGAATTTTTGCTGGGAAATCAGAAATGGATCATAAAAATTTGCTGCGTCCTGTGAGTAGTAGCGTATTCTCGGCGTCAATGTCCAGTTATTGGGCAACGGCTGAATCCAGCTGGCGCTAAACGTATTGGTATTAATCCCCCAGTCATCCGTGGTAAATTTGTAATCCAGATGCAGCGCCGCATCGAACGGATTGATATGCTGAATGTATTTGGTGCTGAACGCAAACTGGTTGCGCTGACCGGGTCGTTGCTCCAGCAAAGCGCGTACATCGCCGGTAACCGGTACGGTCTGACCGTTATTGAGGCTATCCGGATCAACAAAAATAACCGTCATCGCCTTGTACGGATTTTCCAGATAGCCATTGCTATGCGTATAACCAAAATTGGCGTCAACAAGCGCGTGTTTGGTCAGAATTTGCGTCAGACCCAGATTGGCAGACCAGTCCTGACGGTCGCCCCGCAAAATCTCCGAGCCGTCGCCGGGCCGCTTGATCTGGTTTGCAAAAGCTGTTTTGGTCAGATAAGGTGCTGCATCGTGGTCCAGAATGGCGCTGATATTACTGCTGGTATAACCCGCGCCAAACTTCACACTGGTCATTTTCTGATTGAAATCCAGTCGTCCACCCAGATTGCCGAAGCTCGAACGGTAATCCCGTTCCAGTGAAAATCCGGCGCTGGCATTGACGGCCGCATCGTCCCATTCATATCCCAGTCCAAAATTGGCCTGGTTACGTGTTTCCGGTGAAGCGGACGAGAGCACCAATACCGAACGTGTATCTTTGATGCCGGTATTTTTCTGAAGCGGGTTCAGATCGCGGTCCAGCTGTATTTGCGTATTAATAATCGGCGATGCGCCGACAACAGCAACCCCTGTATCGGTATTGCCCAAAATAAACTGGTTGCCATTGGCCGCCAGCGGCGATGTCGTCACAGGCGTCGCACCCGACCAGGTATCCTGGGTATAGTTGAAGGAAAACTTTGCGCGGTCAGTCAGAGAGAATAACCCACTCCCATGCAACACATCCGCGCGTATCGGATTCAGGCTATTCGGCGCACCGAATAGATTTCGATTGCCTTCCTGATACCGGCTGAATTGGAAATTAACATGATCGCCACTTGCGCCCTGCGCGGACGATAGCAACAAGCCGGGCAAAACCACTGCTGCAGATGTCAGCGCCTGAAGCGCCTTGCTTGGTTTCGCAGCCGTTACAACAGGTTTAGTCTGGCGGGCAACAAGTATTTTGTTACGACAATACTGACCAATCTCTGATTTCTTTTTATTTCTGGCCATTTAAAATCGGAAAAACTCAATAACACCCGCATCCACCACCACCGCCAGCGGAATGGGTGCTGGCAGCAGCCTCCCGACTTGAATAATTATGAAATTGAATATGATTTTGCAAAGGTTGAGGATCGATTGCCATCTGAGGCTTGGCAAGATGGCCGCGCTCCCATACGGCAACATGAGCACAGCCTGAAACCGCCGCCGAAAACATAGCAAAGAAAATGATTACACATAACTGCCTCAATGTCATGTTGAAACACTTCAAGGTTAATAATGCAGAAGCTGTTCAACAATCATACGCAGCTCTTCTGTTTCTCCCGGACGAAAACCACGGTGAATATAACGTACCACGCCCTCGCGGTCAATCAGATAGGATGATGGCATCGCAATAACATCGAAATCCTTCGCGCATTGCTTTGTCGGATCCGCAGCAATGGAAAATTCTGCTGAATGTCTGGACAAAAACTTGTCCGCATCGGTGATTTTTTCATCGAGATTAACGCCAATAATTCGCAACCCCTGTTCGCCAAAATCCTGCTGAAGTTGATTCAGAAATGGAAACGATTGCGCGCAAGGCGGACACCAGGACGCCCAGAAATCCACATAAACAACTTCGCCCTTAAATGCTTGCAGATTCTCAGCCGGTGTACCGTCCAATGTCGTCAATTCACATTTTGGCGAAGGTTTATTGGCCAATTGCGCCGCCAGGGAAGCAGTTGTGGCAAAAAATATCAATGAAATTAAAACAGCGCCATATAACAAGCCGTGCGCCGTTAAATTGACAAAATTCTTTTTCATCATGACTTCTGTCCTGTTACTGTTTAGTTTTAGTTAAACTGAGACACAGAAATCTCAGTTCCTGTGTGGATACCGTCGGCAGTGTTACAATGCCATTCAACATCAAAATTACGTGCACCCGCATCTGTCTTGTTGATAATCATGTAATACACACCGGGTCCGCCATGCAACGTGACAAATGGACTGTAGTTTGCGTCACCGGAAACGGTATCCGTGATATTGACCGCTTTATTGCCTTTAAAAATTTGCAAGTTGACCAATAATCCCGGTACCGGCTGCGAATTGTCGCGTATTCTGGCAATCAGGTTTTCAGCCGGACCGTTGCCATCGTCAAAACAGGTGACCAGCGCTACGCCGGTAAATGTTCTGGAAGACCCCGCAGCATCCATCGTAATCCCACTGCCGCCATGCGCACTGCTGAATGTTGCATACCCCAACATACTGCCTGCCAGCAACAGGTTGATATAAATTTTTCTCAAATTTCGAAACCGCATCAGATATTCTCCTTAAGTTACAGGTGCTTTGCCTAGGTTGTCCGCTAGGTTGTCCGCCAAAATCACATAGACAAATCACTGTGGCGCATTGACCTTATAGCACCTACCTTACTGCCTTTAATTATCCTTCTGCGATAAACAAATAGCAATGCGACAAAATGTCGCACCTGTATAAAAAAATCCTGCAAGCCAGTAAAGCTTGCAGGATTTTTTGTTGTATAAACCGTAATCAGTCAATCAGGCTTATGGTCTGGGCCAGAGTTGCTGTCCATTGAGTTTAATCGGCATATCGCGATTAATTTGTGCTGCCGATGCTTTCAATTCTACGGACACGCCTTCTCCACAATTTTCAGGCAGCGGATTGTTTTGCAGATCACGATTGATGGTAAAAGGCGCCGGACCAGGGTCTGTTCCTGTATCGACAGCAAAATGAAGATCGCGATCATACGGTGTACCCAATCCGGCGTGTGTCCACAGTTCAACAGTTCCTTCACCAAACCCATCAACGCCGGTAACTTCACAAATATCTACAATAGATATATTAACCTTTACACTGGTCGCACAGGATGCCGGTTCGATATTTGCCGCCGTGAGCCTGATCGCTGTGGCCACATTCAAGTTATTCGGCATGCCGGGACCGCCGCCCGCCCAGAATCCGACTGAATTACCGTTAGCATCAGACTTTTCGTCCATAAAGTCGAAAGCCGAACGATCGAAAATCATTTGCGCATTATTGCCATAGTTGGTCAGAAAATCTGTAATTGAACCGGTATGCGGCACACCATCCACAAGAATGGTGGAGTCCACGCCATCCGGGAATACTACCGATGTCCCGATGGTACGGGTGTTATCATTACAGGAATGCGAAATTACCAGGTGATTAATGCTGCGCTCACCTTCGGTTGCTGTAGGCACATTCAACCGCGTATGCGCAAACGCGTTTTGACCCAGGCCGATTACTGTAACACCTGTCAAAATACAGGTTAACAACTTCATCTTATTCATCTCTCGATTGTCCTTCTTTATTATAAATTATGTAAATCAATGCTGAATCACTATAGAATCTATAACCGCAGCGACTTACTTCGACTACATTTCTCTTTTTTAGTATCTTGTTATCTGCTATAAAAAACAATGCGACAAATTGTCGCAGCTGTAAACCATGAGCCTAAAAAACAAATAGCCACCAACAAAATGCGGCGGCTATTCGGTAAAAAGGCCAGTGCTATTTCTCGTCTTTACAGAAGACCATTGTTTTAAAATCCGGCATCAGGGCAACGGCCAAACCTGCTGACCATTCATTCTGACCGGCATATCGCGATTCATTTGCGCCGCCGAAGGTACGATCCGCACATCGATACCTGCACCACAACTCTCTGGCAAAGGATTGTTCTCTAAATCGCGTTCCACGGTAAACGTCGCGGGATAATTCCAACCAGGCGCATCGTACGGTGATCCGACATCTGGCGCTGTCCAGAAATCAACATTGGGATTGTCGGGATCCAGGCTATTGATTTCCGCGAGTGAAGTCACCTTGCAGATATTGGCAATGGCTGGAATAAATACGACTGTGTTAGCGCAGGAACCGGGTTGAATGGCCACTGCGGTGATATTAATCGGCAACTGACCGACCCAGTTAGACGCCGGTAACTCACCGCCCGCCGCCCAGAATCCCAAGGGATTGCCCAGGGCATCTTTGATAAACTCTGTATGATCAAACAGATCCCTGCTTTTGATTATCCTGATGAACGGTGGGTTAACAATATAATTCAATGCATTATCACCTTCTGGCGCATCAAACGTCGCAAAACTGTCTGTTGATGTCTGTACGGTTGCGCTGTTGGTATCCGGCAGGAAAAATATATTGCCGATCACTGAATTGTCACCGCAACCGTGCGGAATATTGACCGCTGTTGTAGTCGTACCATGCGCGGCAGAACTTTCCGGCGCTACCGGGACGGTTAAACGGGTATGTGTGAAAGCGTTTTGACTGGCCAGCGTCAAAAAAATCGATGCCACCGCTATTAATGGAAATTTGCCTCTGCAATGACTTGTCATAATTCTTCTCCCATTGAAATATGTCTTTAAGATTGTATTTAAACGCACTAAAACTGTTTATCGTTCTGATTATTGTTGTTTAAAAATTTTGAAAGTGCTCTTTTTCCATCGAACACTTTTTTATCATTATTCAGAAAAAAGAAAAAAACAATGTGACAAATTGTCGCGCCCGCGCATTCAATCCCGTTCATTGAATCATAAACATGCGCCAGATCATAAGGAAGGAAGGGGGTATCGTAAATCGTTTAAGTTACTCGGAATTTTTTCAGGGCTATCAAATTCCAAGTAATTTATTCATAAATCTTTTACAACACCCCCATGGAGGAAAGAGCCATTCAAAAAATTTAATTCGGAACATGCCGCTAATCGAAAATCAATAGGCTGTTGGCCGATTCCGGATAATTTCAGAACGTGTATTACTATCAAACATAATGTTCTGAAAATCAATGTGGCATAATGCCGCAGCGACAGATCTCAAGGATTCCCGGCAAATCCGTCATTGATCAAAAAAGGGGGAAGCGTTGATTATCAGCTTAAGCCAATCTTTGACGGCACCAATAAACGGGGCTATCCAGATCATCAGCACCACAAATTTAAAGCAATCCGTGACCAACGCTTCCGAGAAAATGGAAAATGATAAGATTGATAATGGTGGGAATGTTGATAACAAAAGTTTTCCACAACCAATCATTCATTAAGCAAAAAGGGCTATCCATCGGCTAAAAAAGAATTATCGGCTGCATCAATTTACTGTCGTGCAACATTCCCATGTGACAAAACTGCAATTGCTCAAACAGGCATACACATTAACAGAAAACATTTACAAAAGTTTTGCAGATGTTTTGTCAATGCCGATGCACTGTAAAAACAGTAACTACTATCCCGTAAAGACTGATTAAATGCAATGCGGCATAATGTCGCACCAGTTTTTAGGACATTTTATTTATGGGCACCTCTAAAAATTCAGAGTTTTAAACAAGACGAGGCCAGTTCTTGTTGATAGCAAAAAATATTGACGCAGCATATGATTGATATGTAAGGAGATATTTTTTGTGAATAACAAAGTATTGTGACAAAATATCGATTTTTAGAGATGCCCTTATGGGGGAATGGGATGTTGGCAACGGCCACTCTGATTGCGTTTTTAACGGTATGCAGCTCATAAACATACCAACGCATGCAGAGCAGCCTTCACCAACACACCCATGGAGGAAAAGATACAATAAAGTAATCATCATGTTTCACAAGAAACGAAACACTTTTATTCAGCGCATAACCACAATTCAGAGCGACGCGAGTTACTGAATTCAGTTCATTGACGCCGAATGTTTTTTACTATCCCGCAAAAAGATTAAAGAATCAATGTGACATATTGTCACACGTGACAATATGTCACGCCGGAAATGTCAGGTGCGACAATTTGCCGCATTCTCAGCATCCTGCCTTGTCTATACAATGCAACTTTTTGCAAAAATACGCCGATTGCCATCTCCCCGGCGAACATAGATACCGCCAAGCAAGGCACACAAGCCTCTGAATATCAATAACACTTCAATTCCATGCAAACATTTATCCCGAGTTTTTATAGCCGGATATGGCTTTATTTAACCGTTTTCATCACCGGTGCGGCGGTTATGGTGATCGAACTGCTCGGCACCCGACTGATCGCGCCCTTTTATGGCGCCAGCCTGTATGTCTGGACTTCCGTGATCTCTGTGACACTGATTGCGCTGGCATTGGGCTACTTCATTGGCGGACGCTGGGCCGATCAAACCCGGAACTTCGGCCTGGCATTTATCATTGCCGTGTCCGGTTTTCTGACTTTACTGGTTCCCTGGCTGACCGGACCCGTATTGCTGGCCACCGATCCACTGGGGTTACGGATGGGAACTTTTGTCAGCACGCTGATACTGTTTACGCCAAGCCTGCTTATGTTGGGCATGGTCGGTCCCTTTGCAGTCAAACTGGCCACATCCAGCCTGGAAGGCATCGGCACCAGCACCGGCTCAATTTATGCCGTAAGTACGGTGGGCAGCGTCATCGGCACATTGTTTCTTGGTTTCTACCTGTTTCCGCAGATCGGCTCGCGCGAAATATTTATCGGACTGGGTTTTGCACTCCTGTTTCTGGCGTTATGCGTAGCCTATTTTGAGCGTGAACGCATAAAACTCGCAGTTGCATTACCGGCTGTTGCAACCTTGCTTGTCATCAGCATCGTTTTGTTACCGTTTATCGCCGATTCCGGCACTCAGGCTGTTGACGACGAACGTTATCAAACACGTTTTGAACAGGAAAGCCTGTACGGCTGGGTGCGCGTCATCGACAATCCTGCCGACAATTATCGTTTGCTGATGATGGACGGTTCCACCATCGGCGCGGCCAGCATTAGTCACGATGAGAATGTTCTTGCCTATCAGGAGATCGTTAAGCATTTGCCTGCGCTCGTTTCCGGCATGCGGCATGCTTTACTGGTTGGTCAAGGCGCAGGTCATATGGTCACGACACTCAAACGCTACGGCATACAGACAGACACGCTGGAAATCGATCCGGCGGTTTCCGATGCTGCACGGGATTATTTTAACTTTAGGCCGACCGGAAAAACGATTATCGGCGATGCCCGGTATGAAATCCGCAAACTAAAAGGCCCTTACGATTTAATTATCATGGATGTATTTACAGGCGGCTCCGAACCGGCGCACCTGCTGACCGTTGAATCCATGCGCCAACTACAATCTTTGCTCTCGAACAACGGCATTGTCGCACTGAATTTTGTCTCATTCCTGGAAAACGGCAAAAACGTTGCCCTGGCTTCTGTCAGCAAAACGCTTGCCCGGGTTTTTCCTCATCAGTTATCGTTAATCGCCGAGCCCGACAGGGACTTTAACGACTTTATCTTTATTGCTTCCGGTCAGCCTATCAATCTAGAAACAACGCGCCTAAGCCCACAACAACGCGCCTGGTTCAAGCAGCGAATAATTACCCTGGATCAGAGTTTAGGCACTGTTCTTACCGACAATTACAATCCACTGGAATCGTTACAAGCAAGAAAATCAACCTATTACCGCCAGATGATGGTCGATTCCATCGGGTTGAATCACTTTATTCGTTAACTATCAAACAAACGTTTCTTGAATATGAAAAAATTTTTTAATTATCTTTGCTTACCTGCGCTTTTTTATTTTTTATTTTTAATGAAACAACCCTGAAATTTGAACCGGATATCGCATCATTGGAAGCTGTCTAAAACCATCCGTAAAACTCAATCAAGGTAGCCAAACCATCCAACAAAACAGGCATTCACGGCCCGTCATATCCGGATGAATATTTGTGGAGTAAAACAAAATTGTAGCTACAGGCACTGGCAAGTCGGTCAATAAGCGATCTGGCAGCATTGTTACAGGTGGATTATGCTTTTGGCGCGGGCATGGTGCTGTTGATTCTGACTCTGGACATGGCATTTTTAAAGGGCAACACTATAGCTGGAAGCATGAAATGGTTTGTCCCCTTTGTGCACACAATTTCTACCCTAATGTTAATCGGTGCCGGACTATATATCTGTTACTACTGACTGACAAGCGGTTTGCTTTTTCTATGAAAAGACGGCAAACGTATGCCTACCGGCCGAATACGACCTAAAACTTCAGCACCCGCATCATAATCGTTTATTGCGGTTAATCTTTATTACGAATTAACGGATACAGATACGTATCGAACAGGAAAGTCAGAGGGTGGAAGCGCTGTTTACAAATTGCCGGGTTCAGAATTGATAATCTACGTAACAATAGAGGGCTAACTATATCGTCAAACAAAGATCACCAACACTTCCCGTTATTGCCAAACAGCACTTCCATAGAGGGTCAATGATATTAAACAGCTAATAACTACAGCACTAATTATATAAATTCATGACTTCGACATCACAGTGTACAGTAAATTCCCCTGCACCTGATCAAAGTTCAATTTTCTTTATTTTTTTATGACTATCACGCAAGAATGCCAAAAAAGCAATGCGACAAATTGTCGCACTTGAACTTGAATCTGCGCTTTGGTTTAAATCAACCCAAAGAATTTTGTACCATCCAGCTGTTTTCAAGCCAACTCTAATCTGCAATCAACAGCATGCATCGTTTCTGTCAGTTTGCTTTATAATAAATTGAATATATTAACCCGAGTTTTAAACTTAACTGGCCATCGCGGCATCCAAGTTTCATTACAAACAATTAATCCGTTATCCCAAATAACTCGTTTATGCATTTTTTCAGTTTATCTTTCATCATGTTGCGCCGCGACTGGCGGGCAGGTGAGCTCTATGTTCTGACACTCGCTCTAGTCATCGCTGTCAGCAGCATGACGACTGTCGGCTTTTTTGCCGACCGGGTTGACAAAACATTATCGCGGGAAAGCAATCAGCTCCTTGGCGCGGATTTATTGATTATTTCCACCCGCCCGCTATCAGAACTGTATGGCCAGGAAGCACAACACCGCAGCCTGAAAACCGCAACAGTTACACAATTTCCAAGCATGGTATCGGATGGGGAAAACAACCAGCTGGCGCAGGTCAAAGCCGTTTCCGACGGTTATCCCTTGCGCGGAAAACTCTATCTGGCAGGAACATCCGCCAACCCGGAAAACCGCGCCGCCACCCAGATCCCCGAACAGGGAACACTCTGGGTGGATGAAAAAATGCTGGCATACATGGATCTCAGTCGTGGCGATCTGCTGGAAATCGGCGCCGTTCAGCTCGCAGTGGCCGCGGTCATCACGCGCGAACCCGACCACTCAGTCGGATTTATCCATATGGCGCCGCGCGTCATGATCAATGCAGCGGATTTGCCGGCAACCGGACTTGTCCAGGAAGGCAGCCGTGTCAGCTACCAGTTATTGATAGCCGGTGAATTTTCGGCTGTCGAGTCATACCGCAATTGGGCCAAAGAACAGGTTTCGGCCGTGGAAAGGATTGAAGGCATACGCGATGCACGACCCGAAATCAAGTCGGCGCTCGAACGCGCCGAGAAATTTTTAAATCTAGCCGCGCTGGTCAGTGTTGTTCTGGCGGCAGCAGCGATTGCGCTCGCTGTACGCCGGTTTACGCAACGTCATCTGGACGGCTGCGCGATTATGAGAAGCTTGGGCGCAAGCCAGCAGGGATTGTTCGCGCTTTATTTGTATTATTTTATTGTATTGGGCATAGCCTCCAGTCTCGCAGGATGCCTGATCGGTTATGCGGCTCAGGAAATCCTGTCTGCCTGGCTTTCCGATTTGGCCGACACATCAATGCCGTTGCCAGGCTGGCTGCCCGCCATACATGGTTTTTTAGTGAGTATGGTTTTGCTGCTCGGATTTGCGCTTCCACCGATACTTAATTTACGCAGCGTTCCGGCATTGCGCGTTCTGCGCAGAGATATCGGTTTGCCCAACACCCATAGCATCACCGGTTATCTTCTCGGCCTGTCCACCCTGTCCCTGCTGTTTTTATGGAAAGCCGGCGACCTAAAACTGGGCGCTTACATTATCGCAGGGTTTTCGATCGCGGTTGTCAGTTTCGGTTTGATCGGCTGGCTGCTGGTTAAAGCATTATCGGGTCTGCGCCATCAGGCGGGCGGCGCCTGGCGCTATGGACTCGCAAACATTCGACGGCGCGCATTGTCGAGTATCGTTCAGGCAGTCTCTCTGGGGCTCGGCTTCATGGCGCTGCTGGTGCTGACATTGGTTCAGGATGATTTGATTGAAGACTGGCATACTACGCTGCCACCGGAAGCGCCGAATCATTTTTTAATCAGTATCCAGAAAGATCAGCTCCCTTTACTGGAAAATTTTTTCTCCCGGTATGATATCGACAGTCCGCCTGTTTATCCCATGGTTCGCGCGCGCCTCATAGAAATTAACGGCCAGAAAATCACACCGGAAGATTATGACGATCCCCATGCAGCCAACCATATCAGACGCGATTTCAACTTGTCATGGAGCAGCGAATTGCCGCAAGATAACCTGATTACTCAAGGACACTGGTGGGATGAAACGCATTCTGGTGACGATTCCGTAATATCCGTTGAGGAAGGCATTGCAAAAACTTTACGCGTCAAACTCGGCGACCGCTTGACGTATGATATTGCAGGCAACACGTATACTGCCACTATAACCAGTCTGCGAAAGGTTGAATGGGATTCTTTCCGCGTTAATTTTTTTGTTGTCGCCCCGCCCGGTTTTCTGGAAAATTATCCTGTCAGCTATATCACCAGTTTTTATGTGCCGCCATCTGAAACCAAAATGATGCATGAACTGGTCAGGGAATTTCCAAATATTCTGGTCATCGATGTTGCCGCTGTTGTTAAACAGGTGCAGGAAATGATTCAGCAGGTATCCCGCGCCATTGAATTTGTATTTCTGTTTACATTGCTGGCCGGATTTATCGTTCTGTACGCCGCAATTGCAGCCACACAGGATGAACGTATCCACGAAGCCGCCATTTTCCGAACGCTCGGTGCAAAGCGCGAACAACTGACACGCGCCTGGGCTGCCGAATTTGTCATTCTGGGCAGCCTGGCGGGTTTGTTTGCATCCGCGGGCGCCAGTCTGCTGGGTTACGCCATCGGCAACCATGTATTGCATCTGGCGTATACATTCAATCCGTGGATTTGGGTGACGGGTGTTTTCATTGGTATCGTTGGCGTACTGATTGCCGGCATGCTCGGCACGCGCACGACACTCACAACGCCGCCTTTACTCACATTGCGCAAGATCGGATAAACCGTATCCGTGGCATCGATTATCTCCAAAACGCTGCTCCTGGATTCAAAAGCACCCAGACTCCATGCTTTACCGCCGCTGAGCTTGTACATTCATATTCCCTGGTGCCTGAAAAAATGTCCGTACTGCGATTTTAATTCGCATGCCATCCGCAGCAATACGCCTGTTCCTGAAGACGCCTATGTTACGGCACTGATACGCGACCTGGAATCGATGCTGCCGAACGTCTGGGGACGGCGTTTAACCAGTGTATTTTTTGGCGGCGGCACGCCGAGTCTGTTCAGTGCAACTTCGATTGATAAAATCCTGACATCGGTTAGAACCTTGTTACCGCTCGAGCCAGTCGCCGAGGTTACACTGGAAGCCAATCCGGGCACGTTTGAAGCACAAAAATTTGCTGATTTTCGTGCTGCAGGGATTAATCGTCTGTCTATCGGCATACAGAGCTTCAATGCACTGCATTTACAGGCGTTAGGGCGTGTTCATAACGACCATGATGCCTATAACGCCGTTGAAATCGCCCAGAAAAATTTTGACAATTTTAATCTCGATTTGATGTATGCACTGCCGAATCAACGTGTTGAAGACGCCCGCAAGGATATCCAAACAGCCTGCTCCATGGGTGCTTCGCATATTTCCGCCTACCATTTGACGCTGGAACCCAATACGTTATTTCATCGCTATCCACCGGCACTGCCCGATGACGAACAAACCGCCGAAATGCAGACCGTTATCGAACAAATCCTGACAGGACATGGCTATCATCATTACGAAACCTCCGCCTTTGCAGCGCGTGGCCGGCTATCGCAGCATAATCAGAATTACTGGCTGTTTGGCGATTACCTGGGCATCGGCGCAGGCGCGCACAGCAAAATCAGTTTTGAACATAAAATTATCCGGCAAATGCGGTTTAAACAACCCAATGAATATCTTGAAAAAACAACAACAGCCGGAGCTGGATCGGAAACAGCCGTACAGTCTCAGCATGAGCTGTCGCGAGCAGACCGCAGCTTCGAATTCATGATGAATGCTTTGCGTTTAACCGATGGATTTGAAAGCGCCTTGTTCCACGAACGAACAGGACTGCCGATCACAGTGATTCTTGCGCAACTCGAGGAAGCGGAACATCACGGTTTTATTGAGCGCGATCATCTGCATATCAAGCCGACATTGAAAGGCAGGCGTTTTTTGAATGACTTGCTGCAAATATTTTTGCCGGAATCCGGCAATTCAAACAGGAAAGACTAGGAGAACAGGATGTGGCCTATGTAAAACCGGAAGAAATTGTTGAAAACATGCTGCTTGCGGGCGCGAAAAAAGCACATTTACCGATAAAAGATCTGTTGTTAAGAGGTTTTCTGGCTGGCGCATTCCTGGGGTACGCCACGACACTGGCAATCCTTGCCGCGACGCAAACCGGACTGGGCATTGTAGGCGCGATCGTATTTCCGGTTGGATTTGTCATGATCGTCCTGCTCGGACTGGAACTGGCAACCGGAAATTTTGCGCTCATACCCATTGCCGTCAAAGACAAACAAACCAGTATCGGCCGCCTGTTTTATAACTGGACATGGGTATTACTCGGCAACCTGATCGGCGGCGTCTGTTATGCCTTTTTGTATTACGTTGTCACTACAAAAATGGGGAATATCGACCCCGCATCGATTGCCGCAGCCCAGCGCATTGTTGACATTGCCGAGGCCAAAACAATCGGCTATGCACAATATGGTTTTGACGGCACCGTTTCCGCGTTCACCAGCGCTCTGCTGTGTAACTGGATGGTCACGCTCGGCGCGGTCATGGCATTTTCATCGACCACAACCGGCGGCAAAATTGCCGCGATGTGGCTGCCGATTATGACTTTTTTCGCGCTGGGCTATGAACATGCCATTGTTAACATGTTTCTCATTCCAGCCGGCATGATGTTAAGCGCGAATATTTCCATTTCCGATTGGTGGCTTTGGAACGGCCTTCCCGTCATCGCCGGCAATATTGCCGGCGGCATGCTTTTTACCGGATTTATGCTTTACTGGGCATTCAAAACATCTGTAAATAAAAACTGATGAGCGCCTCTAAAAATTCATAATTCTAAACAAGACGAGGCCAATTCTTGTTGATAGCAAAAAATTTTGACGCGGCATATGATTGATATGTAAGGAAATATTTTTTGTAAACAACAAAGTATTGTAACGAAGTATGGATTTTTAGAGGTAGCCTGATAATGAAATCTTAACCGCACCTTTGCACCGCTTTCATGACCATTCATACCGGACATGAAACTATATGTGGTCATTCAGGCCTAAAATATGTGTTATTGATCGTTTTTGCAGAAATTGATATGTTAAAGAAACTGTTTGTGCTCACACTTTTTGTTTCGGTTTTTGGCGTTATCCAGGATTCCAAAAATGCATGGGCGGAACAAACAGAATATACTTTTGGCGTTGTGCCGCAGTATGAGATTCGGAAACTGGCCGCTATCTGGTTGCCCATACTCACTGAACTGGAAACACGGACAGGCCTGAAATTCAGGCTGGCCGGAGCCTATAACATTCCTGACTTTGAAGACAATTTCATCAAGGGTGATTTTGACTTTGCCTACATGAATCCTTATCACTCACGGCTTGCGCACAAGAATCAGGGATACACACCGCTGGTACGCGATGATGGCCAGCGGCTATTTGGGATTCTCGTAACCAGCAAAACGAGCGGGCTCGAAAACGTACAGCAACTGGAAGGAAAAAAAATTGCATTTCCCGCGCCCAATGCCCTCGGCGCTTCATTGGTCATACGTGCCGACCTTGATCAGCTATATCAACTGTCCTACCAGCCCAAATATGTCCATACGCATTCTTCAGTATATTTGAATGTGGCGCTGGGCAAAGTCGCCGCAGGCGGCGGCGTGATGGGAAGCCTGAGCACTCAACCGGATGAAATCAAAGACAAGCTTGTCGTTCTTTATAAAACGCGTAGCATGGCATCTCATCCTGTCGTGGCGCACCCCAGAGTACCACCGGAACATCAGGAATTGGTCAGGAAAGCATTTCTGGAAATTGGCGAAACGCAAAATGGCGCGCGTTTATTGGCAAAAATTCCTATCAGGCATATTACCGCCGCAGCCCCAGCCGATTATCAAGAATTGAATGAATGGGGACTCGAACATTATGTAGAATAATGCTGTGAAAGAACAAAATAACGCTCATCCCGTTTCCCACACAAATGCTTTACCGGCCGATAACTTAAAGCGCAAATATAGGTCGTTGCGGCTCAAACTGACACTGTTTATTCTGGTTGCGGCTGTACTGGCCAATTTTACCTTTATTCTGGTATGGCAACCGCGGTTTACGAATCAAATGCTGCAAATCGAATACCATTCCAATCAGAGTCATCTCGCAACCCTGGCTCAGGCAATACAACACTTTTTAATCCAGAATCAACTGGCCGCCATCTACGAAACTTTGGATCAGACACTGGATAGCGAAAGCCGTTGGCTGGCGATTGAATATTACGATGCTGAAGGATTGAAAATTTATCCCTTAACGCCCAGCATTATTCCGTCTGAAGACAAAGGCGATGTAAAACGTATTGAGCATTCCATATTATTCTGGGGACAGGATTATGGCAAACTGATCATTCTGGTGGATTTAACGCATGTAGAATCCGCGATCAGAGAAGAAGGTTATATTTTTATCACCATCTCAACACTGTTGTTTACCCTGGTCGCCCTATTTGTGGCCACATTCCTGGATTTGATGGTCACACGAAGAACACAGGAATTATCACAGGCAGCCGACCGCATTTCGCACGGCGATTTTACCGCCAGACTGCCCGAAGAAAAACCGGATGAAATCGGCCAGCTCACCTATTCGTTCAGATTAATGCGCGATCATATCCTGGAAAACCAGCATAATCTTGAAGCCTCGAAAAATAAGGCAGAAGCCGCCAGTCAGGCAAAATCGGAATTCCTGGCCACAATGAGTCATGAAATCCGTACACCGATGAATGGCGTGATCGGGATGACCGACCTGTTGCTGGAACGAGAACTGGATAACGAAAGCCGTCATTATGCGGAAAACATCCGATTGTCTGGCGAGCAGATGTTGCGCATTATTAATGAAGTACTTGATTTTTCCAAGCTGGAAGCGGGAAAAATCAATTTGGAGGAAATCCCGTTCGACCTAGCCGATCTGGTTGAAACGGTCATGGAAAGTTACATCCAGGAAAGCCAGAAAAAAAACCTTGTGCTGGGATATTACATTCCGTCATCGATTCAGGGTATCTATCTGGGTGATAGCGGACGTATTAGACAGGTATTGATGAATCTGGTTGGCAACGCGGTAAAATTTACCGAGTCTGGAGAAATCCATGTACGCGTATCGAAAGATAACACGGCCGATCAAAGAATACGGTTTACCGTATCAGATACCGGCATCGGTATTCCCAATGCATTCCATGAAAAAATATTCGACAGTTTTACACAAATCGATGCTTCCACGTCGCGGCGATACGGCGGAACTGGTTTAGGCCTGACCATCAGCAGGCAATTGGTGAAGTTAATGAACGGTGAAATCGGCATATTGCCTGAGCGCAATAAAGGAACCACATTCTGGTTCTCAATCCCGCTAAAATATTCAGACAAATCGGAAAAAACGATCACTGCAGATTCACTTGCCCGCGTGGACAACAAACATGTACTGGTCATCAACAACAACATGGAAAACAGTAACAGTCTGACATGCCTGCTCAAAGAATGGAACATCAACGTCCGGCAAGCCCACGACCTGACAGCGGCAAAGAATTTTCTGATCGGAGAAGCCAAGAACGGGTACAAACCTGATCTTATCATTCTGGATTATCAGTTACTCGAAAAAGAACAAACACCCGATTTTAATGCGATTAAAGTATTGCTCCATTCCGGGAATTATCCTGTTTTATTGTTGTCCACTATTCCACAGAATCTTCAGGTTCTGAACAAATCAAATAACCGAATCGATCAAATCATCTATCCTGTTCGGCCAGACACCCTGCTAAACAGAATGAGCAACCTGCTCGATAACGGCGCCAACAACACACCGGTATATGTCCGCATGGAAAACAGCGATTCCAACCTGCCTCGCTTAAAGCAAAAAGAAGTCTCCGGAAAACGGCTTAATGTACTCATCGCCGAAGACAATCAGATTAATCAAATGGTGGCAGAAGGTATTATGGCCAGTATCGGTCATCAAGTTGATGTCGTCTCGAATGGTCTGGAGGCAGTCGAAGCCTATCAAAAAAAATATTACGACCTCATTTTAATGGATATACAAATGCCGGAAATGGATGGATTGGAAGCTACACGAAGAATCAGGGAAATAGAAAACGACACTCCCGGGATAACCATTATTGCCCTGACCGCCAATGCACTTGCGAGTGACAGGGCCCGGTGTCTGGAAAGCGGAATGAATGATTTTTTGTCAAAACCCTTTCATAAAACCCAAATGGAAGCGCTACTTGCGCAATACTTCCATCAAAAAAACGACGCCATACACAACTGAACACAGCTATTTTCACTCATGAACAAATTCTTCCTGGCCAGCCTGTTTTCCCTGATTTACATAACCGGTGCTTCTGCCGACACCATTTATCAATGGAGCGATCCCTGGGGGCAAATCCAGTACAGCAAAACACCGGTACCGGGCGCCATGGTATCCGACTTAACAGAACTTCCTGAAATACATGAAACGACTGAACAACAAAAACAAGACGCGATGGTAAGAAAACTGCACGAAATGAAACAACGCAATATAAACCGTATCAAGCAAGCAGAAATTCAGGAACAAATAAAATTTAACGCGCTGGAAGAAAAAAATCACTGCAAACAACTCCGCATACTCATGGCCGACATGCAGTCTTACTATCTCTGGCAATACCCGTTATTCGGCGCACCGATATTCCCCGGCTACTATGGACAGTTGAACCATGACTTGTCACGGGATATTAAAAACAAGTGCCGATAGTCCATGCAGCACCATTTTCAAAAACCGAATCAACCTCACTGCAGTCAAACAGTCCAAACACGTTCAAACCCGGATAATTGAGACCCCCACTTATCTCTATCTATCTCAGACTTCCTTGATACCTGGATTGCACGTATAATTAAGCGCTAGGTTAATTTAACAGTCACAGGGGCTCAGGAGTCACTCAAGGATTGAAAACATGAAATCGCCTATTCGAATTTCGGTTACTGGCGCAACAGGTCAGATTTGTTACAGCCTGTTGTTTCGTATCGCAGCGGGTGACATGCTGGGTAAAGACCAGCCTGTCATTCTACAATTGCATGACATTCCAAATGCGCGTCCATTATTTGATGGTCTGGTTATGGAGATGCAGGACTGTGCATTTCCATTACTGACTGATCTTATCACCACAAGCGATCCGCTCGTCGCATTTAAAGATACCGATATCGCCATACTCGTCGGCGCGCGGCCGCGCGGCGAGAATATGGAACGCAAGGATCTGCTGGAAGCGAACGGTCCGATTTTTATTGAACAGGGAAAAGCGCTCAATGCGGTAGCCAACAGGAATGTGAAGGTATTGGTCGTCGGCAATCCCGCCAATACAAACGCCTATATCACACTCAAAAATGCACCGGATCTCAACCCTGAAAACTTTACCGCAATGCTCCGGCTCGATCATAACCGGGCCTTGTCCCAGGTCGCCCTGAAACTGTCAAAGCCTGTGACCAGCATTAACAAAATGATCGTCTGGGGCAATCATTCGAATACCCAATACCCGGATCTCGGTCATGCAGAAATTGACAACAAACCAGTCAAACCCCTCATAGGCGACGATAACTGGATTGCAAAACACTTTGTTCCGACTGTACAGAAGCGCGGCATGGCTATTATCGAAGCACGTCACGGCCGATCCAGCGCTGCCAGCGCAGCCAATGCCATTATTAACCACATGCAGGACTGGATTTTTGGAACCCGCGAAAATGACTGGACATCGATGGGTATACTGTCCGATGGCAGTTATGGCATTCCGGAAGGCGTCATCTACAGCTTCCCGGTAACCTGCCAGAATGGCCGCTACAAGATAGTCCAGGGGTTGGATTTAAATGACGATGACAGAAAAAAAATGCAAAAAAGTTATGAAGAACTCATAACCGAACAAAATGCCATTAAACATCTGTTAACTTAATTTCTGAACAGCCCCAAGTAGCGCATACCGCCTCGTCGATTACATTTAGCCGCAAAGGTTTGCGGTTAAATGTAATCGTGAATCATTTTAAATCACCCCGACAAACCGGTTTCTAACCAATAGCCCCTCGGCAATTTATTCTGCTTTAATTTACGCTGCGAATCGGATTGGAAGTATTAAAGGTGATATGGTAGGCGCTCGCCCCGTATTACCAAATGACAGCATACCAAGAGTAAGCGGACATTCAATTGTGCCAACTTTATCTATCGGCCGGATGCTAATTTTGAATTTAACTAAGGGCAATAAGCGTCATGGTCTATAGAACTTGATATCTTGCCTTTTTAGTATGATACACACCAACTTTAAATTATTCGTTGACCATGAAAATAGAGAGGTGTTCAGTTAAAGGAAGCTCTGTAGTGTGTATTGTGGGGCAAAAATCATTTCTCAGCATGCCGGGTAAGAATCTGTGTGAAACCCTGATCTATATTAATTTTGGTTGCATTGGCCAAGTGATTATAAAAAACGGCCATGCCTGACATAGCGATAATTTCCATAATTTCTTCTTCGTCAAAACCATATTCTTTTAGTAACTGGAAATCCTTTTCACTGGAAGCATGCGAGTCTTTAGCTAATCTGACGGCAAAATCAATAGCCGCTTTATCTTTTGCGCCATCCTCTTCATCAATCGAATAATTTGTGATGAGTTTTTCTATTTGTTTTTGAGAAACACCAATATTTAAACAAAATGCATGGTGTGCAGCTTCACAGTAATGACAACCTTTTAGTGAAGATATGGCTACAAAGATCATTTCCTTGAGGCGCCTACTAACCCGTCCACTTGTTAAAATATGATTCATGACAGGCCAGATACCATTTAAAGCCTCTGGAGCAGTCGCCCATACTCGGAAAAAATGAGGTGTAAAAGGCGCATTTAATGCTGTTTTGATTTTGTTAAATGTTGTCTCAATTTCTGGTGTTACTGGAGCATCATTGATAATTTGACTAATAGTTCTCATATGGATTCTTTCTTAAAGTTATGGTGTTTTAAAGATAAAGGTCTTGGGGATAGATTCTTGATCAGCAGTACCATTCATGAATATTTGGGGGTACAGGATTTTGAATTTTCAAATATATCCCCATTTATACCCCTACTTTTTGCCGGTTGCAAGGGGGTAAATACGGATTAGTGCAGAAAGGAAGTTTTGTAAATTCCTTTATTTTTATGGCTTTGTGGATTGCTTTGTAAGGGTGCGGAAGGTGATATGGTAGGCGCGACTGGATTCGAACCAACGACCCCCACCATGTCAAGGTGGTGCTCTAACCAACTGAGCTACGCGCCTAAAAGAATTCCGGACAGTATCCGGAAAAGAACGATGATTCTATCTGAAACACGCCGTTGGCACAAATGAATTTACACCCTGCCAATCAGTAACGGCACCCATTGTTCGAATCAGATGAGTGTTTTGACCGCCTCCGCCAGCAACTCGCTCAAACAAATTGCGTTGGTTGAATGGGCAATGCTGTCCGTGCTCCAGACCTGCGTCACGCCGGATTGGCGGATAAAGCGTTCCGAATCGCTGCAAAAAAGCGGATGCGTCACTACAGCATCCACCTGTTTCGCACCGGCCTGCAGCAGTTTTCCGGCGGCCTGTGCAAGTGTGTGGCCGGTGCTGGCGATATCGTCGATAAGAATTACATTCTGCTCGGCATAATTGCGTTGCGGCAGGGTGACATTCACCGCATTATCCCCGCTTCTGATTTTAGCCGCCACCGCATACGAAAAACCGATTTCGGTTGCGATGCCACACACCCATTGTTCGGATTCACCATCGGGACCAAACAGCATGCCGGATTGATATTGGTTCTTCAGAAACCGGCCGATTGTCTCGCCCGCAGAGATCGCCAGTGCATTCTTAATGGGAATGGCCTGATCCAGCCGATGCACCCGGTGCAGATGCGGATCGACAGTAATCACATCATCGAAATTATCCGCGAGCAGTTGGCCGATCACCTGCTGACTGATCGCTTCGCCGGGATGATTTTCCACATCCTGCCGCATGTAGCATAAATATGGCGCAACCAGGGTAATGCGTTTGGCGCCATGTCTGCGCAATGCGGAAACACTGAGCAGCAGCTCAATGAGTTTACTGTTGGGCTGGTTCAGACTTCTGACCAGCACCACATGTTCCGGCAAATCCACCGGCACCTGCACCCGGCTTTCGCCATCCGGAAAAACATGCAGCCGGACTTCCTGATACTCCGCTCGCAACGCGTTTGCCAGCGCCTGCGCCTGGGTGTAGTAATCCTCAAAGCCGATTACCCGCATCAGATTGCGCTCACTTTAAACAAATGCATCATACCGTTTGATATCTCCCTTCTCGCCAATGGTATACCCCTTATCCTGTTCTATCAGCTTTCCAACAAATTCGAAGTCGGACATGAATTCCGCGTAAACCCGGTACAATACATCGCCTTCTGCCACGGCATCGCCGGTTTTACGCATCAGATCGACGCCCGCCTTTTTATCCATCGGCGCACCGGCAATGCGTGCGATTTTGGCCATCTGCAAATTATCGATGCCGGTGACCACGCCCGTTCTGTCCGCCCGGACTTCATGGCAAAACTGACCGGGGGTGAAATCGACCGTACGTGCGCCCTGCCCTTCGATAATCGCGTTCATCTTCGCCAGCGCCCTGCCCGAATCCAGAATATCGCGCGCAATCGCGTAGCCCTGCCCGCCGCGTACATCGGGGTCGAATTCGATAATACGCCCCGCCAGCGCCAGCGATTTCTGGCGTAAATCTTCCGGGGCTTTAGGGTCGTTTTCGAGCACCTGCATCACATCGCGCGCTTCGAGCGTCGGGCCGATACCGCGCCCGACGGGTTGCCGCCCGTCGGTGATAATCACTTCCAGATGGATATCAAGCTGATCGCCGACAAATTCAAACAGCTTTCTGAGCGCCAGCGCCGCGCGCATATGCCGCACCTTGGCCGTTGGGCCGACCGGGATATCGATGAGCAGATGCGTCGATCCCGCCGCCAGTTTTTTCGACAAAATCGATGCGACCATCTGGCCGCGCGAATCGATACCGAGCGGCCGCTCCACCGCAATCAGCATGTCGTCGACCGGCGCGAGTTTTGCCGTACCGCCCCACGCAAGACAGCCGCGGTGTTTACGCACAATATCATGCAGCTTGCCCGGCGACAGATTGACTTCCGCCAGCGTTTCCATGGTATCCGCCGTCCCGGCGGGCGAGGTAATCGCACGGCTCGACGTTTTCGGAATCAGCATGCCATGCGCCGCGACAATTGGCACCACCAGCATCGACGTGCGGTTGCCCGGAATGCCGCCGATGCAGTGCTTGTCCACAACCAGCAATTCCCCCCAGTTCAGCCGCTGTCCGGTATCGAGCATCGCCCGGGTCAGATAATACACCTCGTCGCGGTCGAGGCTGTTCTGCCCGGTCGCCACTAGGAACGCCGCCATCTCCATCTTGGAATACCGGCTCTCGGCGATATCGCGCGTAATCGCCTCAAAATCTTCCAGCGTCAAGCGCTCCCCGTCTATCTTGCGCCGCACCGCGTCCATCGATGCCGCAGGCTCGGCGTGGTCGACCTTAATCACACAATCTGCATGCGCATTCAACTGTTCATACGCCTGCTCGGACAGTCCCAGCTCTGTTGGCGTCACAATCGCCGCATCATCGACCACATTGAGCACCGCGAGTATCTTGTGGCCATTGGCACTGATGCGGATTTTCGACAACGCCTGAAACCCCTCCGCGCGATACACCGCGCATTCGCGGTGGAGGTACGCAACGTTTTCGTGGTACGTGTCGATGGCGACACGACGCAGTTTGATGGTTGGGTTATTCATAGGCTTCACCCGGTACTTTGGGTGCAATCGATTCTGCAGGCAGGTCTGAACGGTCTGTTTTGCATTCGAATGCGAGTTGGATGGTGTTCTCTGTTTTTCGGGTTGCGATTGCTTTTAATAACCTGAGCGTATCGTCACTGATTTCAGATAGCGCTGGGCAAATCCATTCGCCCTTCAGATTCATTTGGTCCTTGAGCGATAACATACATTGCGCAGCCACGTTTCCAGGTCGAATCCCATCAAACTGATTACGAATTATGCCCGAGGCTGCCCATTTGTTTTCACAAGCCTGTGAAATTAAATAGGGATGCAAACTGTTAAGATACGCTGACAAATCGGTACTACCATACAATTCGTTACCAAAACCAAACAGCAGCGTATGCAGATCAACGCCGTACACCGCATTGGTAAAGATCTGTTTACCTATTGCCTCGCTCAACGTCGTTGGTTGACCGGCACGGCTTGATAACCGATCACGGATTCGGTTAAAAATCACATCATCTTTGATTTTTATTGCAAGTTGCTCAATCCATTCATTAACAGACTGCTCAGTCAATATACCCACATACAGGCCATCAATGACAGTCAGCGATAAGTTAGCGTTCGTTAAATTTGCACCCTGTAGTCCAGCCCAACTTAAATTTGCACCCTGTAGTTCGGCCTGTCTTAAATCTGAACCCTGTAGTCTGGTCCAACTTAAATCTGCACCCTGTAGTTTGACGCCTATTAAAATTGCACCCTGTAGGTTGGCCCAAGTTAAACCTGCACCCTGTAGTTCGACTTCCCATAAACCTGTACCCTGTAGTTCGGCCCTGCTTAAATTTGCACCCTGTAGTTTGGCCCTACTTAAATTTGCACCCTGTAGTTTGGCCCTACTTAAATCTGCACCCTGTAGGTTGGCCCAACTTAAATCTGTACCCTGTAGTTTGGCATGTCTTAAATCTGCACCCTGTAGTTGGGCCTCTCCTAAATTTGCACTCTGTAGTTCGGCCCTGCTTAACTCTGCGCCCTGTAGTTTGGCCCAATTTAAATCTGCACCCTGTAGTTGGGCCTCTCCTAAATTTGCACTCTGTAGTTCGGCCCTGCTTAACTTTGCACCCTGTAGTTGGACCGCTCTTAAATCCGCACCTTGTAATTTGGCCTCACTTAAATCTGCACCCTGTAGTTCGGCTTTAGTCATTCGCGCACGGGTTAACATGGCTGCTGAAAAGTTTGCATGACTGAGATCAGATAGATCGCCATTTGCGCCGACAAAATCCACCTTAGGCAAACGCGCTTGTGAGAAATCCGCATAACGAAAATCTCGCTCACTGAGAATCAGGCCACGTACTTTTTTCAGCGCGGCTTCTCTTTTCTTTTCATCATCACTGGTAACATCGGCTTCGTCTTCGGCCGATAATTCATTGGCGATCAGCAATTGTTCACGCAGAATGAGATTGCGGTTGAAAATACCGCCTTTTATCTGTTTTTCATCCCGATCATCGATAACATACCGTTGATCAAAAAAATATTCCGTTAAACGGAAATAACGCTCCCCCGCTATGTTGGATGAACTCAGCGGTTCATCCGTTAACCAGCTTGTAGGAATAATTTTAGCAACAAATTTTTCGTGAGCACTATCCGGCAACACGGCAACGGCCCAGGAAAATATCAGCACACTCAGAACAGTAATTGCGCTGAAACTGCCTTCGAGCACAGGCCGGCCACTGGTATGGATTTCCGGTTGATCGGATGGTTTAATCCGTTTTATAGTGGAATTGCTGTCGGTTGTCTTGACCCACAATCGTTGAACGCGTTGTAATAGCCACGGCAACCCTGTCGCCTGTTTAATCCAGTTCAGTCCATTGCCATCGACTGAGCGGATAATCGGCCAGAAGATCGCCAGAATCAGCAAATCCAAAATAATCGCCACACGCTGCCAAAGCAGAATATCCGCATCGTGGTATGCTAGAAAGCCCACTTGCAGCCCGATCAGAATAACGAGCGGCAGCCAGTTAATCGTAATCCAAACCAGCAGCGTGAGCAACAACCGCAACAACCCGGAATGCTGCCGCCCACTTAATGTATGGGTAAATGCAAAGGCAAAAAGCTGTGTGTAATAATATCGGCGTGCATTCTCATCGCCCAGCCTGATGACGGCATGATCAAAGCGGTGTATTTTGTCGGCCAGCAGACACAGCTGCAACAGCAGGTTGAAATGCAACAACAGAAAGAAATAAGGGGCAAACTGGTAAAACCCGGTAATCGGCAGTTCGACATTCAGGATCGGCAGATTTACCGGCGTATCCTTGAGCAGCATGACATCGGTCGTCGACCAGATGATTACCGCAATATAAAACCCGGCCAGCAGGAAGGTGATATAAAAATTGCGCACATGCTGCGAAGCGCTGTTGACCGATTCCAGCAGTGCTTCTATTTTTTCGATGTGTTCTTTCTGCCCGTTTTGCACAGTCGTTTCACCGTCATCGGTTTTTTGACTGGTTTTTTTTGAAAACCAGTGAGCCAATGCGGATGGATGCAAACGGGACAGGAAATTCATGCTGGATTTTGATTGAGTTTTTATTAAACAGAGATGAAGATTACCGTACTAAGAACCGAAACGTACTTGTCCTCGGTTGTTGGTATTCTCTGTGTTATCAATCAGGCTGTCAAATACCGGAAACAGCATTCAGATTGACAGGATTCTTTAAAACCATTTAGGATAAGCAATTACTTTGTGGAATCTGCCATGCTAAAAGTAAAAATCATATCCATCGGCAATTCGATGGGCATTGTATTACCGAAAGAAGTGCTGGCGAAACTAAATGTGGGCAAGGGCGATGAGTTGTATCTCGTTGACGGGCCTGATGGCTTGACGATTTTGCCCTACCGTCAGGTCTTTGAGCAACAGATGGCCGCTGCCGGGAGGGTTATGAAAAAATACCGCAGTGTCCTGCATCGACTGGCCAAATGAAGCCACTGCTATGGGTACTGAAGTGGTTCCGGCTAAATGAACAGAAAATTTTTCAAAAAATAAATTTCAGGATTAACCAAGTTTTTTTCAAGCATCCATTTGGCCCGTCTGAAATAATTCGAATAGCCCGTGACATAAAACCGGTTGATTTGGGGGGTCGGGCTTTAAAGAGAAGATATCCTGTGTGTCAATTCCCGTCTTACCAGAATAGCTGCCTGAAATAACAATCCGGACAATACCGGTAGTAATTATCCCGGTAGGCAATCGGCCAGGGGTGAATCGTTGTGGCGTTGAGCAACGGCAGTCCGGCGCGCCCGGATTCCGCTGCCGGTTCGGTTTTACCTGCTATGGCGCCGACAACAACAATTTCCCTGCTGGCAAAAAAAATCTTCGGATCGAGTGTTTGCGTGCTTTTAACGAGAAAATACCCTTCGCTGGGTTTGTCGATATCGGGACGGCCATAATAATCGAGCGGATAATACAACACCTGCATTATGCTGTCTTTATCTTCCTGTTTCACTTCAACAACAACACCGCCCCAGCGCACCAGCGTATTTTGATATGACTGCGCATCTGCACTGGCCTGGGCATAGGAAATGTTCTTGATACGCGTGTCATCCAAGGAAGGTGGCATTGATGAACAGGCGCCGAGCAACAGGCCGATAGCTATTAAAAACAACCGCATGGTTTCACCTAAAATATCAGACTTGATTCCTGTTTTCATGGCGTTGGCAGACATTTATTCAAACGCTTCCTGATCAACAATTTCTATTTCCGACACAAACAGCCGTGTACGATGTCCGTAAATATTTCTGTTTGCCAGCCGCTCGCTGTAATGCACTTTCACCCATGCCGCCATTTTCAGGCTTTTAATGGAAAATTCATAAAGATCGCGGTCATCCATGACAAAATGTCTGAATTTGTCGCCGCTTTTTCCGATCTGCATGGTCATAAAATAATTACGGTTCAGGTTCTTGTTCTTAATGACATTGGTTATCCGGCCAAATTCCACACCGTAAGAAACTTCGGGCTCAAAAGTACGAATGCTGCCAATAAAATGCGTCTGTTCCGGTACGATATTTTTATCGACCAGATAAACCTCGAGCAGTTCATTAAATGCAGAACATGATAACAACGTATTGCTGCGTGGCATTTTATATTCAATCACAACATCATAGCCAATAATTTCTTCAAGCGTTGCATAAAAATCATCTTTCTCGAAACAGAATTGGAACGGATTGGTCACCAGGTTTTGCGGAATGCTGCCAAAACTGATAAATGAAGCGCTTTCATGACCCAACAGCACTTCTCCAACATAGGCTGTATTGAGCGTACGATTAAGCGCATTGTCACGTCCGATCCGGCTCAACTGACCCGATGCATAACCTTTTGTGTCGATAATCAGCGATTGTGAATAAAGCGGCATGGAAACCAGGTTCGCAATTAAAATCAGCGATACAATAAACAGCGTAATACCGGGGGCACAGAAATTCTTCATCATCTCTCTTCCAAATAGTCGCCTTTTGTACGATTCGTGTTTTCAGCGATGCTCACAAAACCGAATCGACTGTAAAAACCTGTTTTTCGGTAAGCTGCCCGAAAAAACCCGTATGAAGCAACTATTATAGGTGCATCTTACTTAACAGACGCTGAAAATTATCACAAAAAAAGACCAATAGCTGTTCTCAATGAGTGCACTGTATCTGCTGGCACCTTTTTAGGAACAACAGAAATAACGCACTCATTGAGAACAATCCTTATTAAGAGCATCCCATACGATAATGTCTCGGGGACAAAAGAAAACGTATTCTGGAAATTACGAGTGTCGGATTTCTTTACGCCTACTCAAAATAAATTGCAACACCCTCTACTGAAAACCAAGAAAACCATATTGATACAACAACTTATTCATTGAAGAAAGCGCAGGCACGAATTTTGCGTAAAGAATATAAAAGGCTTTTTTTCATGCAACTTCTCAAGGAGAATTCCAATGCAAAAATATTTTTTAATTGCTTTCTGTTACCTTTTGCTTTCTTCACAGCAAAGTTTTGCTGGCTCGATATTCCTGACCGGGCATGACCCCGACTTTCATGCTTCAAATTCTTCCGGCACAGCCATCGATTCTATAGGCGCCGTACATATCAACCAAACCGCAATCAATTACATTTTAGACCCCACCTTCAATACATTTGCAGCAGGTGGAACCAGTAAGTTTCTTTTTGTTGAATCCAATATCTCAGTACCAGCAGGACATCGACACGGTGTGAATGGCATTATCCAGAGTGGATATGCTTTGGGTGTTGACTTTGAACACCACACGGCCTCTACCTTGGGTGCGGAACTCAATCTTTTAGGAACAAAATATGCCGGGATTGTCATCGCATCTGATTTTGGTGGAATACTAACCCAGGCGGAACTGGATATTCTCAATTTTCGCTCCGGAGATATTATTAATTTTATAAATGCGGGTGGTGGACTGTATGCCATGGCTGAAGGCAATAGCGGAACCGGATTGACACCGGGTGGTGGGCATTTCGGATTCTTGCCGTTTGTTGTCAGCTCAACTGGTTTTAATCAATCAGAAGCCGGAACGACTGTCACAGCTTTTGGTGCTTCACTGGGGCTGACCGATGCAGACGTCAGTGCGAATTTCTCACATAATATCTTTAATGATGCCTTTGGCTTAAATGTTGTTGACCGTGATTCTGCCGGACAAATTCTGACACTTGCTGGACGGCCAACCACGATTACACCCGGCGGTGTAGTTTCCGAACCCGCAATGGTTTTGTTATTTACCTTAGGGTTGATCCTGCTTACAGCAACAAGACAACAACGTATTTTATTCAGAAGATAGTCTGATACAGACAACAGCAAAACATACATTGCTGTTGTCTATTGCATGTCCAAATCAATTCTTCAAAACAACCAACCTGCGACTAACCCGCTTCGTACTTGCCGCCACTTTGAATACAGGTTTCCTCGATTGTCGTTGCGTCCCAGTCATGTTTTTTTTCCGATCCCCGATAATAGTGCTTGTCGAAAACCAGTCCGTCAGGATCGGTATAACGGATACAGCGCCCGATTCTGCTTTCATCGGGACAACGCGTACCTGTTGAACAATGCTTGGTAATCAACTGCCGGTCAGAAGCCGACAGTGAACTCAAACGGTACTCTTCACAGATACTCTGTCTTTTGATACGTTCACAAGCCACGAATGCTTTCGGGTCTTCGCCAGAACGGCTGTGTGCAGAACCCGCAGACATAATAAACAACATCTTCAACGCAATGAATGTCAGAAATAAACGCACCAGCATTCCTGCTTCCCGGCTTCTGACTTTAAAAATAATACCGTGCATAATCGAATAATAGGGGTTATTGGTCATGTTTGATGGCTTGCGGTATGGCTGCTTTTAAATAGTAAATCATCGACCATAACGTCAAGAAAGCCGCCACATAAATCAGCCATGTTCCGATTTCAAGCGCATTATAACCTTCAGCGAGGTCGTCATGGTAGAGCAGCAGTGGTATCGCAATCATCTGTGCCGTGGTCTTGATCTTTCCCAGGAATGAAACTGCCACACTTTTGGATTGACCGATTTGCGCCATCCATTCGCGCAGCGCCGAGACCGCGATCTCGCGCCCGATAATAATCAATGCGATCGGCGCACCGAGCCGGTCAAGATAGACGAGCACAATCAGAGCGGCAGCCACCATCAATTTATCGGCAACAGGATCGAGAAATGCGCCAAAAGCGGACATCTGGTTTAATGCGCGCGCCAGAAACCCGTCAAGCCAGTCTGTAATGGCCGCACCGGCAAAAATAATGGTTGCAACCAGGTTTTTCTGTTCGGACGACAACCAGCCGTCAGGCAGATAAAAAATCCCCACAAAAAGGGGAATGGCCAGTATTCTGAGCCATGTTAAAAAATTCGGCAGATTTAAAGGCATAACAACAAATGTCCTAACGGGCATCTATAAACACGAATGAATAAAATAAATTGCTAAATAAACGATCCAACGGATTAATTATAAAAAAAACAGCCGCATGCAATACGGCGATTTCATGTACAAAACCGTTCCAAATCAATGCAATTCCCGGTAAATTTTTTCCGCAAGCTTGCGGCTGATTCCTTCAGTCTGGGCAAGCTCTTCGATACTTGCGGTTTGTACACCTTTCAAGCCACCGAAGCGCCCCAACAAACCCTGGCGGCGTTTGGCGCCAATACCGCTGATATTTTCAAGGCTCGATGTCATGCGCGATTTATTGCGCCGGCCCCGATGCCCCTGAATCGCAAAACGATGGGCTTCATCCCTGATCTGCTGAATCAGATGCAAACCGGGATGATCATTGGGCAATTGTAACGGCTTTTTCTGATCGGGAAAAATCAATTGTTCCAGACCGGGTTTACGACCCTCGCCTTTCGCAATACCCATCAGATTCGCATCACTGATTCCGAGTTCATCGAGCACCGCTTTGGCTGCATTGACCTGACCTTTGCCGCCGTCAATCATGATCAGGTCCGGCAAACGGCCTTCGCCCTGCACGACTTTCTGGTACCGGCGGTTCAGTGCATCGCGTATCGCTGCATAATCATCTCCCGGGGTAACGCCTTTAATGTTAAAAAGCCGGTATTCATTGTTACGCATGGCGAAATGATCGTAAACCACGCAAGATGCAACCGTCGCCTCGCCCATGGTATGGCTGATATCGAAACATTCGATACGGTTCAATGCGTTCAGCTTCAATGCCTGTTGCAAAGCAACCAAACGTACTTCCTGGCTGGCCTTGCGATTCATCATCTGCTTGAGTGCAAGCTGCGCGTTCTCTGACGCCATTTTCAGCCATACGCGGCGTTCACCGATCGGATTCTGATTAATCGTCACTTTATGGCCGGATTGATTTGTCAACAAATCCTCCAAAACATCGCGTTGAATTTTGCGATCGACAATAATCAGATTCGGTACGCTGCGGTTCAAATAATGCTGAGCCAGAAAAGCCTCAATCACGGCAGAAAGGTCATAACCGTCGGCATTCTGAGGAAAAAAACTTTTATCGCCTAAATGACGTCCGCCCCTGACCATGGCCAGCGTGACACAAACCTTGTCGCTGCCGTCTTTGAGTCCGGCGCAAGCCACAATATCCGCATCCATCGCCTTGCCGCTATCGACGAACTGTTTTTCCCTGATTTTACGCAATGCCTGCATCTGATCGCGCAACAACGCCGCCTGCTCATATTCCATCTTGTCCGAAGCCTGCTGCATTTTTCCGGCGATGCTGTCAATGACTTCGGATTGTTTGCCCTGCAGAAACAATTCCGCACTGCTGACATCTTCACGGTAATCGGACTGCGAAATCAGATTGACACAGGGGCCGCTGCAGCGTTTGATCTGGTACAGAAGGCAAGGCCGTGTCCGGTTGCTGAAAACGCTGTCTTCGCAGGTGCGCAATCGAAATACCTTTTGCAGCAACTGTATGCTCTCCCTGACGATTCCGGCATTCGGAAACGGTCCGAAATACTGATGTGTTTTATCCACCAACCCGCGGTAAAACCCCAGCCGCGGATAATCATGCCCGCTCAGAATAATATAAGGATAGGATTTATCATCCCTGAACAGGATGTTATATCGTGGCTTGAGGCTTTTGATCAGATTGTTTTCCAGCAATAACGCTTCTGCTTCAGAGCGCGTCACCGTCGTCTCGATACCCGTAATCTGCGAAACCATCAATTGCGTTCTGGGCGCAAGACCGGTCTTTTGAAAATATGAAGAAACGCGTTTTTTAAGATCAACCGCCTTGCCGACATAAATCACCTCGGCGCTGGAATTCAGCATCCGGTACACGCCGGGTTGTGCCGGTAAATTCTGGCAAAAACCCTTCGCGTCGAATTTTGCCGCTAAATCATTTTGTTTCAAATGCGCTGTACATCCTATTCTTTTTTACCCAGCAGTGCACCGCCTATCGCCCAGTTCTCATGCGGCACTTCCTCGAACGTGATATAGGTGTAGGATTTTGACTTGTTGGCAACGCGCGCAAGGGTATCGGTGATTTCCTCGGCAATTTTCGCTTTTTGCTCCGTGCTCAAAGTGCCTGCAACGCGTAAATGAACATAAGGCATGCTCTCTCTCCTGTTTTATTATTGGTTATTTAGTTTTTTCGAATCGGATCATTCCAAAGCAAGATCAGCCGAGATTTGGGCAAACACCTGCTCGAACATCCCGGTTGTCAATCGTTTCGTCTGGGTATTGTAGCGACTGCAGTGATAACTGTCATACAGTTTGACTGAGCCCATATCCACAAAATTCGGCGTGCTGTTTGACAGACTGTACGCCGCGCCATGTGCAAAAAGATAGTCTTTCATGCGCAAATTCAGACACTGCAACACTGCCCGGTGGGCAATTGCCCCGAGCGCCAGTATTGCCCGGCCGCCCTCGCGCCTGAAAGCGGCTAGTTCTGTTTTCAGATAATGATTACACTGCTTGATTTCTTCAGGATTGGGCTTGTTCTGCGGCGGCAGACACTTAACCGCGTTGGTGATACGGCAGTTTAGCAACCGCAAATCATCCTGCTTCGATATCGATTCGTGATGACTGGCAAAGCCGAATTTAAAAAGTGTCTGATACAGCAGTATGCCTGCAAAATCACCGGTAAAAGGCCGCCCAGTCCGGTTTGCGCCATGCATTCCGGGCGCCAGCCCGACTATCAGTAATTTTGCCCGGGTATCGCCAAATGCCTCAACCGGCCGCGCATGATAGTCCGGATAACGCGCTTTTACTGAATCCAGAAATGCAGCCAGCCTTTCGCACTGGCGGCAATCAACCGCCTCGGAAGGATAATCTGCTTTTATAGTAGAATGTACAGCCATTTAGAAATTATAAATTGTACGTAAAATAATACAGTGATTCTTTATTTTCATAACGCCACAGTGTTGAAATTTTAGTCGGCTATTGATTGCTTCACTATGCCCGATACCCGATTGATGTTCAGAAAACGGCCGATTACTTTTCTATGGGTGCTATGGATATGCTTTTTCCTTGTCTATAGTAAATCCATTTTAGCGGAATCCAGGGTTTTACCCAACCTGATCGATGCACCCAGATTTGTACTGTTATCCGCACCGGGCTCAGTACAGGATTTACTCAAAGATCATATCAGGCTTCCACAAGAACCGTTCGCCAGCGACATGGCGCAACGCGTTTTTTTACGCCGGACAAAACTGGAAATCAACGAACTGCTCGCAACGGAAGGTTATTTTTCTCCAACTGTCACTTTTGACAAGCGCATCGAAGACGAAACCGAAATTCCTGTCATTATCGTCGATCCTGGCGCGTTGGCGCATGTCGAATCGGTTCAAATCGAATTTCAGGGCAGCATCGTCGATGATGAAACACTGCAAAAACAACTGAAAAAATGGCGTAAAGCCTGGCCACTTCAAACCGGCCAACCGTTTCGCTCAGCCGAGTGGGAAGAAGCCAAGGCCGCGTTACTGTCTCAAGTCACTTATGAAAAATATGCCGCTGCTCAAATCGTCAAAAGCGAAGCCGTTGTCGACAGGGAAAACGCGCTGGTCTCGCTGCATATCATTATTGACTCAGGCCCGGCGTTTTACTTTGGCGCGCTCGAAATCACCGGTCTGGAACGTTACGACGAAGAAATGATAGAAAACTACCGAACGTTTCGACCCGGTGAACCTTACAGTAAAGAACGCATGCATTTGTTCCAGATTGCATTGCAAGGCATCCCGCACTTTGGCAATGTTTCGGTCAATATTGATCCTGATATTTCAAAGCATGAAGCCATTCCGGTACATGTTACCGTTACAGAGACACAATCAAAGCGCATCGCTTTTGGCGGCGGTTACAGTTCAAACAACGGCGCACGCGTGGAAGCCAATTTCAGCAATCACAATTTTCTGGATCGGGCATGGAATTTAAACACGATTCTGCGTCTCGAACAAAAACGACAGACGTTTTTTACCGGCGTCAATACGCTACCGAACCAGAACAATGTATATTATTCCGCAGGCGCTAGCCTGCAAAGAACCGACATTGAAGATCTGGTAACAATCAAGCAACGCGTTGATACCGCACGGGTCTACCAGACACGCAATATCCAGAATCTGTTTTCATTAAACTGGCAAAGAGAGGAAAAACGCCCTGACGGCGCGGTCAATCAGACCGTAGAAGCATTGGCGCTCGATTGGCGATTCCGGTACCATTTTGTTGATGATCCCGTAAATATCCGGCGCGGCGGCATCACCGAATTCAGGCTCGGTGGTGGCAGTGAATTCGTTCTGTCCGATCAGGATTTTTTACGCCTGTACGGACGGCAGCAAAACTGGTGGCCGGTTGGAAAAAACGATGTATTCTATCTGCGCGGAGAAGCCGGTTACACACTGGCGTCATCGCGATTTGGCATTCCGCAGGAATACCTTTTTCGCGCCGGCGGAATACAATCGGTTAGAGGGTATGATTTTATGAGTATCGGTGTGCGTGAAGGCAATGCAATTGTCGGTGGACGCGTTATGGCAACCGGAACAGCGGAATATACACATTGGTTCATGCAAAACTGGGGGGCAGCCGCCTTTGTGGATGTCGGCAGCGCTGCGGATACAGTCAAGGATATGCGGTTATTTCTCGGTTACGGCGCCGGCGTACGCTGGCGCAGTCCGGCGGGGCCGCTCGCGCTTGATCTCGCCAGAGGTCATAAAACCGGAACATTGCGTGTGCACTTCTCTATGGTTGTCAATTTCTGATGAATGCCCACGACAATTTCACCCATCCGGACGCACGGAACATGCAGCATAAAAATATCAAGCGTTCGGGCTTTCGTTTTAAATGGCTGACCGTTATTCTATTAAGCACTTTCATGGCAATCACCAGCGGCGGTTACTGGCTTGTAAACACCACACCCGGACTGCAGTGGCTGCTGTCCGCAGCCGAACGGATAAGTGGTTCAACGATACAGTTTGAAGGCGTTGACGGCACCATCGGCGCATTACAAATCGAGACGCTGCGCTATCACGACGAATCGCTGCAATTTGCTGTCCATCAATTTAAACTGGACTGGTCAATAGACCAACTGTTTTCCGGGAAACTGCACATCAACGACATCAGCGCCCGGTTAGTTGTTGTGTATACATCGCCCACCGAGGATGAAGACGAAACGGCGTTGCCCGATGATTTAACACTGCCGCTTGAGATCGCGTTAAAACAGCTACAGGTCGATGAAATTCATATTTATTCCATAGGCACGGATCAAACCGGTCAGCAATCCCATCAATCCCGGCAACCTGATTTTTCTTTGACCGATTTATCAATTCAGCTGGAAAGTCATGCGCAGCAACACCGGTTGGTACAGCTGTCATTTAACTCGATACTGGGCGCGCTCAACGCATCGGGACAAATCCTGGCAGCACGCCCTTTTAAGCTGGAATCAACTATCTTGCTCGACAATTCCGGGAAATGGGGACAAACCCAAGTGACTTTAAACGGATCGCTGGAACGGGTTGACATTAATCTCGAACATCATAATAAACCGATGCAAGCAACAATAGTTGCACAAGTCCAGCCGTTTGCCACCTCCGCTATTTCTCTCGTCACATCACTTGAAGCGGCCATTACTGAATTCAATCCCGCTGCATTATTCCCCGGCACACCTGATATCCCCAAAGCCAATCTCGCATTACACGCAACGCTCGGTCAGAACGCTGAAAATCAGCTCGCCGGGCAACTGACGTTGAAAAACCATGCATTCGCGCCACTGGATCAGGACGGCTTGCCCATTGCAGAAATCAACTCGGCAGTTTTATTCACCGGGGATGAACTCAAACTGGACAATCTGCAGATACTGTTATCAGAAAAGGGTAAAGAGGGCATCCTCTCCGGCAGTGTTGCATGGCGTTTCGACCCGGCATCCGGAATTGCCGATCTTAATGTCAGCAGTCTGAATCCGGCAGCAATTACTACTCAACTGCAGGCCGCAAAAATCAGCGGTCTGGCACAAGTGACAGCCGATGCCGACCGGCTGAACGCTGAAATCAGGCTGAGTGACCAGACCTTGAAGCTCGATGCCTCGGTCACACATACCGCCAGTCAGGTTCGGCTGGAACATTTCAACCTGAGTCACGGCCAATCCAGCCTGACTGGCACAGGAGAACTCAATCTGGATCATGAAAACCCGGATGACCACACACAACCGTTTCACTTTACCGGTCAGCTCCGGCAATTTAATATCGCCGATTTTCTACAGGCACCGGTATCCAATCTGAACACCAGACTGACAGTTACCGGTCATTTATCTCCCGAGTTCTCAGGCTTGCTTGACTATCAGTTTGAAAAAAGCCATTTAAACCATCAACCGGTTTCAGGAAAAGGGAATATTGCCGTTCAACTGCCACTGTCCGTCACCAGTAAAGCCGACTTTCAGATCGGCTCTAATTATGTGGGTATCCATGGCAAATTCGGCAAACCGGGCAACGCGTTGGCCGTAAATATTACCGCGCCATCGCTCGCGCAAATCGGGCTTGGATTATCCGGTTTTCTCAAAGCGCAGATTGATCTGAAAGGCACACTGGACTCGCCGGCAGTAGATTTTGATATTGACAGCGAAAAACTTACGCTGCCCGGCAACCACGCTATCGACAACTTCGCCGCCAAAGGAAAAGTACATTCGGAGGCGCTTTCACTGCTGCTCACGGCCAATCAACTCCGCACAGATGGAGAAACCCGGGTCAAACAGCTTAATCTGAAAATAAACGGCACGCAGTCGAGTCACACAATACAAACCGACTTGCGCGTCGATGATGAAATGACCGTTACTCTGCAAGCCGATGGCGGCATACAGCAAGCCAAAAAACCGGATGCCCTGCCTGGCTGGCAAGGACAATTAGCCCATTTGGCGATCACGGGTCTGGTTCCCGTTGAACTACAGGCACCCATGCCGCTCAAGCTCGGCACTGAACAGATTTCCATACGTAATGCCCAGTTTAAAGTCGCCGGCGGCAAGGCAAACATTGAAACTATTTTCTGGTCACCGGAAAACTGGAAGAGCAGTGGCCATTTTTCAGGCATCAGATTACATCCCGACAGTGATTTAATTCCTACAGAAAACCTGTTACAACTGGGTGGAAGATGGGCGATGCAATCAACGGCCTCACTGGCACAGCTCAATGGCGATATTGAAATTACGCGGGAAAAAGGTGACTGGTATTTGCCCGGAGAACTACCGCAGCCAGCCGGGTTACAGACTTTAAAACTACACGCCAAAGCGCAAAACGGCATGTTAACGGGTCAGTTCGAGTTGGACAGCGCACAAATCGGCACAGCAAAGGCGCAGCTCAAACTGCCGATCATACATACTGCCGGCGGTGAATTATTACCGCCACAAACCAGGTTGGACGGCCAACTGAATCTACAGGCACCTGATTTATCCTGGCTGGATCAGGTAACCGATAACGCCATACAAACAGGCGGACAGATTAAACTGCACGCCAGCGTTGCAGGATCACTCGGAAAACCAGAACTGCGAGGCACTATCAACGGCGACAAACTGGCAATCGCATTACTCGATGTTGGGGTAAATCTGCATCAGGGCCAATTGTCGGCACGCTTCGATCAATCCGCATTGCATATCGATCAACTCAGTTTTTTATCACCGCATGAACCACCCCCTAAAGACCGGTTGTTGCGAAAACTGGAACTTGAAGACAAACCGGGCTCGCTGAACGTTACCGGTTCACTGGGTTTTAAGGAAAATACCCATCAATTGACTGTCAGCCTGGACCGCCTTTATCTTGTGCATCCGCCGCATTACTGGATTGTCGCTTCCGGTAAAAGCAAGGTGCAATTCATCAATAATGTCCTTGATCTCGGTGGCGACATTATTGCCGATGCCGGCTTGATCACACAACCTCCCGCAATGCGGCCGCAACTGGCCGGTGACATCATCATCGTTGATGACAAATCCGAATTGGCGAACAAATCGAACACTGATGAACAGGGGACTATCGTCAACCTGCATGCCTCACTCGATCTCGGAAAACAGTTCTTTCTGCGCGTCGCAGGACTCGAAGGACGCCTGGATGGCAAACTGCATTTGCAAAACGATGAAAAACAAGCGTTGAGCGTTGTTGGTTCCATCGCCACACGTCAGACGACCTATAAAGCGTATGGCCAGGATCTAACCGTTGAACGCGGCATTGTAAACTTTCATGGTCCGATTGACGATCCGGGACTGAATATCCTGGCAAAACGTAAAGATCTCGAGGTCGAGGCCGGTGTTGAAGTAGCCGGTTCGGTACGCCACCCCAAAGTCAAACTGGTCTCAACGCCCAATGTGCCCGATACCGAGAAACTGTCATGGATTGTACTGGGACGCGCGCCCGATACCAGCGGACTGGATACTTCACTGTTAATCACCGCCGCCAGTTCAATCTTCGGCGGTGATTCCGGTGGCATCACCGGACAGCTTAGCGACATGCTTGGCGTCGACGAAATCTCCTTTAGACAGGGCAGCACGCCAGGCAGCACCCAAACAACCGGTACTGGCATACCCGGCCCACCCTTAACCAGTCCAGTCGGTTTGGCAAGCAGTGCATTAAGTGGCCAAATCGGCACTATCGGCAAGCGCCTTTCTTCGCGCGCCTATTTAAGTTACGAACGCGGCATCACCACAACGACTGCGGGCATCACCAAACTGACTTACAGTTTGACACCCAAAATCACCGTTGTTACTCAGGCCGGTGAAGACAGCGCGGTTGATATGTTTTATACGTTCCGGTTTGATTGACAGCATGAAATGTGCAATCAGTCGTGCAAATCATCTGCCAATACCGCTCTGTCATGCGCCCATGCACGCAATTGGCCGATACGTTCTGCCATAACCACCGACAGCGGACGAGTGCGTTCGAGTTCATGCAAAATATCCGACGAAGCAAGTGTCAGGTCACTATCACGCGACGTGACTTCAAAAATTGCTGCAATGACCGCCTGCTCGATCTCGGCGCCGGAAAAGCTGCTGGCACTTGCGGCCAGTTCGGTCAACTTGAAATTTTTCGGATCAAAGCCGCGTTTTTTTAAATGAATGGCAAAAATCTGTTCCCGAGCTGCAGCATTCGGAAAATCGACAAAAAAGATTTCATCAAAACGCCCCTTGCGAATAAGTTCAGGAGGCAATGTTGAAATATCGTTGGCTGTTGCGACAATGAAAACGGGTTTTGCTGTATTACTGCGTTCTGAAAGCCAAGTCAGAAATGTACCCAAGATGCGACGCGATACACCGCCATCCTGTTCACCGACGCCGGAACCAAGTCCCTTTTCGAGTTCATCGATCCATAATACACATGGCGCCATGCCTTCTGCCGCTGCCAGCGCAGTCCGCAGATTCCGCTCGCTTTCCCCATAAAACTTGTTATACATCGCGCCGAAATCCAGCCGCATCAGCGGCACGTTCCACTCTCCGGCAATTGCACGCGCGGCCAGGCTTTTACCACCCCCCATCACACCGAGCAGCAATATTCCCTTGGGCCGGTCAAGCGCTGCTGTTCCGGGATCAAGAAATGGTTTTTGACGCAGTGCAATCCAATGCTTCATTCGCGAAAGCCCGCCAATGGCTTCGAACTTGAACGCCGATTCTTCAAAACCCAAAACACCGGCGCCCCCTAGCGCCTCATGTTTTATGGCCAGGATACGCCGAATATCGTCCTGGTTAATTTCACCATCCGCCCGCAGTGCCTGGCGCACCAGCCGGCGCACATCCTCGAATTCAAGCCCCAGTAAATGCATGATTAACAGATCAATCGTGCGCCGGTCGCCACGAACTTTGTCACCATTCTGGGTGCGGTATAATTGTGCTTCATTCACAACAATTGACCGAATATCGTCCCGTGTCGGCAACTTCGGCTTAAAATGCGCAGCCAGTCGTAACAATTCCGAAGGAACATCTTCCAGTGCAGGACTGATAAATACCAGTGTGCGCGCACATTTGGCATGATCCATGGCAATCTCGCGTATCAGGCGCACCGCAACAGCATCATTGAAACCCGGATGCGCATCACACAAAACATACACACCATTCTGGGTTGATTTATCAATATGCCGCAAACAACCAATTAATTCGTTTGTTTGATAAATGGCTTTACCATGGTCGTCACCTTTTCTTGCAACAGACATATCACCGATACCGCCTCCGGTACCGATAACCCGGCCAAGCCCATCGACAATACTCCATCGCATCATCAACTGGTTTTCCAAATTGGAGGCCTGGGTCAACAATTTTAGAATACGCGGCTCTTCATGTGTTTCAATCAGAATCAGCGGCACTCTGGCGCGCAGCAAGGCGGAAAGTTCTTTGATTTCGGCAAGTTCGTTCATAAATATTCTTTATCTGCAAATAATATTCATGCAACGACTTTAAATGGGTGAATCTTGAAAGATTCCATTATCTGGCCTCACTGCTATGCTGTCCCGGTAGAGCTATAATCATATCTGGTGTATGACAAAAGGGAAGAAAGCGGTGTAACCTGTTGGTAAAGATCTCGGCAAATCAACCAAAAAAAGGAAACACCGCGTGACAGATAGTAATGTTTTTAATCTGAATAAACCAGAACCAAATGATCCATTACAAGAAATGCTACGAGAAGACGCACGCAACATATTGATTGCAGACATAGAATTGGAAATAGCTGTATTTGTTCAGCTGCATGGATGTTTAAACACCGATGACGGATAAAAAACTCTTAACACTATGTCATGAATATTTTAGTGCACGTACTCAATCCGTCAAAATAGTGTGGTTGATGTACTAGGTACATAAGTCTGTCAATGTAATGGAAAAGCTGCCCGAATCCAAGAAAATGCTACACAATATCTGAATGGCGGAAACATGGGGAAAAGCTTGCAGATCATTTGATCACTGCATTGGTTGTTTCAACCTGAAATATCCGGAAGCAATAGAATGCCTGGAAAAGGATAAAGATTTCATGCTGGCCTTCTATGATTATCTGCTGAAAATTGGCAGCACATGAGAACAACCAACCTAGTCGAATCAGTCTTTGCTACTGTTCGACTGAGAACAGCTAAAACCAAAAACCAGGGAAGCCGGACGACAGCATTGACAATGACATTCAAATAATGGAAGTAAAATACAGAAAAAAGGATAAATTATTAATGGATGTCAATGATGCATTATCGTTAACGAAGTTAAACAAATTGGAGATCAAAAATAGGTGGCCGTTTGACTCTCCGCACACCGCATCTCGTGTTACCATAATAAGAATGCCTATACCAATACAGATATTTAGCTGAATATCCATTCTACCGATGTAATTCAATTTCGACCAAAACTTCTTAACAACAATAAGGGCACCTCTAAAAATCCATACTTCGTTACAATACTTCGTTGTTTACAAAAAATGTTTCCTTACATATCAATCATATGCTGCGTCAAAATTTTTTGTTCTTGCCTCGTCTTGTTTAGAATTATAAATTTTTAGAGACGCCCATAAGTGACATTCAAAAAAAAGAATCTATGCGTCGTATATATACAAATTTTAAACTCAGCAATTTTTCATTGGCTCTAAAACATAACTACAAGTTATTGTTTTGTATTTTATTTGTTGTGCTTGCTTCAAAGAATACCTATGCGCACGCCAATACAACTCACCCGAAGGAAAATTTACTAGCCGTATATATTTTCAAATTAGCCGAACATATTCAATGGCCACATGCTGCGCAAAAGAGTCGTTACCATTTTCATCTAATTGACGAAAATAATCGGGTCGAGCAACAGTTGAAAAATATTTCACATATTAGAAAATTACATGAAAAGGAATTTATAGTTACCCGTAGTACGGGTGCAAATATTCCAGAAGGTGTAGAACTTGTTTTTATTGCTCATGACAAAATCGAAGAATATTCACAAATTTTTTCATCAACTGAAAACACCAGCACTTTACTCATAACAGAAAGACTACATAACGACAGGATTGCTCTTATTGATTTGCACGAAAATATTGACCATGAAATCTCATTTCAAATTAACAAAGCGAATATTTTGAACCGTAATTTAGGGCTTAATCCCGACATTATTTTATTAGGAGGAACTGAAATTGATGTCGCTGCCTTATATAAAGAAGGATTGCAAAATATTCAGGCTCAGAATGAAAAACTTGACAATTTACAAAAAGAAATTGACTCGCAGCAAAAAAGAGATGAGCAACTTAAAACCGATCTTAAAGAAACCAAGCAAGCCGGAGAACAACTTTCTAGCCAACTAACTAAAGCCGAACAAAGGATAAATCAACAAAATATTAAAATCGGGCAATTACAAAAGGAAATCGAGATAAAACACGGGGAATTAGAAACATTAAGAAACAAAACTTTAGAGATAGAGGAAGTAATCACTCACAAAAATAAAGTGATCGAAGAACGTGAAACACAATCAAAAAAACTAAAATTAGCCATACTGGAAAATTCCAGAATACTGGATGAAAAGAAAAATGAAATAAAATTCACCGCAACTCAGCTCGAAATGCAGGAAAGTATTATTAGCAATCAAAAGAAATTCTTGATTCTATCAATTATAATCGGCTTATTGTCCGTTCTGCTTCTCGTCCTCACCTACCTTGCATACAGAAACAAAAATTCATCAAATAAGCTTCTTGAAAGTAATGCTAAAGAATTGGCGCTCGCAAAAAAAATGGCAGAGCATCATACATTAGCAAAAAGCATGTTTTTATCGAATATGAGTCATGAATTGCGTAGTCCTTTAAATGCAATTATAGGTTTTTCTCATCTAATCAACAAAAATCCACTAACTCCAACGGCCATTAAAGAAAATTCCAATATTATTATGCGATCGGCCAATCATCTTTTAGAGCTCATCAACGACGTATTGGAAATGGCCAAAATTGAATCCGGAAAGATTGAGTTAAATGAAGTCGACTTCGATTTGTTCGGACTTTTAGAAGACGTGGAAAATATGACTAGAATTTTGGCAAAAGAAAAAAACCTTAGCTTAATTTTTGATTTCTCCCGAACCTGTCCTCATTACATCCGTGCAGACGAAAAAAAAATACGACGAATTTTTATCAATCTGCTCAATAATGCGATTAAATTTACCGAGGAAGGTGGAATTGCATTACGCCTTAAATGCTCCTCGGCCGGAAATGATTTAACACGGATGTTTTGCGAAATTGAAGACTCCGGCATCGGTATTACGGCCGATAATCTTAAAAAAATCTTTAATCCGTTCACGCAAGCAACAATGATTCAAGCCAAGAACGGTATGCCGGGCACAGGTTTGGGTCTCAGTATTTGTAAAGAACTTATTGAACATATGCAAGGATCAATCACTGCTGAAAGTCAACCAGGTGTTGGTACCGTTTTTAAATTTGACTTTATAGTCAGCAACGCCTCACAAAACGTCCTTCCAAGAAATCTTGATAGTGAGATGCAATACCCAAGCGTCAAAAAAGGACAAGAAAAAGTTAAAGCACTTATTGTCGAAGACATTGAAGACAATAGACTATATCTGGATAACATTCTAAGGAATTCACATTGTAGTGTTGTTTCAGTTTTAAATGGTTTGGAAGCAGTTAATGCATTCAAATCTTCTCAATTTGACATTATCTTTATGGACAGGAGAATGCCTGTCATGGACGGCATTGAAGCCACTACACAAATACGGAAGTTGCCAGGCGGCAAAGATATAAAAATCATTGCAGTAACCGCTTCAGCTTTTAAAGAAGATCAGGAAAAAATTATGCGGCATGGGTTTGATGATTTTATTAGAAAACCATATTTGGTCGAAGAAATTCACAATTGCTTAACAAAACATTTGAAGCTGGAGTTCATATATCAACCAGTTTCACCAGAAGCTGGGGAGAAAGATACGAACAACAAAAATGCTGAACTAAAAGAAAAACTCCAAGGCCTTACGACAGAAGAAATAACCATGTTAAGATCGATTGTCTTAGCACTCGATATTGAGAATGCAATCAATTTCATTAATACAATTAAGAAACAACACCCAGAACTTGCTGATGACTTGCAACAATTAGTTGAAAGCTATAATTTTGGATATATACAAACACTTATACAGGAAATTCAAGAAGGTAAGTAATCAACTCCATTAATGAATGGGTGAAATGAGTTCACATTGTATCTGTTTACAATCTTTGCCGGAATAATAAAAGATATCAACTTAAATAACACTATTAATCAATGTTTTAAAACTATAGTATAATAAACTTCATTAGATTCAAATTGTCTATTAGCAACGAACAATATGGATCTGTTAGAACTAATATATACATACTATTTCAACAGAATTTTTTGGGGCTGTAGCCCATTATGAAAAGTCCACCAGATATCTTAGTTGTAGATGATACGTTAGCTAATTTAAAAGTGCTGACAACCATACTAAAAGAAGAAAACTATAAAGTTCGCCCCGCAACTAGCGGAAAATTGGCATTGGATGCTGTTAACCAATCCACACCAGACTTACTTATACTAGACATAAAAATGCCCGAAATGGACGGTTTTGAAGTCTGTAGTGCATTAAGAGATATTCCTTCTTGCAAAAACATCCCTGTTATCTTTATTAGCGCTTTAGGTGAAGTACCCGATAAAGTTAAAGCTTTCTCAATAGGCGGTACTGATTATATTATCAAACCATTTAGCCCTGAAGAAGTTAAAGCTAGAGTTGCTACACATCTTAAGATAAAACGCTATCAGGATAAAATGGAGGATATGGTCGCAGAAGCACTCTCTGAAATTAGCGACTTAAATCAGGAGATTATCGATACTCAAAGCGAGTTATTATACAGATTGAGTGAAGTCTGTGAAACAAGATCACAAGAAACTGGTATGCATGTCAAAAGAGTTTCTGAATTTTCGTTTTTATTCGCTAAATATTTACATGGTTGTAGTATGGAAGAAGCTGAAATGATTAAACATGCTTCTCCTATGCATGACGTGGGAAAAATTGGAATACCCGATTCAATCTTGCATAAACCTGATAAATTGGATCCAGAAGAATGGCAAATAATGAAATCACATACGACTTTAGGTTACAAAATGCTGCATGGTTCAACCCGTCCTTTAATTGCATTAGCAGCCCGGATTTCCCATGAACATCATGAGAAGTGGGATGGCACAGGCTATCCCAATCAACTATCTGGAAATGATATCAGCATTGCCGGACGTGTTGTTGCCTGTGCCGATGTGTTTGACGCACTGTCATGCGCACGTTGTTATAAGCCCGCTTGGGAAATAGAAAAAGTTTTGGAATATTTTCATGAGCAGTCAGGAAAACATTTCGACCCATCCCTGGTTGAAATATTGTTTGCGCACACAAATGAATTTTTAGCGATTGGAGAATCATATAAAGATAAATTTTAGTCAACATCTGAAATAAACTCTGATGTAATAGTAGAACTCTCACAGCAAACAACGCAATTACGCCCCTTTTTTTTGGCATAATAAAGTCTCTTGTCCGCTCGTTTCAAAGTAGACGGAATATCGATTTTGGTATCATATTCATCGGATGAGCAAGCGCCGATGCTCGTAGTTATTCTCAACTCACTTACCGTGTCATTGGTAATTTGAATAAGTTTGTTACACACGGCTTCGCGAAAACGATCCCCAACCTGTAATGCATCATCCTTTCCACAAGGGTATAGAACTGCCACAAACTCTTCCCCCCCTAATCGACCAAAAGTGTCCGATTTACGACAACATCGGTTAAGTCGTTTACTCACTTCTTGCAATACTTCGTCACCAGCGGCATGCCCATATGTATCATTAACAGACTTAAAATTGTCAATATCAAATTGTAAGATAGTTATAGGTTTTCCTTCACGATAGGCTAGTTCAAAAGATTTTTCAATTATTTCTAGTATTGCTCCACGATTCCAGACGCCTGTAAGCGCATCATGTGTCGCTTTCTCACGAAGTTCTTTTTGAATCTTTTCTAATTCGCTGTTTAATTCATGAATCTTTCGTGCAGATAATCGCAATTCCATTTGATCCATTACAAGCTCTGCAAGCCTTTCTAATATATTGATCTCTGTTTCACTGATGCTTCGTGGTTTAAAATCAATTACGCAGAGTGTACCCAAGTTGTAACCATCATGAGTTTCCAGTTGAGAAGCTGCGTAAAAACGCAAACCAAACTCACTGGCCACTAATGGATTGGTCAACGTTCTAGGATCAACAGCTGCATTTTCGACTATATACGGCTCATTATATATAATTGCCGACGAACACAAACCGGGCTCGCGTTTTATTTCCTGTATCTCTATACCATGGTGAGACTTAAACCAAATTCGATCTTTATCAACCAAGCTCACAATTGCAATCGGCACCCTTAAAATCTTAGAAGCGAGTGCAGTTATATTATCAAATGCGCCATCTTGTGGAGTATCAAGAATTTCATAGCGCTTTAAAACTTTAATTCTTTCATTTTCAATAGCGGGATTAATAACTATGTTATGCATAAAAAAACCTTCGCGCGAAAAAATACCGGTTAAGTAGATTTCATTGAATCCCAATAAGATTGTTCCGAACCGATGGAAAAGTAATAAACGAACTTTCTACACTAATTGCTTAAAAAAATTTATGCCTCTAAACCATTTTTCAGTTTAATTTGAGTATGACACAAACAAGAATTTAGAAGACGGGAAGGAATGTTTAAAGGTTGCTAATGACTATTGTACCCATGGCAACCATTCACCAGTTTTGTCTGGCGGAGTCACGCGAACGATATGATTCTGTGTTTTACCAATTTCGACTAAAGAAAGCAGTGATCGCTCCGCACGCATTGATCAGGTGACAGGTGTCGCTTTACAAACTGCGAGACCGTTTCCCCGTTAACACCAGAATCCTGCTGCATGGCAATAAAACCAGCACGTTTCTCCCGATTCTCAACGGCTATCAACACCGATGTTTTTCTCTCGACGTCTCGGCCGCGCTTTCCCCCAGTATGACGCTCTCCATTCAATGCATCGTCTATTTCAATCAGTTCATGTAATTGATATATGCTATCCCGGTGTCCCATGACAATGCGAATCTTTCGCAGCATTCTGCTGGCGGTTATCCAGGACACGTTTATTTGTTTGGATAAACGCAAAGCAGAAATACCGCCTTTATCCGATGCAACCAGGAAAATTGCCCAAAACCACCTGGTTAATGGCAGATTGGTTGAATGAAACAAGGTACCTGCCGTTAATGAGGTTTGTTTGTAACATTGACTACATTCCCAATAGCCACGCGTCTTAATTGTCAATCGGCATTGAAAATTTTCCAGTCATCGGCGTCGAAAAGTTTCCACCTTGTTTAGTTGGTTAATTGGTTTTTATACATTGTTTTCGATGTTTGAAACGGTAAGAATCATTGCCGGTTTCCAGGATGTCGCAATGATGTGTAATACGGTCTAACAATGCAGTGGTCATTTTGGCATCGCCAAAAACCTGCACCCATTCACTGAATTTCAGGTTGGTCGTTATAATGAGTGAAGTGCGCTCATACAGCTGGCTGATCAAGTGAAACAGGAGTGCGCCACCTGATTCCGGGAAAGGCAGATAGCCCAGTTCATCAAGGATGACTGCGTCAATCTGAATGAGCCTTCTGGCCAGGTGTCCGGTTTTATTCAGTTGTTTTTCCTGCTCCAGCAGGTTAACCAAGTCCACAGCGTTGAAGAATCGAATGCGTTTGCCATGATGAATAGCGGCAACGCCCAGTGCTGTGGCCAAATGGGTTTTGCCGGTACCGGTGCCACCGACCAGGATGAGGTTATGTGCATCATCCATAAAAGCAGCCGTTGAGAGCTGTTCTATCTGTTGGCGTGAGAGTGGCGTTTCATTCCAGTCGAATTTCACCAGGTCGCGGTGGATTGGAAACTTTGCAGCCTTCATCTGGTATTTCAGGCTGCGTAGCTGGCGTTCGGCTATTTCGGCATTGATCAGTTGGCTTAATACGGTTTCCGGCGATATTTGCTTGCGTTGCGGCATTTCAGCGCTTAACTCAGACCAGGCGTCGCTCATGCCATACAGATGCAATGCTTTGAGTTGGGTAAGCAAGTCAGTGGACATGGCGGCTTCCAAGCAAATGATCGTAACGCTGGAAATCGGCCAGCGGTTCAGTGGTTAGTTGTAAGGTATCGCCGGTATTCAATGTCTTGGAACGAACTGGTTCAATCAAACGCCGTATAGCATTCTGCAACACACTGGCATTGACAACACCGGATTCCAACGCCAGTTCACAGGCTGTCTCAAGTGCATCAAGACCGGCTTCGCGGGTCAATAACAACAGATCAACAAAAGCGCGTTCATTTTTATCTTGCTTCTGAAGTTTCTCACGTACGTGACGGATCGATTCCGGTAGTTCCCAGTTCTGGAATGGCGCGCCGTGACGGATAGCACCGGGTTTCTTCTCCAGCACGGGCAAATAATGCCATGGATTACAGATCAGCTGATCGCGCAGGAAATTGCGTTGATGCGTCGCAATCGCTTTTCCCTCCGCCACAATATCAAGATGACCGGCAAATACTCTGACCGAAACCACCTTCCCGGACCATTGGGCCGGTACACTGTACTGATTCCGGTCAACACGCACCAGGCAGGTTCTGGAGACTTTCATCAGGTGCTCAACATAACCGGCAAATGGTGTTGTGATTTGCCGCAATAACGGTTGTTCCTGCTGAAAACATTCCGCAATGGTTTGTGCAAAATCAGGATGCTTCCTGTTTGACAGCTCATGACAACGCTGCGCCAGCCAGCGGTTTAAGTCATCCAGCGTTGCAAACTTTATGCGCGGCGTGAACAGCCATTCTCTGACATTACCCACCTGATTCTCTATCTGACCTTTCTCCCAGCCGGCCGCCGGCGTGCAGGCAACCGGTTCAAACAAATAGTGATTCGCCAATGCCATAAACCGCCGATTAAACTTTCTCTCTTTGCCCATCAAAACCGCATCCACAATTGTCTTGGGATTGTCTAAACCATCTGCAGCGGCACGCCACCAAAGAACGCAAATGCACGATTATGCGCATCCATCAGCATCTCCTGCGCTTCCCTGAAATAAGCGACGACAAACATCTTGCGGCTGTAACACAAACGAAAATGCGCCACCTTGACGACTTGTTCCCGCCCACCCAGATCAACAACTTCCTGACTCCAGTCAAATTGACAGACTTCACCGGGTTTAAACGCTAAAGGAACAAACGTTTGCCTGGGTGCCGGGGTATCCTTGTTCTCTGCTTTCCACTGCTTTACAAAACGCCGAACGCTGTCATAAGCGCCTGTATAACCTTCAATTATCAAACCTTCATATAATCGCATTGCTGTTCGACGCTGCTTTTGCGGTAGCAATGCCTCTGTTTCCAGCCAACTGGTCAATAACGCTTTAAATTCTCCTAGCTTCGGCGCACATTGCGTTTGACGCCGATATTCCGGTTCAGCCTCCGTCTTTAAATGTTTCCTGACTGTAGGACGGGACAGCCCCAATGAACGGGCAATTGAACTGATTTTTTCTTTACTGACAAAATGTCGCCTTCTGATTTCGGCAATTATATCCATCTCTATCACTCCAAAGTTCTCCAGCAAAATGCCGGTAATTTATCATCTCAGAGTGGAAACTTTTCAACGCCGATTTTCCAGAAAATTCTGGTAAGTTTTACATGCCGATTTACACTTAATAATGCAACCACCATCGTGACCACAACATGGGCAGCGAAAACCTTCCGGCCAACGTTGCTCAATCAATACTTGTGCGCAGCCTTATTCTGTACCGTATTGTTTCTGCCAATCCATCAAAATCATTTCTTTGTCATTCATCGCTATTTTTTCATCTCATTGATCTTACTAAATAAGACAGAAAAAACCGAGAATTGCTCATAGGCATAAAAATCTAAAAAAGACAAACTTAAAAATCCAATATTGAGTGTTATATTCTATATGTCTCATACTATTCGGCTTCTGTAGGCCTCACACACTCCAGGGTGTATGCGAAATTTGCAACCAGAGGACTATCCTTGAATTTGCTAGCAAGAAAGAGAAAATGATTTATGAAGTATGAAAATAATTACAGCGCCATCCCATTAAGAACATTAACCAATTGATACACAAAAAAAGCTTTCTATGCCTCATATAGTTTTTTGAGTAAAAAAATATTTTATATCAGCATATTGCTACAAGTACTGGTTTAGGTTAACGGGACAGCAGTGAAATAGTTTAGATAGTGTCGTCACAAGTTAGAAATTACTATATAATTATGCTGTAAGTGATTATTATAAATGGTAATAATATGTCAGAAGCTCATCGTAGACATGATCTGTCAGATCATGTCTGGTCGTTACTGGAACCCCATTTGCCAGGGCGATCGTGGGGAGGTGTTGCAAAAGATAATCGTCAGTTTATCAACGCGGTATTCTGGATTTTACGTACGGGCGCACCCTGGCGGGATTTGCCGCCGGATTACGGCGACTGGAAGAACACGCATCGACGATTTTGCCGATGGCGGGACAAAGGGGTTTGGGAAAAGTTACTGGAATTACTGGTCAATGATCCGGACTACGAATGGTTAATGATTGATGCCAGTCATATTAAAGTACATCCGCATGCATCTGGCGCGAAAGGCGGGAACCAAGCGATGAATCGCACAAAAGGGGGCTCAACACGAAATTACACCTGGCCGTGGATGCGCATGGTATGCCGGTCCGAATGTTTATTACAGACGGTACCACAGCGGATTGTACACAAGCTGTTGAATTAATCAGAGGCATCAATGCCGACTATTTGTTGGCTGATCGGGCTTATGATACCAATGAGATAGTTGAACACTGTGAGACTAAACAAATAGAACCAGTAATTCCATCGAAGAAAAATCGTATTCGCCCGCGTAATCATGATAAAAACTTATACCAATATCGACATTTAGTGGAAAATGCATTCTTACATCTAAAGCGTTGGAGAGGCATTGCAACACGATATGCGAAGAATGCTGCATCGTTTCTGGCGGCTGTCCATATACGATGCATCGCTATTTGGGCTAGTATCTCGTGACGACACTCTCTAGTAAAACTGATCATTTTGAGCCGGAATTAGTATTCATGTTGAAACATCGCGTGACAAAACAGTCAACAAGCAGTATATGATCGCACGGTTACCGGGGTACAATTACCCCCCAAATGGGACAGCACTTTTTTTATACATTGTTTCCGAGGCTTGAAGCGATCAGATTCATTGTCAGTTTTCGAGATTTCCTGCTATTTTTTGGTTCGTGTATTATTCGGACTAATCGACTTCTGAAGTTTTGTTCAAAAACTCTTACGTACTGTCAACATCACTGATGCCGGCTCGGTCCAGTATGCCCCCGGTTGTAAAAAATTCCTGCGACTCAACTCTTTATCTACGAGCGCCAGAATATTAAACCCATCAATACGTACATTCAATTTTTTACCGAATTGTCTGGACAATCCAATATTCCATAAAACAGATGTTTTGTAAGCGTCCTTCGGAAAGGCAACACCAACAGCTGACAAGCCTTCTTTAATACGTTGAAAACTCCAGTTCATCACCAATGAGCTAGAGACTTGATAACCATTCCTAAATTGTTTTTCCAGGATCAATTTAGATTGATTGTCTGGGAAGCTGTAGAAGAATTGACCAAAATTAGTGGCATCCCGATTTGTCGCGCCATAGTTGTGCAGCAAAGTGCCGTTAAAAATTTTGGTTGTATAGCTGAGCCGTGCTTCCACCCCCATATTCTGATAGCGACTAAAAATGCTGTGAAAGTTACTGAGGGTTCGCCAGTTCCACCAGGGTGTGACGCTGGCGTCGGTTTTATCTGTTAACTGGTGCTGATAGGTAAACTCCAGGTTATTGACCGAATCGGGTATAATCTTCGCTGTATTCTCAATATCATTTAGAAAATTGCGCACATCATCTTCAGGTAAAAACCGGACAGCTCGGCTGTAAACCACTTTTATTGTATTATTATTTTCCAATTGTTTAATGATCGCGAGTCGGGGAGAAAATGAAGTTTTGGCGTGTTCATGAAAGTCGACGCGGCCTCCAGCAAAAAAAAACCAATCTTCACTAGGTTTCCAGTTTATTTCGCCCAGTATGGCATGGTTAAAGATCGACCAAGGTTTAATTCCTTTTGATACCAGAAGAACCGCCTGGTGATCCCGGTTACCTTTCTCAATACTGCGTTGACCAAGCCGATTATGTCTGAATTCATACCCAAAAGCAGTTTTTATACTTGAATTCTTGGGTTCCCAGCGAATCAAATTGCGCGAAACCAGATGGTCTTCGCGATCGGAATGACTGGTAAAAACAGATACGGGCGCATTCTGCGCGAAATCAAGTACATCATACGATGCATTGAGCTCCAGAGTGGCCGCGTCACTCAATTTAATCTTCCGAGTTAATGAAGTAGAAGCTTGTTGATAAAAATATTGTATACCATCAGGGAAATCGGCGTTCCGGTCTAGAGTAGGAGATTCGGTGGCTAATGGTAGTGTCGTATTAACCGGATTCTTAATCCCACCTCGCACGTAACGTATCCATCCGGTCCAGGATTCATCGTCATACTGCATATGAAACTTATACTTATTCTGGCCTTCGTAGTTCTCACGCAAATGCGGATTCTGATACGGAACTGGTGCCCCGGAGAACACTTCACGGCCATCAAATGTGACACCGGTTTGGTCTGAAAAAAATGGTGCCGAATGCGGTGAGGATCCAGGCTGCCAGGCCATACCGGCATAAATAAACAAACCTTTATTATCATCCAACCGCCGCCCATGTCGAAATTCGAACGTACTTAAAAATTCACCGAATCCTTGCCGAAGGGAGACATCCGTTCCCGAAAAAGTCAAACCGGTATATGTGGTTACATCAATTAGTCCACTAGTTGCACCGCTTCCACGAACGGTTCCGCCCGCACCATTCAACACGCCGATATGCTGAATGTCCCCTAACAAGGGAATATCACGTTCTGTCAATGTGCCGCGTTGTGAAAGATTACGTGATTCAAGTCCATTGATAACATAAAGATATCGATTTCTGGCTGCTTCGCCGCGTAAACCGAGCACAGGCATACCAAATTGATCATGAACTACATGTGCTCCTGGCACCAGTACTTCGAGCGCTTGGTTAAGGTCACGAAATCCGTGAATATCGAGTCGCTTTGCACCAATTAACGTGACTGAACCGGGTATTTCTTTTTCACTTGTAGGTGTAAGAGAAATGGACTGTAGAGTTTTTATACTTGATAGATCAGATAAAGACAAAGCCAATAATTTCTGAAGCAATTCGTCTATCTGAGGATTTGTTAGGTCGCGAGTAGAATCAGTTTGAGTTGCATACAGAAATTGACAAAAGCATAGTAAGCAAAAAAAAATAAAAATCAAAAAAGTATTTCTATTCAATGCTAGTTGAGTTTGAATGTTACGTACTAGACCATGCAATTAGTTATTAAGCCTGATTATAAGCTGTTGATTCAACCGGTTAGAACTTTAATTATAGAATAAGTTAAATTACTTAACAACTACAGGTTAAAATTAGTTTACTCGTTATTGATTGAAACCAATCAGTTCCCTCACACACCATTTTAGTTATTGCATAAATATGGTAATTTTAATCGAGACCACTTTAAAAGTCCTGCCAGCATAAATGTCAAGGTGAATTTGTTCTTAACCTCAGTCTTTGTTTTATTTTGAAGTCATTTTTTGCTAAAACAACGCGTATATTATGTTTTGAAGATAGAATAAATTCGCCCTGAGCATAATGTAGCACGGCCTATTTTTTTCTGTTCTTATGTAGTAATATGCTAGCATAGCAATTCATAAAAAAAAAATGCCTCATAGATGCAAATGGGATAGTAAGTATTCATTTATAGCTGAGTTTACAGGAAGAGTTAACCTTGAGGAGATCATGTTATGCGACTCATTTTTTGAAGGCAATGAATACCTTGAAAGTGCAGTGGTGACTCTCTGGGATTTCAGTGCAATAGAAGATTTTGATCTTAGCAATAGTGACATAGAAGCCATTGCTGTTCTTGATCGTATCACGTCTTTTATGAATAATAGAGTTACCGTATTACTGGTATTTAGAAAGGAACATTGCAATTATGGAAGATTATATCGTTTTTACGCCAGGAGCTTGAGCTGGACTATTGAAATCTTTACAGACCGAGCGAAAGCAGATTATTCAAAATTATTATTGCTTAAAATAGCTTCTTTAAAATAGAATGTTATATCAATTAAGGTTGCTTACGATTAAAATTGAATAGTGATCCCTCCTGCAACAGTCGCCGCTTCCAGTCGATACCCTCCAGTAGGTTCGCGGAACAAGCGTTTATTTAAATCCTGATCAAACCATCCCAGGACGTTATAGAAATTCAAAGATAATCTCGTCGAGCGGGTGACATTGTGCTGTAAGGCAAAATTCAGATATATTTGCTCTTTAAAGGGTTTCTTCCAGTCAGCCGTAATAATGTCTCTACCGTCAGCAACAAGTTTGTTCCGAAAATCCTTTGAACCGTCATATCCCCAAAACGCTCTAAGAGTCGTGTCAAACCTAGTGCGATCCGTCAGATTCCAGCTATACCAGAATTTACCCGAATGTGTTGCCCAGTTTGCTAAATCTGATCCAAACCCAAATGGCCGTGCTGTGATAAATGTTGATTGATCAAACAAATCAAAATCGATGAGTTTGGTGTATGCATAAGAAAATCGAACTCGATGATCGCCAAATGATTTATCAATCTCCAGTTCGCTACCCCATTGTTCTTGATTGCCTAACACTTCAGTTCGTCGAATAGTATCATCCCAACCAATTGCATCAAGATCGATATAGAATAGACTGATGCCTGTAAATAATCCATTGTTTTTATATTCATAACGCCCTTCTACACTGTTTAGCTTTTCCGGCTTGCTCTGAGAAAAATTGTTTAAAGCAGCTTCGCGGTTATCCTGAGCAATGTTCATACGTTGGGAGACTGCATATAAAAGTTTGAACGTATTTTTGTTGTCGGGGTGATAAACTAAGGACGCCCGCGGTGAGAATAATGCCCCGGTATAAGTATTCTGATCGACACGCCCTCCGAGAAAAGTTGTAAAATATTTGTGCGGTCGCCACTGCCATTCGCCAAACACAGACCAGGTTACTGTGTCCCATGGCTCGTTCCGAATATTATCGACACCATATATTTCGTAAGAAATAGCGGAACCCAGGGCAATATCCGATTTTTCATTAGCGCTCCAGTTAGCAGTCATTCTGGCGAATAGTTCGTTTTCTCTGTACTTGTTCGGAGGTTCTGCAGGATTTAAAACACTTTTGAAAATTTTAGTCGTGTCATAACTGAGCATGAAATTCACATTCCAGTCATTATGCCAGGAATAGTCATGTTCCAAAGTGGCGGTAAATTGTTCATATCCAACCTCCGTTATGCGTTCTTCTGCCAGGTTTGGGAGAAATGCCGGTTCCGATTGCCAAGGTAGTGGCAAAGGAAAGGTTCTGCCAGCGCGGTTATAACGCAGCCAGAATTTGGTGTCTTTGTAATTCAAATTCAAGTGACCTTTTAAATTTGCTTTTCCGCGAAAACCCTGGCCATCTCTGACCCGGGTGGGAAACGGATTGTCACGGGGCACAAAGTCACCGGTCGCAAAACTTGTCGCATCAGCACCAAAAGCAAGTGGAGCGTCTTTGTTACTGGCCCCCACCATGTCCGCTGCTTCACCGTACATGTAAATTCCCAGCCCATTATCGAGTTGTTTGCTGAAAAAAGCCTCTGCAGCTTTAAAATCAGAACCTTGTCCGACTCTAAATCCAGCACCTTTTCCCTTGACCGAATTGGCATCGTGCGTAGTAATATCAATCACCATAGATACCGCACCAAGACCGAATATGGGCGATCCGGCACCGCGAATAACGTCAATATGCTTGATATCCCCCATAAACGGAAAGTCCCGTTCTGTAATCGCGCCGCGAGCGGTGCGTTCATTCATGGTTCGGCCGTTAACACGAATTAATACTTTATCTTCTCGATCACTCGTAATTCCGCGTATACCGATATGTGGCAGTTCCCAATGATGGTTGATACTTTGCAGACCCGGAACAATGATTTCCAACAATTCATTTAGGGAACGTGCGCCAATGGCCTGGATATCGCGATGATCGATTCGAGTCACAGCCGCAGGTGTTTTGTTTTTCGCTGTGAGGGTAAGCGACCCGACTTTTTCGTACCTGAATTTAGCCAGCGCGGCTAAGTCTGCCTCCAGTAACGACAAAGTTTTTGGATCGACTTTTCCTTTAACCGATTGTGAATATGTATTGTGACTGAAACTAAAGATGACGAAAAAGAACGAAAAACCCCAGTCACTTAGCTTCATATTTGAAAACCTTCATTTGAATGAAAGTTATTAACAGTTTAATACTTTAAATTCCGTATTTTACACTACCAGATTCTTTTTTATTCTTTAATATTTTTAGTTTACGATGCTGTCCAAGAATTTGTCTGATTAAAAATTATATGCATTTAGCAACGCTACTGTCCCGTTAATGGCATTAACCAATTGATATAGAAAAGAAAAATCTTCCACATCCCAAGCATTTTTTGAATAAGAATGACCCTTTATTTCAATATATTGCAACACATATAGGTATCGGTTAACGGTACAGCAGTAAAATACAAAACAAAAAAAAAACTCACCTAAGTGAGTTTTTTTTGTTTACGATCTAACGATTTATATCGCTGCTCTAGCCCTCAATATTGTCTGAGTTGCTGGAAGACACAGATACCGGTTGGAAGTTTTGTTCTGCTGCCATTTTTTCATGATAAGCAGCTTTTTCCAGATTTTCAGTCATGGCCATTTCAAAGTTACGAAGTTTAAACTCCACGTGCTGTTTGAAAGTTTTAGCATTTCTACCAAAAAACGCAGTACGTGGCTTGTTTCTGACTGCCTCTATTTCTTCTTCTATCTTGGCCTGGTATTCTTCAGCCTGTTGTTTGTATTGTTGAGCTAGTGTTAAATGATTAACTTGGTCAGCGGCAAAAATGCTTACTGGTAAAGAAACTAAAATAAAAGCAAGTATTGATGTGATTGTGAGTGTTTGTACTGTTTTCATGATATAACCTCCTGCATTAAATTTGTTCATCGTGAAAACAAGTTTAAGCAAATCCAAAAACTTTGCATATTGGGATTACCATTAATCTTGTCTAGGGGAAACCATTAGTCAGGCGTTTGTCGTTTTTTTATTTCTGCCAAGCAAGCCAGATAATCAACCAACATTGATTTGAATCCAAAAGTTAACGGAGCAGCAGTAATCTGTATTACCAAAACTGTAATAAAGCAAAACCACGTGACATGCTGTTGTCAGTTTTAACTGCCAATCAATCCACTCGCAATTGCGCAGGTTAATCCAGGGTGTACTGAACCCCAGACAAGTTACTGTTAATCGCCCGCCTGCTCGGCAACAAATGACTTTATCGCCGCAACATCGGCCTCCTTGACCACAAACCGTTGCAGCAAATCTTCCAGATGTTCATAACCTGCAGGACGTGGCGGTTCCTGCCCGATGGCTTCCTGTATGCTCTCAGAGAATTTGGCCGGCTGCGCGGTTTCCATGCAGATTAGCGGCACATCGCTGTCATGCAGAGCTTGACCGACTTTTAATCCATCGGCAGTATGCGTGTCGACCAGCACCTGATATTTTTGATAGATTTCCCGTATTGTTTCAATACGGGCGGCATGATTGCTGCTGCCGGATACAAATCCGAAGTCTTTGACTTTTTCAAACAAAGGCGTTACGGACAGATCAAAGGCCTGCCCTTTATCGACGGCTGACCATAATTCGGCGACTTTACTGGCGTCTCTGCCTGTCAGATCGAAAATAAAACGCTCAAAGTTGGATGCTTTGGAAATATCCATCGACGGGCTGCTGGTATGCTTTGTCTCAACAGTGGTACGCGGACGGTAAACACCTGTTCGGAAAAATTCATCAAGCACGTCGTTTTCATTGGTCGCGAGGATCAGTTGTTTGACCGGCAGTCCCATCATACGCGCGACATGGCCTGCACAAATATTGCCGAAATTACCCGAGGGCACTGCAAACGAAACCTGCTCGTCATTCGACTGCGTTGCGGAAAAATAGCCTTTGAAATAATAAACAATCTGCGCAACCACCCGCGCCCAGTTGATTGAATTGACCGTTCCGATACGATATTTCTGCTTGAACGCATGATCGTTACTGACCGCCTTGACGATATCCTGACAGTCATCAAATACACCGCGTATGGCGATGTTAAATATATTTTCATCCTGCAGCGAGAACATCTGCGCTGTCTGGAAACGGCTCATTTTTTCGTGCGGCGACAGCATAAATACGCGGATGCCTTTCTTACCACGCATGGCATACTCAGCGCTGGAACCGGTATCACCCGATGTTGCGCCGAGAATATTGAGTTCTTCACCTGTTTTTGCCAGCGTGTACTCAAACAGATTGCCCAACAACTGCATGGCAATGTCCTTGAATGCCAGTGTCGGGCCGTTGGACAATGCGAGAATATGAAAACCGGGTTTAAGCGTTTTAAGCGGAGTAATGTCATCACTGCCGAATATTTCTGCGGTATAGGTACGGTTAATAATTGCGCGCAGATCTTCGGTTGGAATATCATCGATAAAGCGCGACAGGATTTCAAATGCCAGCGCCCGATAGTCCATATCGCGCCATTGTTGCAATTCATCAGCAGAAATCCTTGGGTACGCTTCGGGAATGGCCAGCCCGCCGTCGGGCGATAAACCACTCAACAGAATTTCGGAAAAAGATTTTGGCGGCATGCCGCCGCGGGTTGAAATATAACGCATATCGGAAATTATGGAGCGACTTGTTAGTCGATTGGTTAATCGTTTAGTTCTTCAATACGAATACGCGTCACCTGACCCTTCACTACCGGCAGAGCCTCTATTCTTTGAATCGCGGTATTGGTATTTTTCTCAGCAGTTTTGTGCGTCAGCATGATGACTTTTGCTTGATTACCTTCGCCAACGCTTTCCTTTTGAACAACGGCACTGATTGACATATTACAGTCAGCCAGAATGCGCGTAATTTCTGCCAGAACACCGGGCTGATCCACCACTTGCAAACGCAGGTAACAGGCCGTCTCAACCTCTTCCATCGGCAATACCGGTGTATCCGACAACAGATCCGGCTGGAAAGAAAGCGTCGGTACGCGATGCATCGGATCAGCTGTCTGCATGCGCGTGACATCAACCAGGTCGGCTATCACTGAACTGGCTGTTGGCTCAGCGCCCGCCCCTGCACCATAATACAATGTCGCCCCCACCGCATCGCCTTTGACCACCACGGCATTCATGACCCCTTCTACATTCGCGATCAAGCGGCGTTCCGGTATTAAAGCCGGATGCACGCGCAGCTCTATTCCCTTCTGAACCCGCTTAGTAATACCCAGCAGTTTAATGCGGTAACCCAATTCTTCAGCATAACTGATATCGTCCTGCGTCAATTTGGTAATGCCTTCGATGTAGGCTTTATCGAACTGAACAGGAATACCAAACGCGATTGCAGACATAATGGTGATTTTATGTGCGGCATCGATACCTTCAATGTCATAGGTAGGATCCGCTTCTGCATAACCCAGTTGTTGTGCTTGTTCCAGCACCGGCGCAAACGGCAGGGATTTTTCACGCATTTCCGAGAGAATGAAGTTGGCTGTCCCGTTAATTATACCGGCAATCCACTCTATCCGGTTGGCCGTCAGGCTTTCCCGTAGCGCCTTGATGATGGGAATGCCACCCGCCACAGCGGCCTCATATGCTACCATTACGCCTTTCTCACGCGCCGCTGCAAAAATCTCGGTTCCATGATTGGCCAGTAAAGCCTTATTGGCGGTCACGACATGCTTACCCTGTGCTATGGCGCTCAGAATAAGATCCTTGGCAATGGTTGTCCCGCCAATCAGTTCAACGATAATATCGATATCCGGGTTGGAAACGACATCGGCCGCATTATCCGTCACAACAACATCGCCGTCGGCAAAGCTGCGCGCTCTTTCCAGATCGCGATCTGCAATCATGGTAATCAAGATACCGCGCCCTGCCCGGCGTGTTATTTCTTCCTGATTTCTTTTGAGCACAGTATATGTGCCGCCCCCTACGGTACCAATACCGAGCAAGCCAACTTTTATGGGTTTCATCATTTCAGTTTTAATGGATTTATTGAATAAATAGTTTGATTGTGTAAACGTTGTATACGTAATTTAGACCGCTACTCGCAAAACATGATCAGGTTGAACGCCGTTTACGGTAGCGATGCAAAAAATGCGAGATACGGCCAATGGCCTCTGCCAAGTCATCCGTATTCGGCAGGAAAACCACACGAAAATGATCGGGGTTCATCCAGTTGAACCCGCTGCCCTGAACCAGCAAGACTTTTTCCTCAAGCAACAAATCCAGCACCAGTTGCTGGTCATCGATAACCGGATATATTTTGGGATCGAGTCTCGGGAACAAATACATGGCTGCCTGCGGTTTATAACAACTCACTCCAGGAATTTCCGTGAGCAACTCCCAGGCAACATCGCGCTGTCGTTTCAGGCGACCTGTCGGCATGGTCAGGTCATAAATGCTCTGATACCCACCGAGAGCAGTCTGTATGCCAAATTGTGAAGGCACATTTGCGCATAATCGCATCGAGGCAAGCATATTTAATCCGGCAATATAATCCGTCGCATGACTTTTCTCACCGGACACTATCGCCCAGCCGGAGCGAAAACCTGCCGCCCGGTAATTCTTGGACAAGCCGTTGAATGTAATAAACAGAACATCGTCCGCCAGTGATGCGATCGAAGTATGGGTCGCACCATCATACAGAATTTTGTCATAAATTTCGTCTGAATAAATAATCAGCTGATGCTGACGCGCAATTTCAATCAGTTCTAACAACAACTCCCTAGGATAAAGCGCACCTGTCGGGTTATTGGGATTAATGATGACAATCGCGCGCGTGCGATGATTAATTTTTGAACGGATATCGTCCAGATCGGGCAACCAGCCGGCCTGCTCATCACACATGTAATGCTTTGCAATACCCCCCGAAAGCACGACGGCTGCTGTCCATAATGGATAGTCCGGCATTGGTATCAATACTTCATCGCCATTATCCAGCAGTGCCTGCATGGCAATAACCACCAATTCCGAAACACCATTGCCGATAAAAATATCATCCATCTGCACATTCGGGATCTTTTTTTCCTGGGAATAATGCATAATCGCTTTTCGTGCTGCAAAAAGGCCTTTGGAATCACAATATCCCGATGCCTCGGTTAAATTGTGAATCACATCCTGAAGAATTTCTTCAGGAACCTCAAACCCGAATGTAGCCGGATTACCAATATTAAGCTTGATAATATGATGGCCTTCTTCCTCCATGCGCCGGGCGCGCTCAAGTACCGGCCCACGAATGTCATAACACACATTGGCTAATTTGCTGGATTTCGTTATTGGTCGCATGTTAATTGTTTGTATCGACTCTTAGTTTTCAAACAGTTATCAAAACTGTATCAATCAAAAAAACGCATTATTATATACTCAATAAGCACAAGAAAAAATCCAGGACACTGCTAAAAACCCGTATTTTGTTACAATACGGCATTGATTCCCGCCTTGTTTTGTGTAAAACCCTGAATTTCTGGGGTGCCTACCCTGTGTTGTGTTCACTACAGTTCAAACGCTACTTTGCACCGGATGTCCCCAAAATACGCTGAACAATCTCCGTTGTAGAAATACCGGACGTATAGTCGAGCTCCCTCACCATTTCCACGGGAAGCAATGCGCATTGCTGATACTTATCAGCACGCTCTTTATCGTTGGCGCAGGCAAATGTATAGATATCAAATCCATGCAGCCGCATGAATTCCACCGTTGCATTAACGGGGCTGTCAGTCAGCACGGCATCCACATATTTACAGGCGGCGACAGCAACCACACGTTCTGATTGCTTCATTACCGGAAGCTTTCCCTTGTTTTCCAGAACACGCTGATCCGGAACTACACATACGGTCAGATGTGTGCCCAAAGACCGTGCGGTTTTTAGAAAATTAATATGGCCAACATGAAACAAATCTGCCACCATACGCGTATATATCCGCCGCTGGGGCCTGTTCAGCGGCCATACCGGCATGTCCTGTCCGGTACGTATGATGATACGCTCCAGCCATTGCCGGCTGCGTAATGCCAGCAAGTCATCCGGATCTTTTAGTGCGATTTGGTGCGCATAACTCCATGCTTTGACCAGATCACCGGATAACCAGTGCTTGACAAGCCGATGATACGCATAGCAGCGCACCAGCAGCGTAAACTTTTCCAGATTCAGCGCCGAGATTACCGTATCCCAGAGCGGATTTGGCGTACGCCAGTCACCGTAAAACGCAGTCAGAATCTTTTCCGGCCGCTTGGGATACCAGATTTCGCCCAGCGCAGACTTTCGTTGCGTCAATTCAAATGCCGGAAAAATCGAAACGCGCTGATATTCAGCCGGATATTCCGGTATAGAAAAACCACCGGCAATCAGTTGGTCGTTCCGGTGTTCCAATCCACAGACATCAAGTGTTATTCCGGATTCGTCATGAACGTAATCACGGTAGTTCCGATAAACAATACGCTTTGGCACTGGCGACCAGCCATTTTTTTCCAGTATCCGGCAACACGCGTCAAAAGCGTTCATCCACACTGCAATATCAATATCTTTGTCGAAATCAAGCAGTTTTCCTTCACGCTCGAGTCCCAGTAGAGTTCCGGCAAACGGAAATGCCGGTATATCCTGCTGTGCAAGCATTGTACAGGTCGACCATAATAATTGTTCCGCATACCCTGAAGTAAACAGATTCTTTCCGGCATCCTGTTTTTTGCGATTTACCCGCGCCGCAGGCGCTTTACCGGAACATGCAAACGCCATTAAGTGATTCAACGCACGGTCAAAATAATCACGGGATGACTCCAGATCGAGCAGAAAAAAATATGCCGTCGCCAATAAATGCGCCCAGTGCGCTTTCTGCACATCATTCTGGGCCAATGAATATATCTTTTTTGCATAGACCGGCACTTCCGATGTACGATTTACACGCATAGCCCAAGAACACCAGAGCCTAGCCACATCAGCAGACATCGGGAATTTTTTTTTCAAAGCATTGAGCTGATTCCCGGCTCGAGTCAAATTGCCGTTCACAATGTACCGCTTTGCCTGCAGCAAAGCATCACTTTCATCTGTATTCATTATTAAAAAGCTTGAATTTTGATTTCAATTTGATAATATTGAGAATTAATCTCATTATTATTTGCATTATTGAATAAAATTGCAATGGATAATTATGGTGGAAAATTTTAAACATATTTTTTGTATTGGAGGCATAGTATGACTGTAGAAATTATAAATCGTCCGAACGTCAGTTCATCAGGGATAGTTGAAATTATCGATGGCATTGAAATTGAGGGATTCGGCTCGGGCGGATTCGGTAAAGATGACTTTCTTTACATCGGCGATGGACTGGACAATTTCATTGAAGCCAGTTTCGGTAATGACGAACTCGAAGGTAATGACGGTAACGACACCCTAAAAGGAGGCGCTGGAAACGATATTATTGATGGCGACTCGGGCAATGACGATCTGGACGGGCAAGGCGGTACTGACAAATTATTTGGTGGTTCCGGTGATGACATCTTGCGAGCCGGTGGCGGCCATGATCAGCTGTCTGGAGGTCTTGGGAACGATACCTTTGGTTTTTATAACCTGGGTTTTTTTCGAGTGAATGACTTTACACCAGGAGAAGACCGATTGTTTTTCGATACCGCGGCAATAGGCATCGACAGCCTTGACAAACTGGTTCCGTTTGTAACGGCAGTCAAACAAAGTGAAGAAAGTCTGAAAATTGAATTCGGATCTAATCTCTGGATTGATCTTGTCGGCATTCAGCTTAGCGAGCTATCACCGGATATGATTGTTTTCGAGATATAGTCATTAGAAACTTCACAAAACAATTGCGAAACCCGGCGAATAAACATGACGTAAACCGTCAGCAGGGTTTTGCAATTATTTACTTTTTCAGGCTATGGCATTATCCAATGCACACTGTTTTATCGAGACCGGCTTGAGTATCTGTTGATCAGCCTGAAAAATCCCGGCCTCAGTCACCACATACTGCATCGCAATATCGTGCAATTGCGGATGTACATTGTCCAGCCGCTGTAATTCAAAAGCCACGCCAATTGTTAGCGGGCATGTTGAATATGTTGCCAGTGTACGATCAAAATAACCGCTGCCATAACCAAGCCGGTAGCCTTGTTCATCGAAACCGACCATCGGCACAATCAGGGCATCCGGTTGAATGCAAGGTGTTCCCTGCGGTACCGGAATATTGTAGGCGCCTGCCCTCATTGGCGCATCCGGCCACCATTCGCGAAAACAAAGCGGCCTGTTTTTATCAATGACTTCCGGCAAAGCCAGGGTCGCACCTGCTTCCATAAAATACCGAACCGCATCCCTCGGATCATATTCACCGCGAAACGGCCAGTATAGGCTGATGTTCATTTTTTTTAAACCCGGGAATCCTTGCTGCAAAGCGGCAGAAATCGTCAAACTCCATTGCCGGTGCAACGCATCGGACACTGCCATACGATCCGCAATGATTTTTTTTCGTACGCTTTTTCGCCACGCTTGCCAGCTTTCCATTATTTGTTATTTTCAGTATAAAAAATGTTTCTGAATCAATTTCTTGACTGGCGCCGGTATCCCCAGTTCAAGTACCTTGTTGGGTTGTACCCAGATCAACGAATCCGGGATATCTTTTTTTGTGCTCACATCCTGAAGAAAAGGCGTTATCGACAACTTGAAATGTGTAAAAGTATGCAGCAGCCTCGGCAATTCGACAGGCTGTGCCTTGTGCATCTCAAATATACAATGATCATCGAGCCGCTTTTCAGGAAAACACCATAAACCGCCCCAAATCCCAGTGTCGGGTCTTCTTTCCAACAATAACTTCTGCTTGCCGCGGTAAATCATAAATACAGTTTCTTTTACGGTCAGATGTTTTTTTGGCCTGGGTACGGGTAACAGCGCAATGCGGTTTTCAATCCTCGCAATACAGGCCTTTTGCAACGGGCACTGACCGCAAAGCGGTTTGCGGCGCATGCACACTGTAGCTCCCAGATCCATGAGAGCCTGCGTATACACCTTGATTGCATCCGGGGCACCCGTCTCAGGCAATGATTCTTCAGCCAAACGCCATAATTCCTTCAGCGTAGCAGATTCACCCGGATATCGCCCAATTCCAAAATAACGGGCAAAAACGCGTTTGACATTTCCGTCCAGAATTGCTTCCCGCCGACCAAAGGCAAAAACGGCTATCGCCGCCGCAGTCGAACGGCCTATACCGGGTAGTTGCTGTATATCCTCACGTTGCCCGGGAAATACATTCCGATGATTTTGCACGATCCTGCAGGCAGTCTGATGCAAATGCCGTGCACGCGCGTAATACCCCAACCCACTCCAGTGTGCCAGCACTTCATCGATAGGTGCCTGCGCCAGACTAGAAATATCGGGAAATCGTTCTGTAAACCGCTGATAGTACGGGATGACGGTACTCACCTGAGTTTGTTGCAGCATGATTTCTGATATCCACACCGCATACGGATCCGAATTTTCTTGCCAGGGCAGATGATGACGTCCGCTTTTTTTCTGCCATGAGATTAATTGTTCGGCAATACTCGACATTGAACACCCTGTTAATGAATCAATTGTTTCAAGTCAAAATGATGCTGCCCCGGTTCTATGGATAACTGGATACCTGAAGCCTGGATGTCCCCGGCAAATAATTGTCCAATCTGGATCGCGCCGCTCAGGTTTATACGGTTTAGTATCGAAAAATCGGGGATTGTCATTATATTTGTTGCCAATTCGTTTTTTTCACTATCGGTATTCATCTGAAATTCAAATTGTTGCAATGGCAAAAACGAGTCCAGGTCAAGCTGATCCAGCTGTACATTAAACACTATGTTCTGTTCGGAAAAATTTTGCAGATGTACAACGGCATCCAGATGCGTGTCAGCCAGATCCCCCTGTATGTCTATTTGCAACACTTCCGAAGCCATGTCCAAATCCAATTTTCCGGAAAAACAGGCGCTGATCAGTTTTTTATTTTCTGAAGCAGACACGATAACGTTTGTATTGGAATCTGTAAAAGCCCAGTGTTGGTCATTTAACCGGGCGGCAAGCAAACCATCTATAGCAATCTGCAGTGTGTGCTCGTTTTGTCTTGATAACAATTCGGCATGCAACCGTGTACTGGCAAGATTGCCATTCGACTGGTGTATCCCAGGAATCGAAATCGTTGCGTTCAAATAGTTGCCAGGCTCCTCACGTTGAATAGTCATGGCCACGGGACCACTCACAATTTTTTGGTCGTTAAAAGAAATATGCCGTGCTTCAAATTGTGCATCAAAAACCAATTGCTGCACATTGCTATCACTCTCAACAGTCTCAATACCACTCCTGAATAATTGGCTGCTCACATTGACCTGCTCAATCGATCCGGTTGCAATCCGGCCGGTTGTCAGATTCAGGGTATCCAGAATAAAAGTCTCCTGCATCATCTCATCATGCAAAGCCAATCGACCCATGTCAATTTCAATCCGCCCAATATCAAATGAAAACGTTAACGGTTGCCCGTCATCTTCCAGCAAATCCTCAATATTCGTACGGCCGTCCTCATATCGAACCAGTCTGGCACTCAGGCCTTTGATCTTCAGGGTATCGACATTGATCTGTTTACGCAGCAGTGACCACAATGACAGAGATAGCTGAGCTTGTTCAATCGATGCAAATTGATCGTCATTCTGAAATTCACTCAGTGTCATGTTGCTCAACCGGATATCGATCTGCGGATAAAAATCGATCTGCAAATCTCCGGCAATATTTAATGAACGCTGCGTGCTTTCTTTAACCCCGTATTGAATGACGGGTTTAAAGGAATTTGAATCAAGATTCACGATGACGAGTATTAAGCCACTCACCAACAATAGCAACGAAACCAGAAGAGTCAGTCCAAACCGAATAATGCGTTTCATGGAACTGGAACTCAGACATGTTTGTTTGAATCAGGTAAGAACAAGCTAAAAAACAACCTCGGTAAATTTTGCATTGGGTGTCAACACCTGCATTTTTGATAATTCCATCAAATCGACTTGCTGTTTTGATCCGCTATCGAGCACTAGACATTCACGCTTATCGGCAGATTGAACAATATCGACTGCTTTACCTTCTATTGTTTGTTCGTTTTTTAAAATCAGTTTGACCTGATAGCCATACATACAAGCCACTTCAACGAAGTCATGCAATTCACATGAAATAACATTTTTATCCACAATAATAGATTCCTTTGATAACAAAATAGCAAGACATATAATATAGCGTTGACACTGTAAAATGAATAGCATGTCAGACGCGTATTGAAGCACATGTCATTTTACTTATTTTAAAAAATCCTGTTTAAAAGGAGGTTATATGCATCGTACAGTGATTATGGTAACAACTGTAAGCCTACTGCTCAGCAGTTGTGCAAATATGTCCGAAACTCAGCGAGGTACTGCGCAAGGTACTTTGGCCGGGGCAGCTGCGGGAGCACTGATTGGCGGCCTCGCCGGTGACGGCAAGGGTGCCGCAATTGGCGCAGCCGCTGGTGCTGCTGCTGGTGCTGCGGGTGGATATTTTTGGTCCAAAAGAATGGAAGAACAAAAGCGACAGATGGAAGCCGCGACAGCGGGTACCGGTGTTCAGGTCTCTCAGACAGCCGACAATCGTCTCAAACTGGACATACCCAGCGACATCACCTTTGACACAGGTCGTGCGCAAATTAAGCCTGCAATGTATCCGATACTCGACAGTTTTGCGACAACCCTGATGAATAACCCGAGTACACAAGTGACCATAGTCGGGCACACCGACAGCTCAGGTTCTGATACGATTAATAATCCACTATCGATCAATCGCGCAGCAAGTACGCGCGATTATCTGGTCCAAAGGGGGGGCGTGCCTTATCATCGCGTCCAGATTGATGGGCGTGGTTCCTACGAACCGATCGCATCCAACGATACACCTGCAGGCAGAGCCATGAATCGACGGGTGGAAATTTTTGTCGTGGAACCGAATCCACAAGGAAATTCTCAACAACAATATTGATGCAAAATCACTGAGTCCAATTAAAGCGGCGTCCGGATTTAGCATCTTTTAAAACAGATGCCGCTTTACAAGCATTTCATCAGACTGTAAGCATCTTTTATTCAAACTTGTAATCCAGTCCATCTTCGGCAATTTCAGCGGCACGCAGAATTGCCTTGGCTTTATTCTGTGTTTCTACCCACTCATTTATTGGAACTGAATCGGCAACAATTCCGGCGCCCGCCTGAATGTGCAGCTTGTTTTCTTTGATTATGGCGGTACGTATGGCTATGGCCAAATCCATATCGCCATTAAAACCAAGATAACCCACGGCACCGGCATAAACACCGCGCTTGGAAATTTCGAGTTCATCGATAATCTCCATGGCGCGAACCTTGGGTGCACCGCTGACTGTTCCCGCAGGAAACGTCGCACGCAACACATCCATTGCGTTAAGCCCGGGTTTTATTTTTCCTTCTACATTGGAAACGATATGCATGACATGGGAATAATTCTCGATCTGCATATTTTCAGTAACCTTGACACTTCCGGTTTGCACCACTCGACCAATATCATTGCGCCCGAGATCCATCAGCATCACATGCTCGGCTCTTTCTTTGGGGTCGTCCAGCAAGTCGGCTGCAAATTCGACATCCTGCTGCGGATTCTTTCCACGTGGCCGTGTACCGGCAATAGGTCGTACCGTGACGACATCATCTTCCAGACGCACCAGAATTTCCGGCGAAGCACCCACCACATAAAAATCATTAAAGTGATAGTAAAACATATACGGAGAAGGATTCAGACTGCGCAAGGCCCGGTACAAGGCAAGTGTTGACGCATGATACGGTTTACTGGTGCGTTGTGACAACACCACCTGCATTATATCGCCATCAAAAATATATTGTTTGGCGCGTTCAACAGCAGACAAAAAATCTCTTTCCTGAAACTCTGAAATTGCCGGCTCTTTGTGAACAGCCTGTTCAGATGGAATTTCCACCGGTTGACGCAACTGCTCCAACAAATTTTCCAGGCGTTTTTTCCCCGCCCGATATGCGCCTTCTACAGCCGGATCGACATAAGCAATAAGATAGAGCTTACCGGAAAGATTATCGACGACAGCAAGTTCTTCCGAAAGCAATAACAAGATATCCGGGGTATTGAGAACATCAGGCCGTGCATTGCCTGCCAGTTTGTGTTCGATATATCGAACTGTATCATACGAGAAATAGCCCACCAATCCGCCGCAAAATCGCGGCAGCCCAGTAAAGGGCGCCGCCTTGAACTGCTTCATATAATCATTAATAAATGCCAGCGGATCGTCCACATCCTGCGTTTCTACTTCACTTCCGTTAATCACCCGAATACGGTTTCCATAGGCTTCGATACGTTTAATTGCGGGCAAACCAACAAAAGAATAGCGACCGAATCGTTCTCCACCCTGTACCGACTCGAGTAAATAGGAGTACGGTTTGTTTGCCAGTTTTAGATAAACTGAAAGCGGTGTGTCCAGATCGGCAAATGTATTGATTACTACAGGAATACGGTTATAGCCCTGCTCCGCAAGTCTACTGAATTCACTTTCAGTCATCCAATGACTCCACAAAGGAAATTGTTAAAAACAAGCATGATTCAGGAAACTGTTTTTGTATCGGTACGCTTGAAAATATAACCGGATTAAGGTCTTGCCTCATTTTATCAAGTGGCTTTAATGATTATTTGTGACGCTTCAACAAGTGATGGCACAATCGCATCACAATCCAGGTCACGCACGTCGCGGCCTTCATTATAACCATAAGGTACACAGAACACATGACACCCGGCAGCACGGGCAGCCGTTGTATCGTTTAACGAATCACCGACCAACACCGCTTCGTGCGGTTGCACATTAAAATGCTGACAGATATGAATCAATGGCATTGGATCCGGTTTTCTTTTTGGCAAACTATCGCCGGACAAAATAATTTCAAAGCAATCATGAAATCCAACGGCGCGCAGCAATGGCAAAGTAAACGCTTCAGATTTATTGGTAATACAGGCCAGATGAAAGCCACCCTGTTTAAGCTTTTCAATGCCTTCTTTTACCCCTGGAAACGGCTTCGTATTGACATGCACATTCTCGGCATAGTGCTTTTGATATATGGGTAATGCCTTTTCAAGCAACCCCGGCTCGGGCTCTCCATCTAAGTCACCGGTCAAGGCCCGTTTAACAAGTCTCTGAATACCTTTACCAATGTATGACTTAATCGTTGCAACCGATAGCACAGGCCTGCCCAGTTCACCCAACATCAGGTTAGCCGCCAGCGCCAAATCTTCGGCGGTGTCCAGCAAGGTTCCATCCAGATCAATCATTACGACTTTAGCGGCCAATGGAAAATCCAGTTTATTAACAGTGGTATTTGCGTAAGAAAATAACTGATTATTCATAGCAGTGACAGTTGTGATTCAGATACACGTTGCTTAGCAATTTTTGGCGCATGAACTACACCTTGTCCAGTTCTGCACGCAGGGCAGCAACAATCGTGTCATAGCGATGCGGATCGCTGTCTTTGCCAGCATGGTAGATTGCTGAACCTGCGACAAAAGTATCGGCGCCCGCACGCGCTATTTCAGCAATATTATCCACTTTAACGCCGCCATCGATTTCCAGCATGATTTCTTTATTGCCGCTCTCATCAATACGTTTCCGCACCGCTCTGAGCTTGTTTAGCGCTTCAGGAATAAATTGCTGTCCACCAAAACCCGGATTTACCGACATGATAAGGATCAAATCGAGCTTATCCAATACATGGTCCAGGTAATGCAGCGGTGTGGCCGGATTAAACACCAAACCTGCAAGACAACCCTGTTCCTTTATCAGTCCTATCGTCCTGTCGATATGCGCAGATGCTTCGGGATGAAAGGAAATAATATTGGCGCCAGCTTTCGCAAAATCAGGAACAATACGATCCACAGGCTCTACCATCAGGTGAACATCAATCATCGCATCTGTAAGTGGCCGGATAGCTTCACATACAAGCGGACCAATAGTCAGATTTGGAACATAATGATTATCCATAACATCAAAATGTATAATATCAGCGCCGGATTCAATGACATTGGTAATTTCCTCACCAAGTTTGGCAAAATTGGCTGATAGAATACTTGGAGCAATACGGTACATACAATAACCTCTTAAATAAAATCAAATAGCGTATTTTAACCGCAAATGATCTTGTCGCGTTAATGAGAAGTGAATTGATTTCCGCAAATGCGTTTACCACTTCAGTTTGTACTTGATACAGTCATGAAAATAGTGTGCAATTAGCTTATGTCAGAAAAAAAATATGAAATTAACGTCAGTGTACGGACAGCTTACTTGCCGGATCAGTCGGACGAAGAAACCGACCAGTATGTCTTCGCCTATACCATTACTATCGCCAACAAAGGCACAGTCGCGACACAATTGATCAGCCGCCACTGGATTATCACGAATGGCGACGGCACCATACAAGAAGTACGTGGCTTGGGTGTTGTCGGCGAACAACCCTTACTCAAGCCAGGCGACACCTTCGAATATACCAGCGGCACAGTCATTTCAGCTTCGGTAGGTTCAATGAAAGGCAGTTACCAAATGGCAACAGAGGACGGCATTCACTTTGATGTACCCATTCCCGAGTTTATCTTGACCGTCCCACGCACCCTGCATTAATACAACACCAGATCAACGATTGCTAATTTAATGCAACGCCAGGAAGAACCGGATTCACTCAGGCTACACCCGTTCAACATACTCACCGGTATCGGTATTCACTTTGATTTTATCACCAACATTAACAAATTGAGGCACACTCACCTTCAATCCGGTTTCCAGAACCGCCGGTTTGCCGCCGCTGGCAGCGGTTTGACCCTTGAGCATGACCTCTGTTTCCGTCACTTCCAGCACAACATTAGCAGGCAACTCAACACCAATAGGGTTTTCATTATAAAAATTAATCTGTACATCAGTATTAGGCAACAAATAAGGGGCTTGTGCTTCCAAGTCATCACCAGATATGGACAGTTGTTCAAAAGATTCACTATCCATAAAAATATAGGCATCGCCTTCGGAGTATAGATATTGCATCTGACGTGGTTCCACATGCGCTTTTTCTACTTTGTCTTCTGAACGAAAACGTTCATTAAGCTTCGTGCCATCACTGATACATTTCATTTCCAGTTGTACAAAAGCGCCGCCTTTTCCTGGTTTAACATGATTTTTCTTATACACTTTCCATAGTTTGTTTTGATATTCAACCAAGTTGCCGATACGTACTTCAAATGCAGAAATTTTCATAATAGTTCTTCTAAAATAAGCTGATAAATCGGAAATCCAAACGAAATATTATACCAGCAGCATTTCTACATCGCTTCAAGGAAATCTTCCGGCCATGTCATCAAAACTTGTTGATCGTTATTTAGTTTTAAAGCAGCCGACAAAATAGTTGCCAAAGGCAAAGTGATTGTTAAGAAAATAACGCCTAAGGCACTAGTCCAAAGCATGGGGTCCACTGCTATATTTTTATTTCGAATCGATCAGACTAATCCAGAACTGAAAACAGATTGACAGCAAGAAAGATCAGTGTACCTGCGGCAATCGCCACACCGTAAGGCAACCGGCTGGCAGATTCATTCAATCTATTGCCAGCATCAGGGGAAACGGTGAATGTATTAAATGATGGGGAAGATCGGATATTGCATTTGACTAGATTCACAATAAACTGACGCAACAGGTTTCGTACTTCGCAGAACGGTTCTTTTATCAGACCACGATGCCAGGCAACATAGATTGACAAAACACCACCTGCTACCAGGATATATAGCAAAGCCGTTATTGTTGCCTGTGGCCCTAAAAACGCACCGACCATAGCCACTAATTTTACATCGCCCGCGCCCATCATTCGAAACATATAAAATGGCAACAGCAATAACAAACCCACGCTCCATCCAATAAGAGATGCATAAAAACCGAGCCCAACAGGCGTTACTGTGTTTAATAAAATACCCAGAAAGGCACCCGAAATGACCAAAGAATTTTTGATACGATAACCGCGATAATCCTGCAAGGCGGCGTTGAGCAATAAAATGATCAATAACGCATAAATCAACAACTGTATCACTTTATCCTTCCATATATTTCAGGTATAAAAAAACCACCTACTATAGCGGGTGGTTTGATATGCGATCAAAACCGTAAAATATTTATGCTGGCAAAGTTAGTTGACTAGTAATAAATTTAAAGATTACATCCAGGTCAATACCAATTGCTGTTGCCCCGGAAATAATCATGACTGCGATTAACACAGCAATCAGGCCATATTCAATCGCACTAACACCTTCTTCGTCATTCCAGAAATTTTTAACAGCTAATACGATTTTTTCCATTTTATTTTCCTCTTTACGAAAATTAAGTTTGTTAAAAAACACTTGGATTGTCGTTACACACAAGTCCTAACATTAACGACCAATGCTGCAAGTACTTTAAACTCCATCAAAACAATTAATTAATGAAAACGCCCCGTCTACTGCAACCATGGAACGCATTGTAAAAAGGCAAGATAAAGTTAACTAGCCGACCCTGAAAAAGTTTTTTTGAGAAATACCTGTACGATAAACTTAGCCTGAGATTATTTTTTTCCTCGCACACTTTTTCTCGGAAATTCCGGAAACAATTCTTATTGTTACCATTTTCTCCGGGGTTCCCGTATCAAGCCGCTTTAACGCACTTCGCTATTGTACTGAGGTACAAAATGAGAATTTCTAAGAGATTGGTGGATTATTTTATGAGAAAGCTGCAAACGATTAATTGACTCAATGCACTATTTATTAACAGAAATTCAAGGCGCCTATTCAAGACAATCGGCACTATTTTTTTTAAGGTAACGTCTCGCATAATATGCAAAACCGATGGCACTTCTTTGTGAACGAAGAATCCAATCATGGGCTTCTCGGCCCAACTCTGGATTAATGGGTTGAATTTCTCCAGCAGCAAGTGCGAGCAACTGCATCTTTGCCGCCCGTTCGAATGCCATCGCCAAGAGACAGGATTCCTCAATACTTGAACAGGCCACGAGCAGACCATGATGCGCTAACAAAATGGCGCGTTTTGTTCCAATCGCCTGAGCGATCAACTCACCTTCTTCATTGCCAACTGGAACACCTGGCCATTTCTGTAGGAAAGCCACATCATCAAAGAGCACGCAATTATCCATATGCGAAATTTCCAGCGGTATTTCAAGCATACTCAGTGCGGCCGTGTGTAATGCATGTGTATGAATAATACACTGCACATCCGGGCGGGCACGGTACAACCATGAATGAAAACGGTTTGCAGGGTTCGCCATTCCTTCACCTTCAAGTACCTCGAGATCCTCATTAACCAGCAATAGGTTACACGCGCTGATTTCATCAAAACCTAAACCCAGACGTTGTGTCAAATAAGTTCCCTGTCTTTCGCCGCGTGCTGTAATCTGGCCGGCAAGTCCGGAATCATGGCCATTGTCAAACAAAATTCGACACGTCAATGCCAGTTTTTGCGCTTGACTGTATTGCGCCCCCTGCAAATGCTCATCCATCTGATTGAACGATTGTTTGATTAATTCCTTTTTATCCAGATCGAATGTATGTCCACTCATGATTTATTGGTTACTCAGAAAGTATTAATTAGATAGTTACAAAAAAACAGAATTTTTACCAGGGAATGATTTGGCCATCATACGCAAAAAATTTCCCGGTATCGGTATGTATCAATTCTTTGATGACATGCCGCATTCCAGAAACACTTTTCTCGGTAGAAATCAAACCGTTTGCCCCCCCCATATCTGTTCTGACCCAGCCAGGATGGAGCAATGCCACGATAATCCCTTTTGATTCCAGATCGATTGCAAGGCTTTTCATGACGATATTGACAGCGGATTTACTAGAACGATACACATAACTGCCGCCACTTCGATTGTCGGCAACGCTCCCCATCTTGCTGGTAATCGTGATGATCTTTTTCGATTCACTCTTTGATATTTGCGAATAAAATGCATCCGCCATCTTAAGCGGCGCCATGGCATTGACTTCAAATGCGTAAGCCCATGCCTCATAATCAATTTGATGAAAGCTCGCACCACGCATTGTCGGGTAGACGCCTGCGTTATTAATAAGCAGATCTATCTTTTCTTTTGCCAATTCATGCGACAAATGCGCTATCTGTTCATGATTGGCCACGTCAAGCGCATGAACATGTACGGCACCAGGATACTGTTTCATCAGTTGATTTAATTCAGCTGAAGAAGATGGATTTCGTGTACAAGCCAGAACACGCCAACCGTCCAGCGCATACTGACGCACGAATTCCAGTCCCAAGCCACGATTTGTACCGGTAATCAGAGCAGTTTTCATTATTATCTGTAATTCCCTTATATAAAGATGATCAGCTATTTTAATATTTGCATTATCTCGAAATCAAAAAATTCCTTTATAACCAATATATTCCCATCACAAAACATTGTGAATTCGAATGAATATTCAGCAATCAAAATTTCATTCTATCAATCAACACATTAAATTGAAAACTTACAGTGCAGCAAGGATTTAGAAATCACGAAATATTATTCAAGTCTTGTCTAAACTGTTCTTGCTAAGGTATAGTTCGCACTCAGCCAACATATGTTCAAGCAGGAGAGCGCGCCTAAGAATACAATAGCAGGCGCCGCCGAAGGCGTAACTCCCCCGGAATCGCTCAGGCAAGGTTAATAACATTATTTTCCCTGAAAACCGCTTGATACAGGCAATCTGGAGAGTGTCAGGCAAATAATCCTGACCACCGAAGGGGCACACGGTTTTTCCGTAAATCTCTCAGGTAAAAGGACAGAGGGGTGAAGTCATTTACACTATCATCATTGTACAATGACTATTTTTTAATACCGGGAGAAAATCCGTGCTGAAAAAGACACCCCTTAATCAAACGCACCGTGAAATGAATGCAAAAATGGTGGATTTCGGTGGCTGGGACATGCCGCTGCATTATGGCTCACAGCTAGAAGAACACCATAAGGTCCGCCAGGATGCCGGCATGTTCGATGTCTCGCATATGCTGCCAATTGATATTAAAGGCGAAAATACGCGCGACTTTCTGCGTCGCCTCGTCGCTAATAATGTTGACAAACTCACAATCCCAGGCAAAGCTTTGTATACCTGTATGTTGACGCCTCAAGGTGGCGTCATCGATGACCTTATTGTCTATTTTTTATCAGAATCCTGGTTTCGCATCGTAGTCAATGCAGGCACTGCCGACAAGGATGTCGCCTGGATTCTTAAACAACGTGAAACATTAGCGCCTGACCTGGAAATTACACCCCGCCGTGATCTGGCCATGGTCGCCGTGCAAGGCCCGAACGCCCGCACCAAAGTTTGGCAGGTTATTCCAGAATCCAAAGCAGTGACTGAAGCACTAAAACTATTTCAATCCGCCACAATAAATCATTTTTTTATCGCGCGTACCGGTTATACCGGTGAAGACGGCTTCGAAATTATTTTACCGGCTGAAGAAGCGCCCGCATTCTGGAAAGCGCTCCATGCGGCAGGCGTGGCACCTGCCGGGTTGGGTGCGCGTGATACCTTACGTCTCGAGGCCGGAATGAATCTTTATGGTCAGGATATGGATGAATCCACCTCACCGATGGAATCAGGACTTGCCTGGACAGTCGACCTGAAAAGCGAACGCGATTTTATTGGTAAACAGGCGTTGCTTGACTCAAAGGTATCCCAGCAGTTAGTCGGGCTTGTATTACAAGACCGGGGCGTCCTCAGAAGTCACCAAAAAGTCACTGCTCAGCATGACGGTCAGGAATTTGAAGGTGAAATCACCAGCGGTGGATTTTCACCAACCATTAATCAATCAATCGCTTTGGCCCGTATTGCCTCGGAAATATCTCCAGACGATGAAGTGAATGTATTGGTCAGAGACAAAAAATTACGCGTCAAAGTGGTAAAATACCCATTTGTACGGAACGGAAACGTTCTGATTTAATTTGAGATTATTAAAAAAACCAATACTGGAGTAAAAACATGAGTATTCCAACAGATCTGAAATATACCAAATCACATGAATGGGTTAAAACCGAAGCGAACGGCACAGTCAGCGTAGGTATTACACACCATGCCCAGGAATTACTGGGCGATATGGTTTTTATAGAGTTACCGCAGGTCGGTGACACTTTTGCACAAAAACAGGAATGTGCCGTCGCGGAATCTGTCAAGGCTGCCGCAGATGTTTATGCGCCGGTCTCGGGTGAGGTTGTAGAAATCAATTCACCGCTTGTCGATAATCCTGAAAACATTAATCAAGATGCTTTTGGCTCCTGGTTATTCAAATTAAAACCAAGCAATCCATCAGAATTGGACGGATTACTGGATGCAGCCGGCTATCAAGAAGTTCTGGATAGCGAAGATCACTAAGACTTGATCACTTTTTGCAATAAGCAACCGGTCGCTTGTTAAATCATTTTTATTAGAAATTCATTCATACATTACCATGCCGTTTATCCCACATACAAAAGAAGATATCGCTGAAATGCTTGCCAGCATTGGTGCAGATTCAATTGAAACACTTTTTGATGAAATTCCAGCCGATTTAAAAAGCGGCCAGTTAAAAGAAGTTCCACCCGGGTTGAGCGAAATGGAAATCACACGGTTAATGATGGAGCGTGCCAACCAGGATGGTTTTTACCAGAATTTTATTGGCGCAGGCGCTTATGAACATCATATCCCTGCTGCAGTCTGGCAAATTACAACCCGTGGTGAATTCTATTCCTCCTATACCCCTTATCAGGCTGAAGCCAGCCAGGGAACACTTCAATTATTGTATGAGTACCAGACAATGATGGCTTCTCTGACCGGCATGGATGTATCCAATGCCAGTATGTATGATGGCGCCACCGCACTTGCTGAGGCTGTTTTAATGGCTGTCCGTTCACATAAATCATCCCGGCGTATTCTAATACCACAAACGGTTCATCCGGTTTACCGAAAAGTTGTACGCGCAATAGTCAGCAACCAGAAAATTGATATTATCGAATTGCCCTTTAATCAGGAAACCGGACGCACAGATCCTGAAGCGCTAGAAGAATTCGGCAACGAAGACTTTGCTGCATTTGTGATTCCGCAGCCCAACTTTTTTGGTGTTCTGGAACAAGTCGATGAACTGACTGACTGGGCACACAGCAAAAATGCGCTCGCTATCGGCGTTGTCAATCCAACGGCTTTAGCGTTATTAACGCCTCCTGGAGAATGGGGCAGCAAGGGAGCGGACATTGCCGTCGGCGAAGGACAGCCATTGGGAATTCCTTTATCCAGCGGCGGTCCTTATTTCGGCTTTATGGCCTGTAAAAATAGTTTAATCCGTCAGATACCCGGAAGAATTATTGGCCGTACTAACGATCTTGATGGAAAACAAGGTTTTGTTTTGACACTACAGGCCCGCGAGCAACATATCCGCAGATCTAAAGCCACTTCAAATATTTGTACCAATCAGGGTTTGATGGTCACTGCCGCGACAATTTACATGTCTTTACTGGGCCCGGAAGGTTTGCGCCGTGTAGCTGAACACTCACATGCAAATACGATAAATCTGGTTCAACAACTCGAAAAAATCTCTGGTATTGAAAAAGGATTTACCGGTCCGTTTTTCCATGAAGCGGTCTTAAAATTATCAAGACCTGTCAGCGATGTACTGGAAATACTTAAAAACAAAGGCATACTGGCAGGACTTAGTCTGCAGGAATATTATCCGCAGATGGAAAATACGCTTTTAGTCTGTGCGACAGAAACGAAAACAGCTGCTGATATACAGAACTATGTTGAACAACTCAAACAGGCACTCAACTAGCCGCGTCGAAAGCTATCAGCACAAACCAATTTTTAACATTAAATGATTTTAGATCGTTTATTCAAAAAAAGTAAGGAAACAGTTATGGTCACTCATTTAGGCAATCCAATTCGTATCGACGGTGTTTTTCCCAAAGTTGGTCAGAAGGCACCGGCTTTTTCGCTGGTCAACCGCGACTTGGCCGATGTCACGCTTGAAAATTTTTCCGGAAAGAAAAAAGTACTGAATATTGTTCCAAGTCTAGACACACCGGTCTGCGCACTCTCCACTCGCAAATTCAACGAGCAGGCCAGCAATATGAATAACACGGTTGTCCTCATTATTGCTGCCGATCTACCTTTCGCCATGAGCCGTTTCTGCGATACGGAAAATCTGGATAAAGTGATTACACTCTCAACGATGCGCGGCGCAAATTTCATGAAAGATTACGGCGTGGCTATTGCAGAAGGGCCGTTTGCCGGCATCACGGCACGCGCGGTTATCGTTCTGGATGAATCGGACACAATCGTTCATGCCGAGCTTGTTCCAGAAATTGCTGATGAACCGAACTATGATGCAGCACTGGCTGCATTGAAATAATCTCACTCTTTTCAACACAATAACACCTAACATGCTGATATTTGAACATGCACGCCCTGGGCGACGTAATTATTCTCAAGCACCGACAACAACAGCAAGTATTGACGGTATTCCAGATAATTTTCTGCGAAAAAAACAGCCTTTGTTGCCAGAAGTCTCTGAAATGGATACCGTACGCCACTATACACGGTTATCACAAAAGAATTTCTCGATAGATACTGAATTCTATCCTTTGGGTTCATGTACCATGAAATATAACCCGCGCGCGTGCAACTCACTGGCAATGCTGCCACAATATTTGAGTAGACATCCCCTCGCTCCAAATGATACCGGTCAGGGCTTTCTTGCCTGTATGTACGACTTACAGGAAATTTTAAAAGACGTAACCGGCATGGCCGGCATTAGCCTTGCACCGATGGCCGGTGCACAGGGCGAGTTGATCGGTGTCATGATGATACGCGCATACCATGAATCCCGCGGCGACTTTGCCCGTACCGAAATTATCGTACCGGATGCAGCGCACGGCACCAATCCCGCAACTGCAGTCATGTGCGGTTTCAAAGTTGTTGAAATTGCTACTGACAAGGAAGGCAACGTCGACCTGGATGCCCTAAAAGCAGCTGTAGGACCGCAAACTGCGGGCTTAATGTTGACAAATCCCTCCACCCTCGGCGTGTTTGAAGAAAATGTCACTGAAATGAGCCGTGTTGTTCATCAGGCAGGCGGTTTGTTATATTATGATGGCGCCAATTTGAACGCCGTACTGGGTAAGGTAAAACCCGGTGATATGGGGTTCGATGTCATACATATTAATCTGCATAAAACTTTTTCAACCCCTCACGGCGGTGGCGGACCGGGTTCGGCGCCGGTAGGCGTAGCCAAACGTCTATTGCCATTTCTGCCGGTACCATTTGTGACACAGGAAAACGGCAAATACCGCTGGGTAAACGAAAAAGAACAGCCACAGTCGATTGGACGTCTGTCGGCACATATGGGCAATGCTGGCGTATTATTACGTGCTTATATTTATGTTCGTCTTTTGGGCAGAGATGGCATGCACCGAATTGCTGAATTTGCCACATTGAACGCCAATTATTTAATGGCAGAACTGAAAAAGTCCGGTTTCGAGATCGCCTACCCTACCCGCCGGGCAAGTCACGAATTTATCGTAACGCTGAAAGACATCAAGGAAAAAACCGGCGTTACCGCCATGAATCTTGCCAAACGGCTGCTGGATAAAGGCTTTCATGCTCCGACAACCTATTTCCCGATTCTGGTTCCGGAATGCTTGTTAATTGAACCTGCCGAAACGGAATCAAAACAAACACTGGACGCTTTCGTAACGGCCATGAAAGAAATCCTGACTGAAATTCAGGAACAGCCTGATTTTGTTAAAAACGCACCCCATACTATGCCATTAAGAAAGCTTGACGACGTTAAGGCAGCACGCGAACTGGATCTTTGCTGGAAACCGGACACCTAAGCAGATACACGCCATATCTTCGGCATCTCTTATTTCCGCAGTCAAAACTTCAGTATAAACAAGTTTCCCTTTGTGCACTCAATGCGCAAAGGGAAATCATAACACTTCACAATAACCAAAACTTTGGTTAACCTGTCGACAAGCTCAACAAACCTTATGACTCTATATTAAAATTATGCGTACTCTGATCTGTGGTTCTATCGCTTATGACAACATTATGGTTTTCCCCGATCATTTTAAAAACCATATTCTTCCCGAAAAAATCCATGTTCTGAATGTCGCCTTTCTGGTACCGGAAATGCGCAGGGAATTCGGAGGGTGCGCCGGAAACATTGCCTACAATCTGAGAATGCTTGGCGGGGAACCTGTCATGATGGCAACTGTCGGCGATGATATTCAACCCTATACCGAACGATTCGATCAACTGGGACTGGATCAGTCATGCATTCTACATGTAAAAGACACTTTCACTGCACAAGCGTTTATTACCACCGATCTGGCCGATAACCAGATCACGGCATTTCATCCAGGCGCAATGAATTTCTCACATTTAAATTCCATTAATGATGCTTCACACATCAAGCTCGGCATTATTGCACCTGACGGTCGCGACGGCATGATACAGCATGCGCAAGAGTTTAAATCAGCGGGCATCCCTTTTATATTCGACCCAGGCCAAGGTTTGCCCATGTTTAATGGAGATGAACTGGGAGAGTTTATTGACAAAGCGGATTATATTGCAGTCAACGATTACGAGGGTCAGTTGCTGCAAGAACGTACCGGCCTTACCCTGGAAGCGATTGCGGACAGAACCCGGGCATTAATTGTCACACTGGGCCCTGAAGGCTCAATCATTTATACAGATAGCAAACAAATCAGAATTCCCAGTGTCAAACCGGCTGAAATCGTCGACCCCACTGGATGCGGCGATGCATATCGCGCCGGTTTGCTCTATGGCATTGTCAATGACATGGACTGGCAAACAGCAGGACAGCTTGGATCACTGATGGGTGCACTCAAAATAGCACACCGCGGCGGACAAAACCACCATTTTACACGTGACGAAATTGACCAGCATTATTTTGAAAATTTTAACAGCCGGATTTTTTAAACAATATTAATCAGCATTGGATTCATACAATACAGAGTTCTTTCAAAATCTGTTTTAAATACTGTCATTCATTATGCAGTTATTAAGCTGGAACATCCAGTGGGGGCGCGGCATCGATGGCATAGTCGATCTTCAGCGTATCCTAAAAACGATTCGTCAACTGGGTGATTTTGACGTCATTTGCTTACAGGAAGTTGCGGTTAATTTTCCAGGATTACCCGGCGGCCAGATAGGCGATCAATTTGCCGAACTTTCTGCTGGTCTGCCCGATTATACCGCCATATACGGTACAGCAACCGATGTGCCTGATCGCTATAACGGCCGCAACCACTTTGGCAATGCCGTTTTTTCCCGTTTACCTGTCGGACAGGTCTGGCGGCATTTACTTCCCTGGGTAGCCGAACCGGCAACCCCGAGCATGCAGCGGATACTGGTAGAAGCTGTAGTGACGACACCATTCGGCCCTATCCGCATTATGACCACACATCTCGAGTATTACTCTCAGAAACAACGTGAAATCCAGATCAAGTCAATCCGTCGTTTGCATGCCGAAGCATGCGCCATGTCCGATCGCACACCTCAAACTTCTGAACAAGGCAGTCCTTTCGAAGTCTTCTCACGTCCTGTTCAGGCCATACTCTGCGGCGATTTGAATTTTCCGGCTACAGCGAACGAGCGTTCACAAATTCTTGCACCATTTTCAAATGGCGTCCCGTCTTTTCTAGATGCACGATCAATAATGTACCCAAATGAACCGCATGCACCGACAGTCGGCATTCATCCAGTGAATTTTGTTGACCGACCAGAGTGTTTCGATCACATTTTCGTCACCGATGGCTTACAACGTCACCTAAGAAACCACAACATTGACACCAAAACACAAGCGTCCGACCATCAACCCGTGTGGATAGAGTTGTCCTGAGGAATAACCGTTTCCATAGGGCTTTCAATACACTGATGTTTGGAAGATTTCGGGTAATGGAGATACAATAAACGCACAGTGTTAATCACACTGGCTTGCGATTACTATTGTCAATTGATGCACGACCACCCTATCCTTTAATCGGACCATTGAATTTGCTTGGATTTCACTGCATCAGATAAATCACAGGAGAAACATATAATGAAACGAATCATTGTAGCGCTCGTCTTTTTATTATCCACTACTGCAACACATGCTGCAGGCCCATTTGATGGCATTTATTCATATAATTTTGGCGGTACTATTGCCGGCTTCGCATCAATTCATGAAAAAAATGGCGTCATGATAGCAATAACGTTGGACCCTTCACCATTCGAATCAGGTTGGGAAGCGATAAGCGGGATCCGTAATGGTAATAACGTTCGTTTAAGCTCTATTTTCGGCACCGTCAATGTTGAAGTCGACATCACATTTAATGGCGATAACTCAACTGGATCGGCTACAGTAATATCCTGTAGTGACAAAGATGACAACCCGTCGAATGACAGCGAGAATTGTGATTTACCTGCGGGTACTGTATTAAATTTAAACAAGATTTTTTAATCAGAAAATGTAGCTTTCCGGTACGGTCGCGACAGAAATACGGTTACCCGATACGCCTCACACTGGTTCCAGTGTGCACGACTATAGAAACGGCACATAAAAGTTTGAATTTCTGAATGTGTTGATCAGAGGTGTTGGGAGAAATTAGATTTTATGGATTATTGCGGAGGTGTGCGGATATGAAAATGGCGGAGGCGGTGAGATTCGAACTCACGGTAGAGTCACCCCTACGGCAGTTTTCAAGACTGCTGCCTTAAACCACTCGGCCACACCTCCGTACAAAGCGGGTATCATACCCTTTCATATTTCTTTTTTCCAGTTTATTTACCCGTCGGATGAAAAATGGACTTTAACGCGGTAAACATGCAGTATAAATTTGTTCCGGATGCCAAACCACTGTTAATTTCTCCACCACGCTATTTTTCAAGCTCCTGCAGGCGTGCGCGTAATCGTTTAATTTCTTCGTCGGCTTTCACCTGCTCGGTTGCATCGTATTGAACACCCAGAAAATAAAGCAGGTTATCTTTTGAATCGAAAAGCGGCATCATCATCAAATGATTGTAAAACAATTCCCCATTTTTCTTGTAATTTCTCAACGTAACTTCAACGGCCTCCTTGTTGTTAATCGCTGCTTTTAATTTGGCAACCGCTTCCTGATCACGGTCACTGCCCTGCAAAAAACGACAGTTTTTACCCAGCGTTTCTTCCTGCGAATAACCTGTAATCGTTTCAAATGCTTTGTTTGCGTAAACAAGCGGCATGTCTTCCTGATCAGGATCTGCCAGGGTCACGCCATTAATACAAGAATCCAGAATTTTGGATAGTACTTGTGGTATTAAACCAGGATCTTTTTCAACGATAAAGTCCATAATATTTCTCCAAGTTAATAGTCAAGCCGGACTGCAAAACCAATTTAGCGCTCGCAATTCTATTAAGCGGTTTCTGCATTTTCAGCTTCAATTATTTTTTTAATATTATGCACTGTTCTTTCAGTGCCATCTTGAACAGCAATGCGGATGAGCTTCTCAAAAGGTTTCATGTGCAACTCCAGATCAAGCAACTCAAACACGAAAGTCACTCGACTGGTCTGTTCATTCACCGTTTCTATCATATAGTCACAGCGGTACGGATTTGAAACACCTTCGAAACAGATCCGCGAACCCGCGTCAAACACCGTAACCTTGAATGTTGATTCCGAACGGTTTCCCTGATCAACACGCACCTGGCGGCACAGCGTTCCAATGCTGACTGGACCATCTGTCAATTTTTCTAGTTCTTTTACTTCCGGCGACCAACGTGGGTAATTTTCAAGCAGATCGATGCCGATAAAATTAAACAGTTTGTCAGATGGATTATGAATCAATGCGTTGGCTTTACCAACAACAGGGGTTTGTTTTAATAAACCAAACATAAATAGTCTCCTGCGTCTTATTCTTAAACCACATAAGTATCAATCCCTTTCAATAGTAAATCATATTGAGCCTCTACCAATTCCTTAATTGCAAGTGCGGGAATACCGGTTACGATATTTCCTTCGGAAACCAGCCAGCCGACAGCATCCGAAGGACCGAGATTGACCACGTAACCGATATCATGATGCAGATAGGGCTCAAGTACCTTTAAAAATCCTGAATGGCGCAAAATATTTCTAGCAATCAGTTTACCTTTACGCACAGCGGATTGGGCGGATTGAACATTTGAACCCAAAGAACTGAAAACGGTGCAATCGCCCGCAGCGAAGATATTCTGCAACGTTTTTTGATCGACCACAACTTGTCCAAAAAGATTTGCTGACAGCAAGTTTTCCTGCCTTTTACCAAGAAATAGACAGGTCAATTGCGATGGCAGTTCATAAACTTCGCCCGTCTGCTGGTTTTCGAGCTGAATTTGATGGTCAGTCTGCCGACGGTAACGAGTATTGGCAACACATTCAATTTTCAAATCCCGCAAACAGGATTGCACATAAGTATCAAATCCTTGCGGAAACTGCGCAAGTACCCGATCACCGGAATATATCAAACGCAATTTGGCAACAATTCTTTTTCTACTCAGGAATTGTCTGATTTCAAACAAAAACTGAATACCCGTCGCACCTGCGCCCACTACTGAAATGAACAATTCATCCTGTTCAAGCCTACTCAAACGCTCAAGTAGTAATTCTGAACCGGCGGTCTGGATGAAATGTTGCAACGTGATCACATTTTCCGTTTCTTCGGACTGCTGCTTGTCCGCACCCGTGGTTATAACCAGATAGTCAAATTCAATAATCTCATCACCGACCGCAAGATACCGATTCTCCTGACACTGCTGCAGTAATTCATCCGTAACAGCCAGAACTGACTGAATATGCCGGCAATTAAAACGCGTTTCCAGCACATTAAAGGGTAGCAGCAAATCTGACAACGGATAACGAAATGTCTCGTGCAAATGCGTAACTTTAAGATGTTTGTCGTCAGGATCAATGAGCGTGATATCAATATCGGACGAATACTGCTTTAACGTCGTCAACGCAGCCATGCCGGCATAGCCGCCGCCGACTATCACCACTTTAATCCTTCTCTGCCTGGGTATATAAAATGGCAAAAACGCCACAAAATCTCCTTATGTCATGAAACCTGTTGATACACCGGATAATGGAATACTATCAGGATTCCAATGCTGAATGGCCCATTGCCAGAATGCTTCGAGATTACAGTCCTGCAATCCTTTCGGCGGAGCCTGGCCAAGAAAGTCTAATGCGGCCACCAGTTGGGATAATACATTGATTTGCGCGACAGGTGCAGCAAAGGTTTGTTTACTGAGTTTCTCGCCTTTTTCATTGGTGACAATCGGCAAGTGCAAATAAACCGGAGTCGGATAACCTAACAGCTGCTGCAAATACATCTGCCGCGGCGTTGAATCGAACAAATCCGCACCACGCACCACATGTGTGATATTTTGCTGTGCATCATCAACCACTACCGCCAGTTGATACGCAAATACACCATCTGAACGGTTCAGAATAAAATCCCCGATGTCACTTGCAATATGATGGGACAAAAATCCCTGCAAACGGTCATTGAATGCAACCGCCCGTTGATCTGTCCTGATACGTAGCGCACTTCTCTTTGTATCCTTATCTGGTGGCAGAGAACCCTTAGCGCTTTCTCTGCACGTACCCGGATAAATGGGACCGCTGATACCGACCATACTGGAATCAGCAATTTCCTTGCGCGAACAGGTACATGCATATGTCAATTGCTGTTTCTCCAGTTCAGACAACGCAGCGCGATATAAATCATGACGGCGGCTCTGGTATATCACTTCGCCATCCCATGCCATTCCCAGTTTTTCCAGCAATACCAGGATATCACGCGCCGCCCCAGGCACTTCTCGCGGCGGATCAAGATCTTCTATCCTGACCAGCCATTCACCATGATGCGACCTGGCATCCAGATAACTGCCGACGGCAGTCACCAGTGAACCGAAATGTAACGGTCCCGTGGGCGATGGCGCAAAGCGTCCGCGGTAATGATTGTGTTTGGATGACGTATCAACCATTGGAATCATTTTGCATCATCCGGAAAATTCTATTTCTCTGCAACCGGGGCCTGATATTCGGCCTTTTCCGCCTGCCTGGGGAATAACCTGTATCTGTACACTAATCCGTTCTTTCAGCGCGGGCACATGCGAAATAATGCCGATCAGTTTGCCTTCCTGATGCAGACCGGCGAGCGTCGCAAGCGCTGTTTCAAGCGCTTCCTCGTCAAGCGTGCCAAAACCCTCATCCAGAAACAAGGAGTCAACACGTACATTTTTACTCGCCATATGCGACAAACCCAACGCCAGCGCCAAACTGACGATAAAACTCTCCCCACCCGACAGGTTCTTGGTAGAGCGAATCTCTCCCGCCTGATAATCATCAACGACATTCAGTTCCAGTGGCCGCTCATGATCTCGCATCAGCAAATAACGATCAGTCAGCTTCCGCAATTGCCGGTTCGCATGGCCAATCATCAGTTCAAATGTCAGGCCTTGTGCAAAATTACGGAATTTCTTGCCGTCGGCAGAACCAATCAAGCTGTGCAGCTGTTCCCATCGACTGCATTCTTTCCCTTGTGCTTCAATCGAATCCTGTTTTTTACCGATTTTCTCCAAGGCTTTTTTATTCTCCGTCAGTTGATAACTCAGTCGAGCGATCTCACCACGGCGATGTGTTAGCATGTCTTCCAGTGCCTTGCTTTCAAGTTCCAGGGTTTGACGCTTGGATTCCGTCATTTTTTTGTTCGTCTCAGCGGACAACCGGTTTTCCCTGTCCTTCATACGTGTCTGTATTGCTGTAAAACGATCATCAAGAATTTTTGCGCTGGATCTCAGTTCTTCCAGTTCCTGCAATGTCATACGACTGTCAGCGAATTGCTGTTCATCGGCAAATCCGGCTGCATGCAATGCTTCCAGAAACGATGCTTCCAGTGTTTGAAGTTCATTAATTCTCTTAGCGATTCTTGTTTTGAGTGTAGAAATATTCACTGTGATTGCATGATGCAACTGTCTGGCGTTATCCCATTCGTTGCGGGCAGCTTTTTCTATACCCTCCGCTTCATAAACCGCCTTTCCCAGTCGGGCCTCTTCTGCATCTGGATTCTTCGCTCCAAACAAATACTCACGTTCAAGACTCTGCTTCTCGAAATCTTTTTTATGCGTATTCAAGACAGTTTGCTTCTCCAGAAATGTTTTTTCCCGGGTATCCAGAACCGCACCCAATTTTTCCAATTCATGGCTGAGTTCAGCGATTCGTTTTTCCGCTTCCTCCTTTTTTTCCTGCATGCCCCGCCAATCGTTCATACGTTTTATTAGCAGCTGCAAAATTGCCGCCGTTTCAGTATCGGGTATTTCCCGTACATCATAAGGTTTCAATCGAACCAGCAAAGACTGTTTCAGGCGAACAAAATCTGCGTTGCTTATTTCGTGCACCGCCTCAATATCTCGCAGATTTTTCTCGCTATTGCTGTGTTCATTAGTAGCTTCTGCCACCAGTTTTTCGGATAGCGTCATGTCCTTCAATTTTTGCTTCTCCACCTTCTCCAAAGCCTGGATTTCGGTTTCCAAATGTTCTGCTTTTTCGATGCGCTCCGTCAACAGCGTAATTTTCTTCTCGGCCTCATTCATCAGTGGAACATGGCCTGCTGCGAAGGGATGTTCCGTAGATCCACAAAGCGGGCAAGGTTTACCGACTTCCAGCCGCGCTCTTTCGGATTCAAGATCAGCAATTTTGTTCAACAACGCCATTTCTCGCAGCAAAGTATCCTTCTCCGCACGGTACTCACGCAATAACCGGTTATTCAGCATAATCTCTAAATCTTTCTGTTGACGGCTGATCTGTTTTTGAATCGCCTGAATTTCCTGTTTGTGAACGGCAAGTAACCCAGCCCGGCTGGCGAGCACATTTTTGGCTGACGCCAACTGCTCCATTGCTTTTGTCCGGGATTCTTTTTTCCGTACAATATCCTGCTGAACCGATATCAAGCCGTTAATTCTTTCCTCAATTCCGGTCAATTCGCTGACAAGCATTCCATCCTGAGCATGGCCCTGTAAATAATCCTGATTTTGCTGTAAATCTTTCCGCATTGCCTCCAGTCTCTGTCTATGTTGTCGCTGAAGCCTTTTATCCCCCGCAATCTGCTCGGCTGTTTTATTGCAATGCGCTGTTTCATTCTCTAGGGTTCTTTTTTTATCCATCAATCGATCATCGAGTGCGCGTATTTTCTGGATTAACGGCATTGCTTTTTTTTGCACATCCTTTGCTTCGACAATTCGCTGCTCAGCATTTTTTAACGCGGTCTCTGCCTGTTGGACGGACGATGCAGTTTGAAGCAGCCTTGACTCTGCATTGTGAAGCGACAGCTGATCTTCAGTCTGCTGGTTCCTGACGGCGACCAAAGTGGCGTAACGGCCATCGATTTCGGCGGCTTTCTGGGCACGGATTAATCGTGCTCGTTCCGGATCAAAAGCAGCGCGCTCGGCAATGAGTTTTTCATGCATTTCAGACAGTGTATTGATTTCTGTCTGCAATTCATGAATCTGTTTTAACCAGGCAAGCGCTTTATCTGTTTCCTGCAATTTTGTGGCAATTTCAGTCTCTTGTTTTTGCTTCTCGTCCAGTTCACGATATACTGCTTCTTCCTGTTCGCTGGATAGAAACTTGATACCGACAATCTCCGCCTTCAGCAAATTTAATTTTTCATGCTCTGAACGCTGCCGCTCATGGACTTTCGCCGATATCTGGCTGTAGATTTCGGTACCGGTAATCTGTTCGAGTATCGGCGCCCGATCATCAGAGTCAGCCTGCAGGAATGCGGAAAAGCCGCCCTGTGCAAGCAATATTGAACGGGTAAAACGGTCAAAATCCATCCCGGTGAGCGACTCAACCTGCTTTGCGACCTCAAGAGTTTTTGTCTCCAGCACCTTCCCTGAATCAGCATCAGCGATTTCATGCCGGGGCGCTTGCAGTTCACCCCCTGACTTTTTGCGGGCTCGGCGCTGACTCCAGTGACAACGATAACGCCCCATCTGTGTTTCAAAAACAACTTCGGCAAAACATTCACCCGTCTGGCGCGACATGATTTCGTTGCTACTTTTGTTAATCCTTGATAGACGGGGAGTCCGGCCATGCAACGCCAGACAAATGGCATCCAATATCGTTGTTTTACCTGCACCGGTCGCCCCGGTAATGGCAAAAATTCCGTCCGATACAAATGCATGATGGTTAAAATCAATTTCCCATTCGCCATTCAGCGAATTCAGATTTTTGAAACGTATTTGAAGAATTCGCACCGGCAGCCTTTTTATTCCATGTGCGCATCGTCTTCGTAAAGCGATTTCACCACTTCCTGGTATGCCTGAATCAAATCCCGTCGCTGTTCATCAGGCACATTGTGCATGTCAAGACAACGGTCAAATACGTCATTAACATCCAGATCATCAAGCGCCTCCTCAGCTTCTATTTGACCGAGCACCCTGTCGATCACGCGACTATTCTTTACACGCAGAATCTCCAACTGTGACCCTGCCACGGCCTCATCGAGACATGTACGCAGATCCCCGGTAATTTCATTGCCTTCATAAATGACCTCAAGCCATGCTTGACTATCAGCAGATGCCAGTGCAGCTATTTCTGCCAACATTGTTTGCAGATTACCTTTGATGCGTTCGAGCTTTTGAAACACGGGAAGCGGAATCAATTTGATTTTGGGTTGACAGATATCTGCACTCGACCGCATTGCACATGAGTTCAAATCAACGATGACCACGCTCTTTTGTTGTTTCGCTTCACCGAAGCTCATGGGAAGCGGTGAACCACTGTAACGCATCGTATCAGAGCCTGCTACCTGTTGTGGCACATGCAAATGCCCAAGCGCCAGGTAATCCAGCCCGTTTGGAAAAATTCCCGCCGAAACATGCGCCAGCGAACCGACATACAACTCCCGCACACCATCACCTTCGATCGTTTTTCCGCCAGCGGTAAATAAATGCCCCATCGCAACAATGGGTATCATTTTGCTCGCAACCGGCATAGATTTTTTTAGGTGCTTCAGGCATTCATCACGCTTTTCTTTAGCAATAACTACAACTTCACAATAATGATTTCGTATGCCTTCAATCAGTTGGCGCTCCTTATCTTCAGTGCTTTCACCGGATTCAACCACGCGAATATCACGATCACGCAAATAGGGAACAGCACAGACAATCAATTCCGGCACATTATCATTATCACTGAGAACAAGTACTTCATCCGCTATATTCTCAGATATGCTGCCTATAACATGCACATCCAGGGCTTTAAGAAGTTCCTTGGGCGCCATAAGGAATGAAGGCGAATCATGATTACCCGCAATGATCACAACATGACGACAACAGGTGACAGATACGCGGCTCAAAAAACGGTAATAAAGCGCTTGTGCTGTGTTGCTTGGCGTTGCGGTGTCAAACACATCACCCGCAACCAACAATACATCCACGCGCTCCTGCTGAATCGTTCTCACCAGCCAATTGAGAAATGCTTCAAATTCGTCAAACCGTTTACGCCCATATAACGTGCGTCCAATATGCCAATCGGAAGTGTGGAGGATTCTAGTCATGTTTTCCCTTTTATATTAGCACTCTAACCCACAGCAATCGCTCATCCAGCAAAGTAAATCAGCAATGCTCGCTATTGCGGCACTGTCGTAAAGAAACCCGTCTCGATTATTATTTTACCTACCTCAACCAGAGTTGATACGCTAAAATACAGTTTTGGTTCGACAAAGATACTTTGCTAAGAGAATTTAAATGACAGATTTAAAATATGATGGAATCGATGAGGACAAAAATAACGGTTTGACACACCTTGGACGAATTGTGCGGGATGCTTGGATTTTTGGCATTCTACCCGAATCAGAAACTTGTGCGGGCTGGGACCATGCGCAGATGCAGAATCTTTACGAAAAGGTCTATGCAGCCTGGGAACCCTATGCGCACCTGCCAAGCCGCTTGCCTGAGGAATTGCAGAAGAAGCATGCACAAATTTATGATCAGGCAATAACACTCGCCAAAGAAAAAGGTTGGGACCCCGAATTAAAAGATGAAGATTAAATCCGCTCAAAACTAATCTAACGAATACGCATAGCACACAGCCAGTTTTTCTTTTTTACCCTTTACACTGATATAAAACGTATCGCCGCATTCAAATTTCATATCCTCGGCAAGGGCTATCGCTTCACGCATTTTTTCGCTAATCAGAACGCCATCAGGCTGGCAATTTTTTTCAATACGTGAAGCGGTATTGACTACATCGCCAATAGTTGTCCAGTCCAGTCTTTCTGGCGTACCGACATTGCCGATAATGACTTTTCCCCAGTGAATTCCGATTCGCAACTGCAATTTGGCCAATTCAGCGCGACTACGTAACTGATTGATGTCAGAAGAGTGTTTCTGCATTTCCAGTGCTGCCACCACAGCATCATGCGGACTGCGGAATAACACCATAATACAATCGCCCATAAACTTGTCTATAAATCCACCATATTTTTTTACAGAAAGAGAAATTCTACGCAACACGGAATTTAATACATGAATGATGGATTCTTCTTCTTCATTCTGCTCGACAAACGTCGTAAAACCCACAATATCGCAAAACAGCACGGCAATATAACATTCTTCATTGTTCAGCAGATTGCCACCCATGCGTACAACTTCTCTGGCTTTTTTTTCAACCAGCTGCGGTACATAGTTACGCGTTATATTATGCACTCTTGCTTCATTTAAAATATCGCCTTCAGAAAGATTGGTTGTATTCCCACCTTCCAGCGATATTTTTTGCCATAAGGTATGAATGGCTGAATGATCATCACGATAACCGCTGACATTAAAAAGCACTGATTCTTCGGAATTCTTACTTTTTTTTATACGCACCCTATAGTTTTCAAATAGACCATTGGGTGTTTCTAGCGCCATACCCCATATCACATCATTATAAAAGTGTATCGAAATAGAACGGGCAAAGATCTCAAGCGATGTATCGTTTTCTTCCAGATTTAGCTGTGCAAGTATGGACGGTGATATTGTTTGAATAGTACCTATACTGGAAAAACTGACGATCCCATATGAAAGTTGGGAAAAAATTTCCTGAAAGTGATTCTGCTCATCTTGCCGATTCATCAATTTTGGCAAAACAACGCCATTTTGATATGTCTGATGTTTTACGATCCTGCCTAAGTAGAATTCAGACCCATCTGAACTCGTTTGTTCCTGAAATCGGTATCCCAGTGTTTGAATTAATTTGTCACTTAAATGCAAGGCATCTCTACAGAAACTTGGCGCACGAATAGCAACAATGGTATCGTCACTGTCATCAAACAAGAAAGAGATATACAGATCATTATCTTCGCAAAATTTAGCGATATTTTTATCACCATGCTCGGCCAACTCATTATTGAACAACGATTTGAGTTCGGTTTCACTGTCAGTCACACCAAAACCAAAATCAACTTGAACAATTTGTTTAAATACGTTGAAATGCATCGCGTTAACCATATGCGCGACCATCTGATGAAACAGAAAATAAGTGGGCTCAATCAATTGCTCCAGATTGAGTCGATTAAGTGATAAAACAGTATGGGCTTTCATGTCATCCCATACATTCTGCTCTAAAGACGTTATAGCGATCGTATGAGACGGGTTTGCCCTAGCAGCTGAAACCATTGGCATTCATTGTTCTGATTTTCAAGGCGTATACCCTTTCATCAAACACATAGAAGATAAATATCATTTTGAATTAATTGCTGCATAAATGACTCTTCCAGCAGGGAATCGCTAAGAATATCACTGGCTCCCAGATTCATCAATTGTTCTTTACGCTCCGGTAACTCAAAGGAGCAACCGCCTATACCTGAGCTCTTTATTAAGCTATTGGCAATAGCTAAAAAATGCAGCGTTTTATCGTGATCAGACGGAAGTCGTTCCAGGTTGGTCGCCACATAGTTTACGAAGTGAGCGGGAAGCTTCCATTCCGAAATCGCTTTTTTTCCGACATCGTAGTGATCGAAATCCAGAAATTTCTGCTCAGCCTTGGCACATGCACAAGGCTTATGCAGCGCGTAATCGAGAATCTTTATATATTCATCAGGATAGTTGAAAAATAACAGCACTTTTCCGATATCGTGCAACAAACCCGCAACAAACGCTTCTTCACTGAGTTTTCTTTCTCCGGATTCGACACAGATCTGCTGACATGCAAGCGCTGTCAGTAACGAATGCTGCCAGACATGTTTTTGTATCATTTCATTTTTACTTTGAGTAAAAATGGCTCGTGAAACAGATAATATTGCAAGAGAACGTATAACGTTTATTCCAAGTAAATTAATCGCATGCGGAATCGTCTTTATATGTTTCCCGCGACAGTACATTGCAGAATTTGCCACTCGAAGTATGAGCGATACTGCGCCCTGATCAGACCTTAAAAGACTGTCCATTTCATGAAAGCAATGATCAGAATCCGCACTAATTTGAATGATTCTGGCCAAAAAGTCCGGCTTTGCCGTAACAGCTTTATAATTGATCGATTCGAGTTTCATTCAAAATCATGCAAACCAAAAAATGTTGAGGAATACATATCCTTTTGGTATGTTTCGTAGCGAAATTGCGAAAACCTTCACCTCTCTATCAACGCAGCGTTCAACGTCCGCTCAATATAATATTGTAAGTATAAGCTATCACACCGTTATTTAAACCCGTCTGCCGCGCAGTCATTGCGATCTGCTCCGATTTGGTTTTATTGCTGAATAGTAAATCGGATGCATTTAATGGTTCATTAGGAAAATACATCTGCGTGATCAATTCTGTATAACCGTGTTTGAAAATCTTGAAATGAATATGTGGCGGACGCATCCATTTTTTTGATGCCGGATAAGCACCCGGTTTTACCGTTTTAAAACGATACTGCCCGTTTTTATCACTGAGGATAATTGCCCAACCCTGAAAATAGGAATCTTTCGGTGCTGGATTAGGGTCTCTCGGATGATTGTACCGGCCATCCGCATTCGCTTGCCAAATGTCAATACCTGCATTTTCTATCGGATGACCGCTGGTATCGCGTATAGAACCGCTTATCACGACATGTTGCCCTTTTGCCAAACCGTTCTGCCCTGCTACTCGGGTCATATCAGCATCTTTATCCTTTTGATCAACAACTGGATAGAAAGGCCCTTCGGCCTCCCTGGGTGTCGGTTTAGCAACCATCTCACCCCAGCTTTCAGTTGCATTTAGCATTCCCGAAACGGTGCCCACCACCCCAAACTTAAGTAGATTTCTTCTAGTTATTGTTTTCATGTCCTTCACCACGGCAGTTAAGAAATAACACAAAGATTACATTTTCTCCCATATTTCTCCTTATCAATAGGCAAAATTAAAAAAACTGCATTTTTTTCCATTTTTTTAAAAAAATACTGTGCAGCTTATGTATTTATTTGGCAGAATGAATGATTCACAAATAACCTTTCTTATACTGGGGAAATCAAAATATGAAATATCAAAGTTTCCAGGAGTTCTGTGACTATGTCGCAGGACGTAATCCTGTTCAACCGGAATTTATACAAGCTGTAAAGGAAGTCATGGAAAGTTTATGGCCTTTTATCAGTGAACATCCACGTTATGCTGAACATGGTGTACTAGACCGTCTGGTAGAACCTGAACGCGCCATCATTTTTCGTGTTGCCTGGGTTGACGATCATGGTGAAGTAAAAGTCAACCGCGGCTATCGCATCCAACATAGCTCAGCGATTGGCCCCTATAAAGGCGGCACTCGATTTCATCCCTCGGTTAATCTGTCTATTTTAAAATTTTTGGCCTTTGAGCAAACTTTTAAAAATGCATTAACAACTTTACCGATGGGTGGCGGCAAAGGCGGATCCGATTTTGATCCCAAAGGAAAGAGCCCCGGTGAAATTATGCGATTCTGCCAGGCTTATGCCAGCGAATTATTCCGTCATGTGGGATCTGATACTGATGTACCGGCAGGCGATATCGGTGTCGGCGGACGTGAAGTCGGTTACATGGCGGGCATGGTGAAGAAACTTGCAAACCGTTCCGATTGCATCTTTACAGGCAAGGGGCTGAGCTTCGGCGGTTCATTAGTCCGTCCAGAGGCAACCGGCTACGGCACCGTTTACTTTGCAAATGAGGTGCTCAAACATGCAAATCGTTCGTTTGATGGTTTGCGCGTTTCAATCTCCGGTTCCGGTAATGTTGCACAATTCGCGATAGAAAAAGCCATGACACTTGGCGCAAAAGTTGTTACCGTTTCTGATTCGAGTGGTTCCGTTGTTGATGAAGACGGATTTACAACGGAGAAGCTTGAAATCTTATCTGAAGTAAAAAATCATCTGTATGCGCGTGTCGATGAATATGCCAAACGCGTCAATGCAACCTACTTACCCAACACCAAACCTTGGCATGTGCCGGTTGATGTTGCGTTGCCCTGTGCAACCCAAAATGAAATCAACGAAGAAGATGCCCAAGCGCTCGTTAAGAATGGCGTAGTCTGCGTAGCCGAGGGCGCCAACATGCCATGCACTGCCGAGGCTGTTGAATGTTTCGAACAAAACAATGTCCTGTATGCACCTGGCAAAGCAAGCAATGCTGGCGGGGTTGCCACTTCGGGTCTGGAAATGAGCCAGCATGCCATGCGGCTATCCTGGACACACGATGAAGTCGATGCTCGCTTATTGGAAATAATGCAGGCAATCCACCAATCCTGCCTGCAATACGGTACACAACCTGATGGCAGAGTAAATTATGTTGATGGCGCGAATATTGCTGGATTTGTAAAAGTAGCGGATGCCATGTTGGGACAAGGCGTAACCTGAGTTTACTTAATTGAATTTAAGGGTGTAAATGCATCAGCAATAGAGTTAGTGAACAATCGCAACATTGTGATAATCGTTGCGAAAACTTCATTTTGCCGCGTTCGTGCCGATACAACCTACGCAGTTTCTAAGCAGTTCCATAGAAAACGCCGATTAAGTAAATTGGCGTTTTCGTTGTGTTCAGTTTTTTCTATGTTTAGTTTGTATATCGATACCATGAGCAAACACCTGGCGCACCTTTTCATTCTTCTTTATACCGGTATACTGATCACAAATCAGGCCAATTCATCGAATTTGGACAGTGACTTTCTAGCTGCACGCAAGGCATTCCAAGAAGGAAAAGCCACGCAGCTAGCTGGCTACGCCAAAAGTTTGCAGCATCATGTTCTGTCTCCTTATATTGAGTACTATCAGCTCCGTATGCGTTTGCGTTCAGTTGATAATGCCATGATACGCAATTTCTTGGAACGCCATGAAAACAGCCTGGTTGCAGAACGATTACGTGCTGACTGGTTAAAACTGCTTGCTAGTAATCAGCAATGGCAGCTTTTTGAAAATGAATTTGAAAAACTGGCCAATAAAGATACCGAACTAAGCTGCCATGCCTTTAAATACCGCATCGAAAAAGGTGACAAAAAAGCGCTGAACGAAGCCCGTCTGCTGTGGTTTACACCGAATAGTATGCCGGATAGCTGCACTCCCGTATTCGACACATTAATTTCTAGTAATATTATTACAGCCGACGATATATGGACACGTATAAGACTCACTCTAGAAGCGGGACAAACAAGCAGGGCAATTTATGTTAATCGCCGATTACCTGCCTCAGAAGCGTTCAATACAGATGAACTTAATGCGGCTATAAATAATCCTTCTTACTATCTCAAAACACGCCAGGACAAAATCAGAACGCGCGCAGACCGTGAGATTGCCTTGTTTGCATTGCTACGCCTGTTAAGTAGTGATACCAATCCGGCACTGGTAAAGTGGTTGAAAATAAGAGACAGACTGACCGATTCAGATCAATCCTATTTTCTTGGCAGACTGGGTTTCCGTGCAGCAATGCGACACGATTCACGTGCACTTGGATGGTTTCAGGCTGCGCATAACACTAAAACTCCCTACATTATGGAAGACACTTTACTGGCCTGGCAAGTCCGTGCAGCCTTACGAGCAGGAGAGTGGACTAGTGTTTTGGATGGCATTAATCGAATGTCTACAGACGAACAAATGGACAGTACATGGCGATACTGGAAAGCACGTGCATTCAAGGAAGATAGACGGTTGCAAGAAGCCAACAACATATTGATCCCACTAAGTAATGAACACAATTACTACGGCCAGTTAGCCAAAGAAGAACTGGGCACAATACTGACTGCATCCAGGGAATCAATTGCTGTCAGTGAATCAGAAATACGTGATATGGAAAAATTTCCGGGTGTACAACGTACACTGGCATTTTACCGCCTGGGTTTACGCACCGAGGCATACCAGGAATGGGTATGGACCGTACGCAACTTTAACGACCGACAACTCCTGGCGGCAGCCGAAGTAGCTCGCCGCCATGGACATTACGACCGCGCCATCAATACTGCCAACCGGACAGTACAGCAACATGATTTCAAACTGCGATTTCCTACACCACATCGCGAAGCACTCCGTCCCATCCTAAAAGAGCAGGATGTCGATGAAGCCTGGGTCTATGGTATTATCCGGCAGGAAAGCCGGTTTCTGACAGAGGTGAGATCCAGCGCAGGCGCTATGGGACTAATGCAACTCATGCCAAATACTGCAAAATGGGTTGCCCAGCAACTGGGCATTACCAATTTCCAACAAAGTCTCATCACGCAAATAGATACCAATTTAAGACTAGGTACGTATTATTTAAAACATGTCCTTACAACACTCGATAATCAGTCACTGTTAGCTTCTGCTGCCTACAACGCAGGGCCAGGACGCGCCAGACGTTGGCGTGACAATGACAGAGTTCTGGAAGGTGCAATCTACGCAGAAACAATCCCCTTTAGCGAAACCCGCGACTATGTAAAAAAAGTACTTAAAAACTCGGTCTATTATTCAAATGTACTAGAACAAGATCATACCGCTCCCACTTTAAAAGAGCGTCTCGGAGTTGTTGCAAAAAAATAAATAACTGCAAGTAAGGTGCTTTGTGAGAAGCATTAATTTAAAATACTGTTCCCTATTATTCTTTCAATCAAGTAAATTTATTATTTCTCTTGGAAACTTATCTGGTTGGCGGATCAGTACGTGACGAATTACTGGGTTTGCCGGTAAAAGATCATGATTATGTGGTAGTTGGCAGTACACCGGAAGAAATGGAGCAACTCGGCTACCGCCCTGTCGGAAAAGATTTCCCGGTTTTTTTGCACCCTAAAACCAATGAACAATATGCATTAGCGCGCACAGAACGCAAGATCTCCCGAGGCTACAAAGGCTTCGAAGTGTATACAACACCGCAAGTCTCATTGAAGGAAGACCTGGTCCGCCGCGACTTGACTATAAACGCAATCGCCAAGGATAAAGACGGCAATATCATCGATCCGTTCAACGGTGTTGCAGACCTAGAAGCCGGGATTTTGCGTCATATCAGCCCAGCATTTTCCGAAGACCCGGTACGCATCCTTCGAACCGCACGATTTGCTGCGCGTTTCAGCTTTCGTATTGCACCCGAAACGCTTACACTGATGAACGACATGGTTCATAATGGCGAAGTCGAGGCGCTGATACCGGAACGCGTCTGGCAGGAGATTTCCCGGGGTTTGATGGAGGATAATCCATCCCGTATGTTTTACATGTTGCGGGAATGTGCAGCACTGTCACGAATTCTGCCCGAGATCGATGTATTATTCGGCGTCCCGCAACCAGTACATGCGCACCCTGAAATAGACACCGGGTTACATACTATGCTGGCAATCGATTATGCCGCTGCCAAAGAATTTTCCCTCGCCGTTCGATTTGCCGCATTACTGCACGACATAGGCAAAGGCATAACACCCCTGTCCGAATGGCCACGTCATACTGGCCACGAACACCGAAGCATTCAACTAGTCACGGATCTATGCAAACGAATTCGAGTACCCAGGAATGAGCGCAACCTTGCCATCTTGGTTGCTCAGTTTCATAGTAAAGTGCACCGTGCCAAAGAACTGAAACCATCGACTATTGAAAACTTACTGCATACTGTAGATGCTTATCGCAAGCCGGATCGGTTTACAGAATTCCTACAGGCCTGCGCCTGCGACTTTCACGGTCGTCCCGGTTACGCCAACAAACAATATCCACAAAAAGACCGATTGAATAGGGCCCTTGCCGCCGCTCAAAGTGTAAATGCCGGCAATATTGCAGCCGAACTCCGTGAAAAAATCATCGACAGCACGTTACTTCCTACTGTCATCCATACTAAGGTACGTGAAGCACGTATCCATCAAATTAGACATACATACAAGCAGACTGAATAATACTCATAGTGTATGCGTCCAGTACGTCCGTCTAGAATTTTTCTTGATTAAATGCTTCGATAAATTCCGGTGCGAGTGGCAACAGCTCATTGATACGGCTGTTAGGCCAGATTGGGAGTTTTGCGAGGGCTATGTAGCAATTAATTATTGAATGCCGATCCCGCACAGGGTGAATGCCCCAAAGTCTGCTGCACAATCAGCGACAAACCATCAATACCGCGCTGCATATCCACAGACTTGTCAATCGGCATTGAAAATTTTCCAGTCATCGGCGTCGAAAAGTTTCCACCTTGTTTAGTTGGTTAATTGGTTTTTATACATTGTTTTCGATGTTTGAAACGGTAAGAATCATTGCCGGTTTCCAGGATGTCGCAATGATGTGTAATACGGTCTAACAATGCAGTGGTCATTTTGGCATCGCCAAAAACCTGCACCCATTCACTGAATTTCAGGTTGGTCGTTATAATGAGTGAAGTGCGCTCATACAGCTGGCTGATCAAGTGAAACAGGAGTGCGCCACCTGATTCCGGGAAAGGCAGATAGCCCAGTTCATCAAGGATGACTGCGTCAATCTGAATGAGCCTTCTGGCCAGGTGTCCGGTTTTATTCAGTTGTTTTTCCTGCTCCAGCAGGTTAACCAAGTCCACAGCGTTGAAGAATCGAATGCGTTTGCCATGATGAATAGCGGCAACGCCCAGTGCTGTGGCCAAATGGGTTTTGCCGGTACCGGTGCCACCGACCAGGATGAGGTTATGTGCATCATCCATAAAAGCAGCCGTTGAGAGCTGTTCTATCTGTTGGCGTGAGAGTGGCGTTTCATTCCAGTCGAATTTCACCAGGTCGCGGTGGATTGGAAACTTTGCAGCCTTCATCTGGTATTTCAGGCTGCGTAGCTGGCGTTCGGCTATTTCGGCATTGATCAGTTGGCTTAATACGGTTTCCGGCGATATTTGCTTGCGTTGCGGCATTTCAGCGCTTAACTCAGACCAGGCGTCGCTCATGCCATACAGATGCAATGCTTTGAGTTGGGTAAGCAAGTCAGTGGACATGGCGGCTTCCAAGCAAATGATCGTAACGCTGGAAATCGGCCAGCGGTTCAGTGGTTAGTTGTAAGGTATCGCCGGTATTCAATGTCTTGGAACGAACTGGTTCAATCAAACGCCGTATAGCATTCTGCAACACACTGGCATTGACAACACCGGATTCCAACGCCAGTTCACAGGCTGTCTCAAGTGCATCAAGACCGGCTTCGCGGGTCAATAACAACAGATCAACAAAAGCGCGTTCATTTTTATCTTGCTTCTGAAGTTTCTCACGTACGTGACGGATCGATTCCGGTAGTTCCCAGTTCTGGAATGGCGCGCCGTGACGGATAGCACCGGGTTTCTTCTCCAGCACGGGCAAATAATGCCATGGATTACAGATCAGCTGATCGCGCAGGAAATTGCGTTGATGCGTCGCAATCGCTTTTCCCTCCGCCACAATATCAAGATGACCGGCAAATACTCTGACCGAAACCACCTTCCCGGACCATTGGGCCGGTACACTGTACTGATTCCGGTCAACACGCACCAGGCAGGTTCTGGAGACTTTCATCAGGTGCTCAACATAACCGGCAAATGGTGTTGTGATTTGCCGCAATAACGGTTGTTCCTGCTGAAAACATTCCGCAATGGTTTGTGCAAAATCAGGATGCTTCCTGTTTGACAGCTCATGACAACGCTGCGCCAGCCAGCGGTTTAAGTCATCCAGCGTTGCAAACTTTATGCGCGGCGTGAACAGCCATTCTCTGACATTACCCACCTGATTCTCTATCTGACCTTTCTCCCAGCCGGCCGCCGGCGTGCAGGCAACCGGTTCAAACAAATAGTGATTCGCCAATGCCATAAACCGCCGATTAAACTTTCTCTCTTTGCCCATCAAAACCGCATCCACAATTGTCTTGGGATTGTCTAAACCATCTGCAGCGGCACGCCACCAAAGAACGCAAATGCACGATTATGCGCATCCATCAGCATCTCCTGCGCTTCCCTGAAATAAGCGACGACAAACATCTTGCGGCTGTAACACAAACGAAAATGCGCCACCTTGACGACTTGTTCCCGCCCACCCAGATCAACAACTTCCTGACTCCAGTCAAATTGACAGACTTCACCGGGTTTAAACGCTAAAGGAACAAACGTTTGCCTGGGTGCCGGGGTATCCTTGTTCTCTGCTTTCCACTGCTTTACAAAACGCCGAACGCTGTCATAAGCGCCTGTATAACCTTCAATTATCAAACCTTCATATAATCGCATTGCTGTTCGACGCTGCTTTTGCGGTAGCAATGCCTCTGTTTCCAGCCAACTGGTCAATAACGCTTTAAATTCTCCTAGCTTCGGCGCACATTGCGTTTGACGCCGATATTCCGGTTCAGCCTCCGTCTTTAAATGTTTCCTGACTGTAGGACGGGACAGCCCCAATGAACGGGCAATTGAACTGATTTTTTCTTTACTGACAAAATGTCGCCTTCTGATTTCGGCAATTATATCCATCTCTATCACTCCAAAGTTCTCCAGCAAAATGCCGGTAATTTATCATCTCAGAGTGGAAACTTTTCAACGCCGATTTTCCGAAAATTCTGGTAAGTTTTACATGCCGATTTACAGCCATGCAAACCAACGCTCATCCGGAATATCCGTTCAACACCTTCAGCGCCAATCCGCTTGCGAAAATGCACCAGCTCCGTGCTGTGGCAAGGCAATCTGCGTTGGAATTCTTTCATGCCGCAAAAAGCCTGGTAGTACGGATTGCGCTTCCACTGCAATACTACCGCTTCATCGCTCAAGTTCTCCAGTTGCTTCAGGATCAACAATCCTACCATCAGGCGAATTGGTTTGCTGGGCGCGCCGATGCCTTCGGTGTAATGAACGCTAAACGCTTCGTCAAACACGTGCCAGGGGATAACGGCTGATAGTTTGAGCAACGAATCGGAAGGATCAAGCTGTAACAACAGATCTGTTTCAAACAAACTGGGTTGATGAAAAGTTTTGCTGGGTGTGAGCATCTATAAATCACCATTTTGACCAGAAACAAGCGATTGTTTTAGCATTTTCTGGTCGTTTTGAACAGCAAAAACCCTAATAATCGCTATTAATATCATGCACTTGAGGATATTTTAAGGACCGACTAAATAATCCGCTTTGAGCGGTTCATAAAATCAAGCCTCCGGCTTTGCCGGAGGTATGTGACTCAAGTATATGACCGCCTGAACAGCGCAGTTTCAAATAATCTGAAACCGGTGCAGTTGACGTGATCTTCACCGGTATCAACGAAGTTTGTTGATTGTGTTTCTGCACATCACGATAAATCCGCAACCAATTCCCAAATGTCTTGCTATTCAATCCTTGTTCACGACAATAGGCCGCCTGCGACAAGCCGCTCGCCTGCCATACTTTGATATGACGTATCTGTTGCTCTTGGGTTGTCATTGGTTATCCTCCAATAAATATTTGAAGTTAACCAGAATGAGATCTGCTTTCCAGATGGTGGGGCTAAACGCTTACAATTAATCCGGATTCAAAATCAAAGCTTTGAAATCTACACCACATGGTTGCTGGAAATTGGCAATATCGATCTAATAGAAATGATTCTGAAAAAAATCATCTTTTCTTCAGAAAAAAAACATATTCCATGTTTGCTTCGAACATCGATACCAGCTCATTACCCGTTTGCTCGGCAAAAACCTGAAAATCAATTTCTGCACCTGGATCTGTAGCCACAACTTTCAGTACCTGTCCACTGGTCATGCCAGCAAGTGATTGTTTAGTGCGCAATAGCGGCAGCGGACAAACCAGGTTGCGCGTATCGAGTTCTTGGTCAAATTCCTGCATTTTTTGAAGGTGCACAACCCTAGTGATACTCTAAAGAATAATTGGATTTAATTGTTGTATAAAAAATTGTTTTATACATGTAATTAAACAAACGAGTACATCATCTACCTTAAAATGATGACAGATAAAGATACGTTAATTTAATGCGAGTATCTTCCATTGTAACGCGCCAATTCATTTCGCAGTTTTTCATGTTTCTTCGTTTTACCCATGCGCCAACTTCCCGAGTCAAGTATTGTCTGTCTGCCATGCGATCACGCATACATTGCCTGGACAGCACATTTTTCATTGCACAAACAAATTCAGCGTTTTCTTTGGCGAGAATACACCATTCGTTTACGTTGCCCGGGTTTTATGCCGTTTTTTTTTAAAACCTTCCGCACCGTTTCAGGGCAAACTGTATCCATATACTCTAAAACCACCGTTACCTTTGCCAATAACTCCAGTGTCCGGCGCGGTTGAGTCCATTATGCGGTTTCGAGCAGTTCAATGCCACCCAATGCGCTTCCTGCTCACCATCCAAATGAGGCGCTCCGGAACTCTTGCAAGGTTTTCTTTCCAGAACTTTCTCAAATCCTTTTTCAACCAGTCGTTACCGAATTCGCTCTATCGTTCGGATGCAAACATCAAGTGACCGGGCTATGCCTTGATCAAGAAAGCCACCGCCTGTGCGATTTACGTCCGCTTTTAACAAAATTTGTGCCCGTTGTCGTTTGTGAGCAGCAGCTTTTCCCGCTTTTACCAATTTCGTAAGTGTTTTATGCTCTTCTTTACTCAAATAGGCAATATATTTCTTAGCTGGTGCCGACACGCTTCATAAACAAAATTACATTACAACCATATTTCACTCATTTGAAAGCATAATCTCATCCGTAATAATAATATTATTGATGTGATATTGATTCGACCAATTAAAGTTTTAACTACAGTATAGATTAAAAGCAATAAATTCAATGTACTATAATTATAAATATAGTGTTAACTCCAAACTTCTACTTCTCGTAGCTGGATCAAAAGTATGAATTTGTAAAATAGCAACAAGTCAATCCACAAGCTTATTTTTTAACGCATAACGTATTAATTCCGAATTATTATTTAACTTAAGCTTTTCTAAAACCCGTGAGCGATAGACACTTACAGTCTTTGGACTTAAAAACATTTCTGCAGAAATGTCTGACAAGGTTTTACCTGATGCAATTAGACACAGTGTCTGAAATTCACGATCGGACAAAATCGTATAAAGCGGTTGATCACTATTTGAATGAAGTGAATTGGCAAGTTCCTGAGCAACAACCGAGCTAACATATTTGTCTCCCGATGCAACCTGGCGGATAGCAGTAACAAGTTGAGCAGGCGCACTTTGTTTGTTCAGATACCCCGCCGCACCCGCTTTTAATGAACGAATAGCAAATTCATGTTCGTTATGCATACTCAACACCAGTATCGCTAAATTCGGTTTATCTTTCCTGATTTGCTTCAAAACATCTATTCCACTTCTGTCTGGCAACGAGATATCAAGCAACATGACATCGAAATCGTGCTGACGAACAATTTTGATTGCCTGAAATCCAGTCTCGGCTTCCCCCGTAACTCTGATATCTTCAGTTTCATTCAAAATTTGTTTTAAACCTTGACGCACTATGGCATGATCATCAGCAATCATCACATGTATCATTGTTTCCTCCGATCATTAATCGACATGAAACTATGCTGATTAGCTTCTAAATCAGATTCTGAATTTAACGCGTCCCCCGGATCATCCAGGTATGGCGGTTTCATCTCTTGAATCGGTATTAGAATACTTGTCTTGGTTCCTTTTCCGGGTTCACCCAAGATTTGAAAGCTTCCCTTTAACTGCTGACAGCGCTCGCGCATCCCTCTAATACCAAATGAATCTTGCTTGTTCATATCCCGTGGATTAATTCCACAGCCGTTATCAGATACTTCGAGAACAATTTTTCCTTTAGACTCCGCAAGCCGAACCCAGACATCTGTCGCATGCGCGTGTTTAAAAATATTGGTCAATATTTCCTGAAAAATACGAAAAATGGCCACGGATAAATCCGAGTCCAGCAGAATCTCTTCTTCTTCACATAACACATGCACGACAATACCTGTTCGGCGACTAAACTCCTTTGCCTGCCACTGAGCAGCAGCAACAATTCCAAAATCAAGAATGCCTGGCCGAAGATCCATTGAGATTCTCCGTGTACTATCAATGACGTGATCAACCAGATTCTCAACTATGGTCGCTTTTTTTTGATAAAAATCGCTAGATCGTGGCGTCGAATCCATACACGGCACCAGCTCACATTTGATCGCGGTTAATGTACCACCAATATCATCATGAATTTCGCGCGCAATTCGCGCACGCTCATGCTCTTTAACTTTCTGTAAATATGAAGACAGCTCAGCCAATTGCTCTCTAGAATGCGCTATTTCCCTTTCTGTCAATTTATTTCGAGTAATATTTATCATAATACCACCCCATAAAATACCTCCGTCAGCCGCCATTTTCGGTGTAGCACGAAGACTGATCCATTTTATATCGGGGTCTCCTCTGACCTGAATGCAACCTTCCCAGTTTAAGGTAGAAAGTTTCTCGGCTGATTCCTTTAATAAACGTTCATAATTCTTCTTATCATCAGGCAATATCAATCTTGAGAACAATGTTGCGTTGGACATCAAAGTATGGGGGGATAACCCTAACAATGTTTCAGATGCATTACTTACATATGGGAAACTCTCATTTTGGTCAGGTGTCATCAGAAACTGAAAAACGACTACAGGAAGGTTAGTGGTAATTGCACGAAAACGTGCCTCACTTTTTTGCAAAGCAACTTGTGTAATATTAATACGCCTAGCATTTTCCGCTGCCCGCAAGCTACGCCGAACAATTGGCGCGAGCCTTTTCAGATTTTTTTTTACAATATAATCGTTGACTCCTTTTTCCATTAGGGATACAGCCATTTGTTCGTTTTCTTGCTCGGAAACAATTATCAAAGGCACATCATGTCCATAATCCATTAAAAGTTGCAACACATCTTCGGCGCTCAACAGCGGCAAATTGGTATTTGATAACACTATATCCCACACACTTGTCCTAAGTGCTTTGCGTAATTGATGTGCTGTATTTATCCATAAAGAATCCAGCTGCAATCCGCTTTCTACTAATACAGCATGTATTAAATCAGCATTTGCAGCAGAGCTTTCAATTGTCAAAATCTTCAAAACTCTTCTTTTGATCACCCAATTTCCATCTACACTTTGATCCAAATCAATTTAACCATTACCCACAAACACATAACTTCATGAAAAATATAACAATAAACTTACATTCTCCACAAACAAATAACTAATGCCAAACATTATAATCCAAAAAAAACTTGCGAAAGTTAATCTATATAAAACAAAAAACTTAACTTTCCAAAAAGTCAACCGATTACAGCTACAACGGTGGTTAATCACTCTCTTGAATTACGGGACTAAGCCAACGTATAGAAATAAAACCATTTATACACATTAGCATATAAAAGTATTTAAAAAGGAGAATTAGCATGCCACAAATCATTAACTCAAATATTGCATCACTTAACGCTCAACGCAACTTGAATATGTCCCAAACCTCGCTCAATACATCTTTAGAGCGTTTGTCTTCTGGCCTCAGAATTAACAGCGCAAAAGATGACGCTGCAGGTCTGGCGATTTCTGAAAGAATGACATCACAAATTCGTGGTCTCAATCAAGCTGTACGTAATGCCAATGACGGGATTTCTCTGGCACAAACTGCAGAAGGAGCATTAGGCGAAATCGGCAATAATCTGCAACGAATTCGTGAGTTATCAATACAATCTGCAAACGCCACCAATAGCGCTAGTGATCGGGCAGCATTACAAGCCGAAGTCTCACAATTAACGCAAGAAATTACTCGCGTTGCCAGTCAAACACAATTTAATGGATTGAATCTACTGGATGGTTCATTCTTAAGTCAAAGCTTCCAGGTAGGCGCCAATGCTAATCAAACGATTGACGTCGCTTCTATTGGTGATGCACGCGCTACAGCACTTGGCAGCAATATATTAACAACCAATGGCACTGCAATGGGAACCGCCACCGCTGCGGCAGCCGATGTCTCAGGTGGCAATGGTGTTACAGTAGAGGCTGATCTGGTGCTAACAACAAATAAAGGTGCTACAGGCGCAATAAGCTACGCTGTAGGATCGGATGCCAAAACTATCGCCGCAGCAATTAATTCAGCGGCTTCAAATATCGGTGTTACAGCAACAGCTAGCAATAGTGCAACGCTGGGCAATATCGGTTCTGCAGGTACGGTTACAATGACGTTAAATGGCAACTCCATTTCAGCAAACGTAACGGACACATCCGATTTAAGCGGTTTGGCCTCAGCAATTAACGGATTGCAATCTTTAACTGGTGTAACGGCATCATTTGGAGACCCAGCAAATAAATCGGCTATCACACTGACAACATCAGACGGAAGAGACATTGCACTACAAGACTTCAACAATTCAGGCGCAACGAAAACCGCAGATTTTACTGCGGGTGTAACAACACGCACTTTGACAGGTGGCGCAGCAACAGACTCTGCAATTGCAACCGGTACAGTTGAACTCTCAAGTTCCGCTGGCCAAATTACTGTCGGCAATGGAAATGCTGATGTGTTTGGAGCATCAACCAGTGCATTTAATTCCGTTGCCACACTAGATATTTCATCAGCAACAGGCGCACAAACGGCAATCGAAACACTTGACGCAGCACTGGCGCAGATCAACAGTTCACGTGGTGATTTAGGTGCAATTCAAAATCGTTTCTCGTCGACAATTGCAAACTTGCAAACCACTGCTGAAAACCTATCAGCATCAAGAAGCCGAATACAAGATGCCGATTTTGCAGCCGAAACAGCCAACATGACTCGCGGTCAAATTTTGCAACAGGCTGGCACTGCGATTCTGGCTCAGGCAAATTCATTACCCAATAACGTTCTTTCACTTTTACGTTAAAAATTTATTGAGTATAAACATAAAGCACGGAACTTAAATTCTTAAATTCCGTGCTTTATTGAATTTCAAGGAGTTATCTCATGGCAATCAATCATATACATGATGCAATAGGCAGTCTCCCACAGCCTATACTTACATTGCCAGCTTCGCAAAATTTACAAGTGGCAAATAGCAAAGCCGTATCTACGGAATCTAATAACGCACCCAAAAATGCACAAAATTCCGGGATCGATGTACCTATAGAGCAAGCTGTTGAAAAAATTCAAGAAACCGTAAATAACATGGCACAAAACCTGCGATTCTCCATAGATGAAGATACAGGCAAAACCGTTGTAAAAGTTATGGATGCGCAAACTCAAGAAATCATTCGACAAATTCCATCTCAGGAAGCCATTTCCATTGCACGCACACTGGATAAACTGCAAGGTTTATTGCTAGATGACGAAGCCTAAAAGCATCGTATTATTTGTGAAAGGACAAGAAAAATGCTATCAACACCCGGTATAGGCTCTGGATTAGATGTTAACGGCATTGTCAGCCAGCTCATGGCGGTCGAACGCAGGCCACTTATAGCACTTGATGCTAAAGAAGCAACGCAACAAACGCAACTGACAGCATTTGGCACGCTCAAGGGGGCGCTCTCATCGTTTCAAAGCAGCTTGTCCACACTCACTAGTCCGGCAAATTTTTCCGCAATTTCTGCTAACTTAGCTAACACATCACTTGCTAGTGTCAGCGCAAACTCATCAGCAATAACCGGAAGCTATGATGTCGAAATCCAGACTATGGCACAATCTCAGAAGCTAAAATCAAGCAATTTTTCCTCACCCGACACCTCTATTGGAAGCGGAACACTTACCATACAGTTTGGCACCTATAATAGCGGCACATTCACACTAAATCCGGAAAAAGCAGCGCAATCCATAACAATCACACCTGCCAATTCAACACTTTCGGGTATACGCGATGCAATTAATCAATCTGATACAGGAATTTCTGCAAGCATAGTTAATGATGGCTCAGGTGATCGTTTGGTAATTGCTTCTAAAGACACAGGTTTAAGTAATGCGATCAAAATAACCACCGCCGATGACGACGGAAATAACAGTGACAACTTAGGTCTCTCTCAACTTGCATATGATGCATCTACAGGTGGCATATCTAATCTTTCTGAAACAGTAGCCGCAAGCAATGCAACGATGGTTATTGATGGCATTCCGATTAGCAAGCCATCCAACAAAATCACAGATGCCATTGAAGGTGTCACATTTAATTTATTAAAGGCTGAGATAGGCACAACGACTACGCTTAACATTACACGAAGCACTGCAGGAATTGAAAAATCCATTTCATCTTTTGTCGATGCATATAACGACCTAAACCAGACCATAGTTGATTTATCTAAATATAACGCCGAAACCAAGCAAGCTTCAATATTAACAGGTGACTTCACTGTAAGATCATTACAAAATCAGTTGCGTAACGCACTCTCTGAACCATTAAAGACTGCGGGAGGTGGTTTAAGGATTTTATCTGAAGTCGGCGTTTCTTTTCAGGATGATGGATCACTTAAATTTGACTCAAGCAAATTAAGTGAGGTTATCAATGACGCAAGCAAAGATATATCCTCATTGTTTGCGGCTGTAGGTAAACCCAGTGATAGTTTGGTTTCGTTCGTCAGTGCAACACCAGAAACTGTAAATGGAAATTATTTGCTAGATATTACTCAAATCGCTTCACAAGGTTCAGCTACAGCTTCCACTGCAACCGCGCTCACAATCAACGCTGGCGTTAACGACACTCTTGATCTCACTATTGATGGTGTTAGTGACAGTATTACACTTGCGGCAGGGAATTATGATAACGATTCACTGGCAGCTGAAATACAATCAAAAATTAATGGTAATTCTACTTTTTCCTCAAATAATATTAATGTTACAGTTGTACAATCAGGCGGGGTTCTAACGATTACTTCAGACCAATACGGTTCTTCATCTTCTGTAGAAATAACGGGAGGAAACGGAGAACTGGACTTATTTGGCACAGCCATCGAAACTGCTGGCTTGGATGTGGTTGGCACTATCAATGGTGTTAGTGCCACAGGCTCCGGACAATTCCTAACTGGAACGGGTGACAGTAATGGCCTGGTCATCAAAATCACGGGGGGCAGCACCGGCTCACGTGGAGCAATTGATTTTGCACACGGATTTGCAGCGAAACTCGACCAAGCCATTACCAAAATGTTTGACGGCAAACTAATCGATAACCGGATTGATGGATTAAATTCAAAAATCGATGATATTAATGATCAGCGTGAAGTTTTATTTCGACGTCTCGATGATATTGAAGCGCGAATACGCGCGCAGTTTTCTGCTTTAGATACCATGATTGCCAGCATGACACAAACAAGTAATTTTTTACAGCAGCAGTTATCCAGACTACCGACGATTGATAATAATTAGTTCTAACACCGAACAATTAATTAGAAACATTCTTAAAGGAAGAATTAATGTACGCAACCACGACTAGCCCTATTTCTGCATACCAGAAGATAGGCGTTGAAACAGGCGTTGAGTCAGCCAATCCACATAAATTAATCCTAATGTTGTTTGAAGGCGTACAGGAAGCACTTGCAAAAGCTAAGCTGCATATACGCCACAATGAAATTGCCAAAAAGGGCGAGATGCTTTCAAAAGCAATCATGATTATTGATCATGGCTTAAAAGCCAGCTTGGACATGAACGCAGGCGGTGAATTAGCGCTTCATCTTCAGGCGCTCTATGACTATATGACTAATCGCTTATTAATTGCAAATCTCAACAACGATATTGAGATCATCAACGAAGTTAGCCAATTATTAAATGAATTACATGATGCATGGAAAGCCATAGCATAGAAAACACAGGTGATATTCATCACAAAAAATAAAAATTACCATTTGATCATATTCACGCACATACCAGAAGGTTCCCACAAAATGAATAGCTCACAAGTTATTAATATATACGAAGATATTCTAGCTACCACGCACAAAATGCTAGTAGCTGCACAGAATAGCGATTGGGACAAATTGGTAAAGTTAGAGCAGGAATGCAAACGATTAACAAATGAACTCAAAATCAATGCGCAAGAACCGGTATTAAATCACGAACAACAACAACAAAAATTAAAAATTATTCATCAAGTACTTGATGATGATGCACAAATCAGGTCAATTACCGAGCCTTGGATGGAAAAATTACAAGATATTCTCTGCACAAGCGAACGCAAACGAAATCTGCAACAAGCTTATGAGAACGGCCATATTTTTTACTAGTCCAGCCTAAATCCTTGTTTGTTTTTATAGTATACGCAAACAAAGGAAAAGTTTTTCGATGCAATCACAATCATGATTCCTATCACTACAAAAACTGACCAACTTTCACAACAAACGCAAGTAAATACAGTTACACCCATCAAACCAGTTGCAGCTGTTACATCAGTTTTAACCGCAGCCGATTCTAGAAATACCTCGCACGATTTTATACAAGGCCAGAAATATCAGGCCGTTGTCGATACGCGCCTCAGTAACGGAAATTTCAATGTACTGATTTCAAATAAATTATTTCAGATGCATCTACCAGAAAAAATAAAACCGGGTGACAAAATAGAACTTGTATTCATATCACATCAACCCAAACTTAGATTTGTTCTACAACCTGAAAACTTCATTAATACTATAAAGAATAATGCCACAATCAGTACAACTGGAAGATTCCTGAATGGCCTAACACAAGATACAGGACAGTCCACACCCTCAAGCATGCCCATCAATAATACTTCAATACTTACCAGTTCATCTATAAAAAGCCCCGAATTACCTTTGTTATTGCAGAAAACAATTCAGCAAAGTGGGTTATTCTATGAATCCCATTTGTCAAAATGGATTAACGGCAAACATAAACTTGAAGAACTGCAACAAGAACCACAAGGAAAAATAAAAAGCGCGTCTTCTACGGTTACCTCAGCAACAACTTCGGCTATGCCAGTTAACTCACAAAGTTTATCACTTGTCCAGCAACAACTTTTGACTTTGGAAACTAGCCATATCGTCTGGAATGGCGAAATATGGAATGGACAGCAAATACAATGGCATATTTATGAAGATAATGCGACTCACAAAAATATCGATGGGAATGCAACAAATCAATGGAAAACAAAATTAAGCCTGACACTGCCGGAACTCGGAAAAATTACAATATCCCTATCGCTTAACTTCCGGGAGATTCGGGTTTCAATGAATACAGAAAGTAATCAAACCGCCCAACTACTTAAGACAAACCAAATTCATCTCAAAAAAAACATGCACACAGCAGGTCTTGCAATTCAGTCACTTGACATACATCACAATGACTGAGAATGAAGCGAATCTTAAGGCTGTAGCACTTGCATACCGCGAAGGACAAGCCGCACCCAAGGTGATCGCAAAAGGACGCGGGTTGATCGCACAAGAAATTATTAAACTCGCCAAAGAATCAGGTATCTACGTGCATGAATCGACGGAGTTAGTAGCATTACTGATGCAAATTGATCTGGATGACAGGATTCCTCCTCAGCTCTATGTTGCTGTAGCAGAATTATTGGCCTGGCTTTATCGCTTGGAACAAAATAATAACTAAAATCGGCATGTTACTGACATTTAGTTACCAGAAAATCTGGAGCGTTGACAATGACTGAATCAATTCACAACACAGATTCCACAAACATCGATAGTCGGAACAATTCTTCTCCAAGCGATATTGAAACTTGCCGTATTCATTCAAAGATAGAGATATTCCATATTCTCCAAAAAATCATGAGAAAGAATACTCTGGTCACACTCTATTTCGATCAAAGTAATCGCTTTATATTAACTTCCATAATTGCTATAGATAATAATCAAGATGAAATGCTGGTTGATTATGGTCTTGAACCAGAAATTAATGAATCAACCCTAAACTCTACAAATTTAACTTTCATTACCTCACAAGACAGAATCAAAATAGAATTTACCTGCAATCAAATCAGAAGTACACATTACGAGAATCGTGAAGTGTTTGCAGTCAAGCTGCCTGAGTCTTTGATTCGCATGCAAAGAAGAAGCTATTATCGCATACCTGCTCCTATTACTAAGCCTCTCAAATGCATTATTCCTATACCCCAGAAAGAAGTACCTTTCAAAGCAGAGATTGCATTAATTGATATAAGCTGTGGCGGCATTGGCGTCATCGATCATCATCCGGTAATCAGCTTTGAACCAGGAATCATTTATCATGATTGTCAAATCAATTTGCGCGGGTTTGGAACCATTATTGCAACCATTGAGGTAAAAACCACCTATGAGATAACACTTAAAAACGGTCAGTTATGTAAACGGGCTGGCTGCAAGTTCATCAATCTGCCAACTGAAATGGAAACCATGGTACAGCGCTTCATCACTAAGCATGAACAAGAAAGAATAACACCCGATATATAGCTCTTTTGCATGTCTCATATCTGAATAAAAACAAATATTATTCCGACTTTCATCAAAATACATGCAAGCTATTTTAGTCGGAGTAAGAACATGGTCAATTCAGCTCTAGAAACGGACATCAGAACCATTAACTATCCCAGTATTTCCTGCAACATATCTAAACCAAAAGAAATTGTTGTTATCGATCAAAGCATCGATGATTATCAAATACTGATTGATCACGTCAGGTCTGGCATTGCGGTTCACCTTCTGAATGCTCAGCAAGACGGAATATTACAGCTAACAGAAATCCTCCGGCAACACACCAATCTTGATGCACTCCATATTGTTTCACATGGAAACGCGGGCCACATCACACTAGGCAACAGTGTACTCTCAACAGCCACACTAAAAAAATATCAGCAGGCACTTTTCACCTGGCAGGCAGCACTCAACCATAACTCGGATATTCTGATTTATGGTTGCAATGTTGGAAAAGGTAAAACGGGTTTCTCATTTGTTAAAGAACTGGCTACTATTACTTCTTGCAATATCGCCGCTTCTCACAATCTGACTGGCTTCAATGAAGAAAGCGCTGATTGGAACTTAACAATTGAAGCCGGACACATACAATCCGCCATTGCCTTTAATCATGAAATAATCACTGCATACAAAGGTACCTTAGCCACTCAGGTAGAAAATTTTAATACTGATCCAAACTTTGCGGGCGGCTTTGCCACTTCATTTACTTTAAATGGTTTTACCTATACGTTTACTGGTGATGGAGAGGGTGGTGATTTTGCCTGGCAAAATAATATTGGCGTAGGCAGCACCGGCGGAATCAAACCGGACAGCGGTGCAGGAGTCACGCCCACAAACACAGGAACAGCAGAACGCTTTACCATAGCCAAATCGGATGCCTCCGATTTTGTATTTAACAGCATCAGGTTATGGTCGGACACACAAAGTGTGACCGTAACAGGCAAGCTCAATGGCTCAACAGTTGGGACTGTTACTTTAGGTGCAGATAACTCGCAATTACAACAAGCCGCCTTTGTGGGAGGTGCAACTGTTGTTGATGTCCTAGAAATCAGTTCAGTTGATTTCGATATCGGCGGACCAGACGCTTTTGACGACTTTTCATATGATTTAGTCGTAAACGCCAGTCCCACCATTTCCATTGATAACGCGGCCTTGTCATACACAGAAGGTGATGCAGCCACGCAAATCGATTCGGCAGCAACAGTCAGTGATGCCGATGGCGATGCAGATTGGGATGGCGGCACCTTGGAAGTACAGACCACACTTAATGCTGAAGGGACGGATACGACATCCATCAGTGATACCGATGGTGATGGTACGGCGATCACTATCAGCGGCACCAATATCTTTGCCAATGGCGTCGACATTGGTGATTTAAACGCCAGTGGTGGTACAGTCACCGGCGCCACCAAATTAACCATTACCTTTGATTCCGATGCAACCAACGCCAATGTACAGGAAGTCTTGCAGTCGATTCGCTTCATTTCCAGTTCGGAGAATCCAGGTACTTCCCGCACGGTCACATTTACTGCCACAGATAAAAATAGTGCCAGCAGTTCAGACACGCGAACTATATCGATTACCAGAGTAAACGATGAACCGACTTTGACCGCAACCAGTAGCAACCCGACTTTTACCGAAGGCGGTGCAGCAGCCAGTCTGTTCAGCGGTGCCAGTGCCAGCACGATAGAAGGTGGCCAGGACATCCAGGCGATGACGATGACGGTTACCAATCTGGCTGATGGCAGCAATGAACGCCTTAATGTGGATGGTGCAACGATTATTTTAACGCACGGCACCAATGGCACGACGGCAACTAACAATTTGAATTACAGCGTCAGTGTAGTGGGTAGCACCGCCACGGTGTCGTTAACCGGCGGCACGATGTCAACCGCCGCCACGCAAACCATGGTTAATGCCATGAGTTATCAGAATAATAGTAATACACCTAATACCAGCAACCGAGTGGTGACGATCACCGCAATGCAAGACAGCGGTGGCACAGCTAACGGCGGCGATAACACGGTAGCCTTATCGATTGCATCGACAGTGACCATGGTACAAAACAACGACGAGCCGACCTTAACCGCAACTGGCAGCAATCCGACCTTTACCGAAGGTGGCGCAGCCGCCAGTTTGTTCAGCGGCACCAGCATCAGCACGGTCGAATCGGGGCAAACGATTAAATCCATGACCTTAACGGTCACCAATCTGGCAAACGGTATAAACGAGCGTTTAAATCTGGATGGCTCTGTAATCGTTTTAACCCACGGAACCAGCGGCACAACCGCCACGAATAGTTTGAGTTACGCGGTCACCGTAGTGGGTAGCACGGCTACCGTGGCGTTAACCGGCGGGACTATGTCAACGGCAGCCACGCAAACCCTGGTCAATGCCATCAGTTACCAGAACACTTCGAATGATCCCAGTACCAGTAATCGGGTGGTAACGATTACCAGTGTGCAAGACAGCGGCGGCACGGCAAACGGCGGCGATGACACGGCAGCATTGGCTGTGGCTTCTACCGTCACGGTGGTCGGTGTCAACGACGAACCCAGCTTGACTGCCACGGGTTCCAACTCGACCTTTACCGAAGGCGGCGCGGCAGCCAGCCTGTTCAGTGGCGCATCTGCTTCCACAATCGAAAGCGGACAAACATTGTCTGCGTTAACACTCACGGTAACCAACGTCAATGATGGGTCTAATGAAATACTCAATACCGACGGCACAGCCATTGTTTTGACGCATGGTACAAGTGGTACTACTGCCACCAATAGCCTGAGTTACAGCGTTACCGTTGCCGGTACGACTGCTACAGTGACGCTCTCTGGTGGAACTATGTCCACTGCGGCGACGCAAACCCTGATCGATGCCTTGAGCTATCAGAATAACAGCAACACTCCAAACACCAGTAACCGCGTCATAACTATTACCAGCATGACCGACAGTGGTGGCACAGCGAACGGCGGTGATAATACCGCTGCATTGGCGATCGCCTCTACCGTCACGGTGGTCGGCGTTAACGACGAACCCAGCTTGACCGCCACTGGCTCCAATCCCACATTCACCGAAGGTGGCGCAGCAGCCAGCCTATTCAGTAGCACATCCGTTTCCACCATCGAAAGCGGGCAAACATTGTCAGCATTAACGCTCACGGTAACCAACGTCAATGATGGGTCTAATGAAATACTCAATACCGACGGCACAGCCATTGTCCTGACCCACGGCACTTCAGGCACCACTACCACCAACAGCCTGAGTTACAGTGTGTCCGTAGTCGGCACGACTGCCACGATCTCTCTCACGGGTGGCACCCTGTCAACCGCTGCCACGCAAACCCTGGTCAATGCCATCAGTTATCAGAACAACAGCAATTCCCCGAACACCAGCAACCGCGTCGTGACCATTACCAGCCTAAAAGACAACGGCGGCACGGCAAATGGCGGCGATGATACTGCCGCGTTATCTATCAGTTCAACAGTAACCGTCGACGCAAACCCCAAGATTACCAGCGCAACCTACGACTACAACAACAATCATCTCGTAGTAACCGGCATCAATTTTGTCGCTAAAACTGGCGCAGCAAATGATGTTGATGTCTCTTTGCTCACGGTTACTGGCGAAGGTGGCGCAACCTATACATTAACCAGTGCTACCGATGTCGAAATCGACTCGACAACCCAGTTTACCGTGACATTAACTGGCGCAGACCTGACTCATGTCGAATCACTACTGAATAGAGATGGCACTGCATCCGATGATGGAACCACCTTTAATCTGGCTGCAGCTGATAACTGGATGACACAAACATCCGCCACACCAGATATATCGGACGCTACCAATGCAATTACAGTCAGCAACTATGCCGTACCCACAATCACCTCGGCAACTTACGATGTCAGCACTGGTCAGCTTGTTATTACCGGCACCAATTTTGTCAGCCAATTCGGTGCAACGAATGACCTCGATGCCTCATTGCTGACAATCACAGGAGATTGGGGAAGCTATGCGCTGACGGACACCAGCGATGTCGACATCACTTCAGCAACTTCGGCAACACTAACCTTAAGCACAATCGACCAGCTTAATGTCAATGGTTTGCTCAACAAAAACGGAACCACATCGGGTGGCGCAGTCACCTACAATCTGGCCGCCGCGGATAATTGGTTAACCGGCGCACCTGCAGCAAACGATATTTCCGACACAACCGGAAACGGCATCACCGTCAGCAACGTAGCGGTACCAAATATCGTCTCCGCCGTATACGATGCGCCCAATCATAACTTGCTTGTAACCGGCACAAACTTCTTCAAGAACCCCGGCGCAAACAACGATATTGATGCATCAAAGCTGACCATGATTGGTGGCGATTCTGCCTCTTATAACTTGCAAACCACAGCGAATGTCGAAATCACTTCGGCAACGTCATTTACCGTTCACGTGAGCAATGGCGATGATTCGGTCATGTACGGCATATACAATCAGCTCGGCACGCAATCATCTTTTGGCACGGTCTATGATATCCAAACTATAGACAATTGGCTGACCGCAGTTGATGCGTCTGTCAATATCTCCGGTGACACGGCCGAAGGCGGCGTTAACGTCACCATTAACCCTATGTTCACTGCAAGCACATACAATGCAACGACCGGGGTACTGGTTGTCACCGGCAGTAATTTTGAAGCTGATGCCGGCGGCGATGATATCGATGTTTCACAACTGACATTTACCGGTGAAGGCGGTGGCACGTATACCTTAACCGATTCTGCCGATGTCGAGCTTGACAGCACTTCACAATTTACCGTAACACTGAGTGCGACAGACAAAGCAGCCGTTAATCTGCTGCTCAATAAAATCGGCACATCATCGGTGGGCGGCACCACTTACAATCTTTCCGCAGCCGATGACTGGTGCGCATGTCCGTCAACGGCCCCATTCGATATCTCCGACACATCCGGTATTTCCGTCAGCAATGTGCCTGTTCCAGCCATCACTTCAGCTACATACGATGCAAACTCAGGTGCGTTGGTAGTCACCGGCTCCGGTTTCCTGAATGCCGGCGGCGCGACAAACGACATTATCGCCAACACATTCACTTTTACCGGCGAAGGCGGCGAAACCTATACCCTGACCGATACCGCCAATGTCGATATTACCTCCAGTACAGCGTTCACACTAACATTGAGCGCAACCGACAAAGCTGCAGTTAATCAGATTATCAATAAAGACGGCACAACATCAACCAGCGGCACCACATACAATCTTGCCGCCGCAGAAGACTGGGCCGCCGGCGCGGATGCAGCGGTCAATATCGTCGACGCAACCGGCAACGGCATTACGGCCAGCAATGTTGCCACGCCGACGATTACTTCAGCAACATACAATACAGGCACCGGCGTATTGGCTGTCACTGGAACTGGCTTGCCCAAGCTGACAGGAACAACCAATGACATTGACGCCAGCCTGTTAACCTTGACCGGTTTGGGTGGCGGCACGTACACATTGACCGATACCGCCGATGTCGATATTACTTCCGCTACCGCGTTTACACTGACTTTGAGTGCAACCGACAAGGCTGCGGTCAATGCCCTGCTCAATACTAATGGAACTACTGCAAGTGATGCGACTACTTATAATCTTGCCGCTGCAGAAGACTGGGCCGCCGGTGCGGATGCGGCCGTCAATGTAGCTGACGCAACTGGCAATGGCATTACCGTAACAGTTGTGACGCCACCGTCAGGTGGCGGAGGCGGTGGAGCAATCGCCCCAGACCCGACTGAAACACCAATCGTGACAACAGAAACAGTCGATGGTGTTACCGTCAGCAAACAAACTGAGTCAGACGGATCGACAACATTGACCGTATCGATTATCGATAGTACACGCATTGATGAACCGGATACACTGTCTGAAACACATGCAGATATCCCCATCTTGATCAATGGTTCGGGCGATCCGATTCTAACGGTAAGTTTACCCATCGGCGTCGGTCTTACCGTCAACGGCCAGGCCGAGCCAATGAACACACAGGATGCCATCACCGACCTGGTTCAACGCATTGAACAGACGACAACCACTGACAGTGAAACGTTACTGAATATGACAGTACACGGCCAGGATTTTATCGCTTCACTGGCAGCCGATGAAATCGTTTCTGTCCAGACGATCACGCCTTTGATCAGCGACACAAATCCACCCGGCCAGCCGATTATCATTACCGGCTCAGACTTTCCGGGCGGCGGCAAGCTCGCGCTGATTATTGACGCGAGCAATTTGCCATCGGGTACAGTCATACAACTCGACAATGTCGCGTTTGCGGCAATTACCGGCGCGGTGCGTGTCGTTGGCGGCGCGGGTGAAAATTTTGTTGTGGGCGATCATCAGAATCAGTTTATTGTTCTGGGCGCGGACGACGATATTTTATTCGGCGGCGGTGGCGATGACACCATCGGCAGCCTTGGCGGAAACGACCAGACACACGGCGATGATGGCAATGACGTTGTTTACGGCGGCGCAGGTCATGATATTTTGTCAGGCGGCGCCGGAAACGATGCGCTCAACGGTGGACTGGGCTTTGACATTGCAGTACAGGCAGGTCGGTCATCCGATTATGCGATACAGATTGACGGCAATCATGTCACGCTCACCCATAATGACGGCGTTGTGGACGTGCTAACCGATATTGAACTAATCCAGTTCGAAACCGGCCCGAATCTAGCGGTCGCGTATTCTGGCAACGAGGCCGTGGCGCACCATCTGGCCAAAACCTGGCTTGGCCGGGACCTGACAACTACGGAAGTCGACGCCATGCAAAACTGGTCGGGAACGGATGTAAGCCGTATTGTCGACGATTTTCTAAACCTTCCTGAAGCAGTCGGTCTGCAACAGAAAACAACTGATGAACTGCTTGCCGGACTAAACGATAATCCCGATATTTTACGCCTGGATAGTGTGCGCAACCTGACTGGTGGCAACAGTGACAATCAAGGTTATCTGCCGTTGGGACTAGCGCTGAATGTGGACGGTGGCGGTGGACACGATGTGCTCAAAATGCATGGCGGCCGCGAGGATGTTCATCTTGAACGGATCAACGACAGCGTTGAGATTACGCGGCTAGAGGACGGCGCCATGCTCAGTCTCAGAAATGTGGAAATGATCGCTTTTGACAGCGGCGAGAATGTTTTACTTGCACACAATCAGGTGGAAGGCATACTCGGCCGATTGTTCCAGACTTTCTTTGACCGTGATGCCACCATTGGCGAATGGCAGCTTGGACGTAAGGCTATCGCTGATCACGTCAATCCCAAGATCATTCTCGACTGGTTCCAAAACAACTCGAGTCTGAATGATCTGGACAACACCGATTATATTCAGGCGCTCTACAGCCAGACGTTCGGAAGATCGGCCACCGAAACTGAACTGAATCAACAGCAATTACGGCTTGAAAATGGCGAAATCACGCGTGAATGGCTTGCGGTGGATGTCGCCAACAGCAACGAAGCCGTTGCCGTCATTGGCAGCGTCATTCTGCTCGATGAGGGTTTATAAACTCATTCTAATCGGGTTTATACCCCATAGCACATTCCAAAACCGTCAGATTCATACAAAAACCCCTGCTCAAGGCAGGGATTTTCCACGATTCATACTCGACTGACTACTGTTATACACAGTAGTCCTCATCCTCATATGTGCATCTAGTTTATTCTTGCTTGATTGTAGCTTATAACCAGAACGGCAACGCGTTTGTTAAAATCGGAAATGGGCGCAATCAACAATTTCTTTCCGCTCACATCGGATTTGATAGCGATTTTATGCTCATTGATAACGTCTTTAGGATAAAGGTCGCTGCCTTTTACATCTTCCAGACGCTTGTCGGTTGACACCAATAGTTCACCACTTTCACTGATCAATACGATGCGATCGGCATCGATTTGTTTGACAATGTCATTCAAGTACAGGCCGATTTGATCAATATTATTGCGAATCAGTTCGCTACGTACTGCCCATGCCAGTACTTGCCCAAAACGTTCTTCTTCTTGTTTGTATTGTTTGTCCGCATGCTCACGTGCCTGTTGAGTAATCAGCGCGCGTTCACTTTCAAGCTTCTTACTCATATCAGATTCAACCTTGCCCACAGCAATCTGCTTCCAGGCAAAAACAAAGATAATAATACCTACCAATACAAATGCATACTTCATTGGCAGCTGCTTTTGGGGAAGTTTTTCCAGCACTTCAAATTTCTGCCCCAGCATTGAAAATATTGTCGTTGCTTTCGCTTGTAATGATTCGTTTTGCTTGTTCTGATCCGTCATCAATAGCTCCTTGTTTAGGTGACAGGTAAAAAACTCTAATTATCCACTAATCCAAACGGAAGTGAAAGCAGAGCATTCTAAAATTAAATAATGTCAGCACGATGTGTGTCAAAATAGAGATTCCAGGCTAATAGCAATATCTGATCCATTCATTTGGAATATTTAGTTCGTATTTTAGCCGGCACTAAAACTGTTTTAACTTCAGTATTTCACCCTGGCTGATACCAATAACCGCTGCAACAAAAGTATAGCAAATAAATCGTCACTCAATTTGTTTTATAATTTAAGACAAATCTCCGCAAACAAAAATATTTCCCATACATTTTATCAATTTAAAAGGAAAGTTACATTTCAGTGGACATCAACAAAAAAACATGGTCTGGAAGATTTAGCGAACCCGTATCCGAACTGGTGGAACGTTATACCGCATCGATTAACTTTGACTACCGTCTGGCTGAGCATGATCTGAAAGGTTCATTGGCGCATGCCCAAATGCTGGCAGCACAAGGCATCATCAGTCCGGATGACTTGACGGCCATTGAACAGGGCCTAGAGCAAATCGGCGATGAAATCGGTGACGGCAAATTCGAATGGTCACTGCAATTTGAAGACGTACATTTGAATATCGAGAAACGTTTGACCCAACTTATTGGCGATGCAGGAAAGCGACTTCATACCGGGCGTTCCAGAAATGACCAGGTAGCCACCGATATCCGGCTCTATCTGCGCGCTTCCATTGACGAAATAATCAAACTTATACAATCTTTGCAGTCAGCTATTGTCAATCTAGCCGAAAAACATGCCGAGACGGTCATGCCAGGATTCACACACCTTCAGGTTGCTCAGCCGGTAACCTTTGGCCACCATTTGATGGCTTATTTTGAAATGCTCAAGCGGGATGCCGAACGATTGTCGGACTGCAGAAAACGTGTCAATCAGTTGCCACTGGGTGCAGCAGCACTCGCCGGCACCAGCTATTCAATCAATCGTGAACATGTAGCGCAATCCTTGTCATTCGAAGGCATATGCGAGAATTCGCTGGACGCTGTATCCGATCGGGATTTTGCCATCGAATTCTGCGCATGTGCTTCCTTAATTATGACGCATTTGTCTCGTATCTCGGAAGAACTGATTTTGTGGATGAACCCCGCGGTCGGCTTTATTACATTGGCCGATCGTTTTTGTACTGGTTCATCGATTATGCCGCAAAAAAAGAATCCTGATGTTCCGGAATTGGTGCGCGGCAAAACCGGACGCATTAACGGCCACCTGGTCGCTTTGTTGACATTGATGAAAGCGCAACCGCTTGCCTATAATAAAGACAACCAGGAAGACAAGGAACCCTTGTTTGATACCGTTGATACGCTGATCGACACATTACGTATCTATGCTGATATGTTATCCGGAATCAAAGTCAATATTGAGGCTATGCGCAAAGCTGCACGCCAAGGTTTTTCAACGGCAACAGATCTCGCCGATTACTTGGTCAAAAAAGGTATACCTTTTCGGGATGCGCATGAGATCGTAGCCAGATCTGTGCAATATGCAGAGCAAAAAAGCTGCGATTTAAGCGATCTCGAACTTACTGAATTACAACAATTTTCACCCCAAATTGCAGCCGATGTTTTTGCCGTTCTCACCCTGGAAGGCTCACTAAACAGCCGCGATCATATCGGCGGCACAGCACCCGTGCAAGTACACGCGGCAATTACACGGGCAAGGGCATGGCTAGCCGGAAAACAGTAAAACTGGTTTTTAAAAAATGTAAATATTCAGTTTATTTAAAACAATGAATGCCTGGCCAGAAATCGCAGAACAAATTGCCACAGAAACTCAGCGACCATTTAACCCCAAGAAAATCACCACTGTTGGCGGTGGATGCATCAACCAGGCATTTTGTATTGCTGATGACGAGCGGCAGTTTTTTGTCAAAACAAATCACGCTAACGGTTCGCCCATGTTTACTGCGGAAGCCGCCGGACTTCTGGAAATAGGCCGGTCAAATACATTACGCGTCCCGCAACCCGTATGCTGGGCACAAAACGGACAAAATGCCTGGCTGGTACTTGAATATATCGATTTAAACCATCGCAACGGCAATGCCGCAGATTTAGGCGCAGGACTTGCCGCTTTGCACACTATTAAAGCAACACAATATGGCTGGACACGTGACAACACAATCGGCAGCACGCCACAGCGCAACACGCCTTCCTCAGACTGGGTAGCATTCTGGCGCACCCATCGTCTGGGTTACCAGCTCGATTTAGCCAGAAAAAACGGTTACCACGGAAAACTGCAAAACCTTGGCGAACAATTGCAGGAAGAATGTGATCAATTTTTCAGCAATTATTCTCCTGCACCTGCCTTACTGCATGGCGATTTATGGAGCGGCAATTTTGCCTATGATCATACTGGTCAGCCGGTATTATTTGACCCGGCGGTATACTACGGAGACCGGGAAGCCGATCTTGCCATGACCGAATTGTTCGGTGGTTTTTCCGAGCAATTTTATTCTGCTTATCGACATGAATATCCACTTGATTCCGGGTATAATAGCCGCAAGGTTTTTTATAATCTTTATCATATTCTGAATCATTTGAATCTTTTTGGCGGCAGCTATCGTCATCAGGCTGAACAAATGATGAATTATTTACTTGCTGAGATTCGCTGACAAATAATATTGCCGGGTAATATTATCTATACAAATGCCCAATAAATACAATCGTTCTTCGCATACGCAGACTTTAACTTACTTTTGCACCCAATGACCAAATACGTTTTTGTTACGGGTGGAGTCGTATCCTCGCTGGGTAAAGGCATAGCCGCAGCGTCACTTGCAGCTTTACTGGAAACACGGGGTATCAAAGTAACCATGCTTAAACTGGATCCTTATATCAACGTGGACCCAGGCACCATGAGCCCTTTTCAACATGGGGAAGTGTTTGTCACCGAAGACGGTGCGGAAACCGATCTTGATCTGGGCCACTACGAGCGTTTTATCAGCACAAAAATGACCCGCCATAACAATTTCACCACGGGTCAGATCTATGAAAGCGTGATTCGCAAGGAACGGCGCGGCGATTATCTCGGCGGAACGGTTCAAGTGATTCCACATATTACCGATGAAATCAAACGGTTTATCCAGGCCGGTGTTGGTGATGCAGAAGTGGCGATTATCGAGATTGGCGGCACCGTGGGTGATATTGAATCACTCCCCTTTCTTGAAGCTATCCGTCAAATGGCAACCCAGTTACCCAGTGATGATACCTGTTTCATTCACCTGACTTTACTGCCTTATATTGGCTCAGCAGGTGAATTGAAAACCAAACCGACACAGCATTCCGTAAAAGAATTGCGGGAAATCGGTATCCAACCGGATGTTTTACTTTGCCGCAGCGATCGTGAAGTACCTAAGGATGAACGCCGCAAAATTGCCTTATTCACCAATGTCAAAGAACAGGCGGTGATCTCCGCAATCGATGTCGACTGCATATACAAAATTCCAGCATTGCTGCACGAACAAATGCTCGATGAAATTATCTGCCACAAACTCGACATATTGGCAAAACCCGCTGATCTGAGTATCTGGAAAAAACTGGTTTACGCACTTGAACACCCAACTCACACAATAACAATTGCGCTCGTCGGAAAATATGTCGATCTGACCGAGTCGTATAAATCATTGTCGGAAGCGCTGATTCATGCCGGAATTCATACCTGCAGCAAAATAGACATCACTTATGTTGATTCGGAACAAATAGAAAAGGAAGGTATCGACTGTCTTAACGGCATGCATGCCATTCTGGTTCCGGGCGGTTTCGGCAAACGTGGGGTAGAAGGTAAAATTGCGGCCATTCATTACGCACGTACAAACCGCATTCCTTATCTAGGAATTTGCCTTGGGATGCAATTGGCCGTAGTCGAATACGCGCGCAACAAAAGTGGCATGACGGGCGCACATAGCACCGAGTTTAATCCTGATACACCATATCCTGTCATCGGTCTCATTACCGAATGGCGCACCCGGGATGGCCGCATCGAAACACGCGATGAAAATTCTGATTTTGGCGGCAGCATGCGCCTGGGTGGACAGGAATGTAGCCTGAAAAAAGATTCGCTGGCCTGGAAAACATACGGAAAAAATAAAATTATTGAACGCCACCGCCACCGATATGAAGTCAACAGCGATTATTTGCCCAAACTCGAACAGGCCGGACTGCAAGTCAGCGGTTTATCGCAGGAAGAAAATTTGTGCGAAATTATAGAACTCCCTAAAGCCGAGCACCCTTGGTTTTTAGGTTGCCAGTTTCATCCCGAATTTACTTCCACACCTAAAGCAGGTCACCCCTTATTCAAATCATTTATCAAGGCTGCGATTGAGTATTCCAACAAACTGCCATCAACCGGAGGACCGCAGATCAAACACATTGCGTCAACAAAAACATGACAATAAATCTGTCTGTATGACAAATACAACAGACAGCGGTACACCTAAACGAAAATAATGCGGAAAAAACTTCATTACATTACGACGTGAAGAGTAATATAAAAGTATTAGAATCAGAAACAAAGCCAATCAGATAACACAGGGAAAACGTAAGCATGAGTGCAATAGTAGAAGTCATCGCCCGCGAAATTTTAGATTCTCGCGGTAATCCAACCATAGAAGCAGATGTGCTGCTGGAATCAGGCGTCCTGGGACGCGCTTCTGTTCCATCAGGCGCATCGGTTGGTACCCGTGAAGCTGTCGAGCTCAGGGACGGTGATCCACAACGTTACCTGGGAAAAGGCGTGCTTAAAGCGGTTGAAAATGTTAACACCGAAGTCTCCGAAACACTGATCGGACTCGATGCAGTCGATCAGAGTTTTATCGATCAGGCTTTGATCGATCTTGACGGGACTGAAAACAAATCACGCATAGGCGCAAATGCACTACTGGCCGTTTCTCTGGCAGTTGCAAAAGCAGCCGCAGACGAGTCAGGCCTGCCCTTATATCGTTATCTGGGCGGTGCTGGCATGATGTCAATGCCGGTACCCATGATGAATCTTGTCAATGGTGGCGCGCATGCCAACAATAATATCGATATGCAGGAATTCATGATTGTTCCATTTGGAATCGAAAATTTCCGCGATGCCGTTCGTTGTGGCGCAGAAATCTTCCATGCATTGAAAAAACTATTAAATGACAAAAACATGTCAACCACAGTTGGCGACGAGGGTGGTTTTGCACCCAATGTCGGCAGCAATGAAGAAGGATTGCAGCTCATTGTCCAGGCGATCGACCTCGCAGGGTACCAACCTGGAACAGATGTTGCCATCGGCCTTGACTGCGCCAGCTCGGAATACTTTTCAGACGGCAAATACCGTCTAGCCTCCGATGGCCTGAACCTGACCTCTGCACAATTTGTGGACTACCTTTCGACTTGGGTAGATAAGTACCCCATTATCAGTATTGAAGATGGCATGAGTGAAAATGACTGGGATGGCTGGGAACTGTTGACCAGCAGACTCGGCAAAGCCGTTCAGCTTGTTGGAGATGATATTTTTGTAACCAATGCAAAAATCCTGCAAGAAGGCATTTCACGTAACATTGCCAACTCCATTCTGATCAAGGTTAATCAAATCGGCACCCTGACTGAAACACTCGCAGCTATTGAAATGGCCAAATGCGCGGGCTACACGGCAGTCGTTTCCCACCGCTCAGGCGAAACGGAAGACACCACTATAGCCGATATCGCTGTAGCAACGAATGCACTGCAAATCAAAACAGGCTCACTCTCACGATCAGACCGACTAGCTAAATATAATCAGCTCCTGCGCATCGAAGAAGATCTTGGAGACACCGTAAGATATGCGGGACGTAAAGCATTTTATCAACTGAAATAATCTAGAAACCATGAAATATCTGGCTGCTGCGCTTCTATCCTTGATTATTATTCTGCAATATCCATTATGGTTTGGTAAAGGCGGCTGGCTCAATGTGCAGCAACTCGAGCAGAATGTTACTGCTGCACATGAAAAAAATCTTGAACTGCAAAACCGGAACAAGATTTTTTACGCAGAAATCAATGATTTGAAACAAGGAACTGACGCAATTGAGGAACGTGCTCGCAGTGAACTCGGCATGATCAAAAAAAATGAAATTCTATTTCAGATTATGGAAAGCAGTCCAACCAATACTCTTCCACCCGCGAATTTTGCACGCGCCAATCCAACACAATAATTGAATCTTATTTTTTAAATTTGGTCAATTCAGTCATCTGCTGTGCTGTAGTAAAGGATGTGCACACTGTTACTTGAAAAATAACAAATAGACCGAATATAAACAACGCTATCACAAGTTTATGATTTGATTTTTCCACGGAGCAATTGAATGAAAAGAATTTTTCTTTTTCTGGCGACAAACCTGGCAATCATAGTGGTTCTGAGCATCACACTTCGCCTGTTGGGTTTTGAAAGAATTTTGGATGAACAGGGAACCGGACTCGATATCAATTCCCTGTTGTTATTTGCCGCTGTTTTTGGCTTTGGCGGTTCTTTTATGTCGCTGGCCATGTCCAAATGGACGGCCAAACGATTCACCGGCGCTCAGGTTATTGAAATGCCGCGCAATGCCCAGGAACACTGGCTGATCACCACCGTACAACGCCAAGCGAAAGCTGCCGGAATCGGCATGCCGGAAGTTGCAATTTACAATGCGCCCGATGTCAACGCCTTTGCCACCGGCATGTCAAAAAATGACGCGCTTGTAGCAGTGAGCACCGGCCTGCTCAATACCATGAGCCAGGATGAAGCAGAAGCTGTACTGGCACACGAAGTCAGTCATGTCGCCAATGGAGACATGGTGACGCTTGCACTGATTCAAGGTGTCGTCAATACATTCGTCATTTTCCTGTCACGTGTTATCGGCCATACAATTGACCGTGTGATTTTCAAAACCGAACATGGGCATGGACCCGCCTTCTGGATCACTGCAATTATCGCAGAAATTATTCTCGGCATTCTGGCCAGCATTATTGTGATGTGGTTTAGCCGTCAACGCGAATTTCGTGCGGATGCCGGCGGCGCTAGCCTCGCTGGGCGCGAGAAAATGATTGCTGCATTACAGCGTCTGCAATCAACCGTCAAACAACCACATCTGCCTGATCAACTGGCTGCATTCGGGATTTCTGGCGGCATCGGCTCAGGACTTAAAAGCCTGTTCATGTCACATCCGCCATTAGAAGAAAGAATCGCGGCGCTCAAGGAAGCGCGTTATTAAATCCTGCATTTACCAGGGAACTCGAATTTAATCGATAAAAGCCGCTGCTTCTAAAACCTTCAAACGCCGTATCGTCATTCCTGACGATACGGCGTTTTACTATCCGGATGCCGGGGCTGGAAATTAATAAGAAGTTTCTACTGAAAAATCCTGCCAGATAAAAGGCGGCTGAATAGAGGGTGGCGTAGGAATGAGAAAAGTCGCAACATCAAATACACCGATCACTGTCCGGCCTACCGTATGCATCACACCCGATACCAGACCAATTGTCATGCCATGCACTATCGTTTCCTCTTGCGTTGTCAAAATAATATTTTTTGGCAGTTCCAGAAATCCCGTCGCTGCATTTGTGATACCCGTCACAAACTTCTCACTGGACATGGCAATATAACCCTGTCCATAACCAAGACCATACCCATATCTTTCCGATGCGATTGCATGAGAAGATGAAAAGAAAAGCAATAATAATACCCAATTCAATTTAGCTATTTTTCCCATTAACAACTCCTTATTACCATCAAAAATATAATCCCGGCTTTCTACACAGAAAGCAGCGGACTTTCCTTAGGCAGTGTACGCGTACAAACGCTGCCTGACAATTTCAAGTAACGGCAAATTTTCCCCTCAATCGCAGCTATTAGACAACAAACTTCAACCTAAAACAACAAACAGTTTCAACAAGTACAAAGAAACTCATAGCGCTTAAATCGCAATAAACACCCTTCAAACGCCTTCTAATTAATCAAAAAAAATTTTTTTCCTCAGCTATAGTTACAGATATCACAAAAAATGAGCGATCCCAGATCATGTTTCATCATAAAGACCCGCTTGAAGCATTAAATACACATCTACCCCTGAAAGATAAACTTGCAAACGCCCATCATGTTATCCAGGAGAAATTTAATTTCATCGCGCGCATAGCCATCACCTTGTATGATCCCACAACTCGCTTAATCAAAACATTCATCGACAGCAGTGGAGAAGATAAACCACTCAAACATTATGAAGCGTCACTAGACGATGCGAAATCACTTAACGAAATCCTGAAAAGAGGAAAACCACGCGTTGTCAACAATCTGGTCACTTTCGAGCAAGGCAAACAGGAACATACTCAACGTATAGGGCGCCAGGGTTATGCATCCAGTTACACGATGCCCATGTTTCACAGCGGCAAATTTGTTGGATTTCTGTTTTTCAATTCCTATGAAACCGATGTATTTAACGAAAAAACTCTCAAAGAGCTCGATATTTTCGGACACCTGGTTTCACTGATGGTCATTAACGAGTTAACCACCCACAAAGTGATGAGCGCAGCACTCAAAACCACCAGCGAAATTACCCATTTTCGGGACCCGGAAACAGGCAGTCATCTGGATCGTATGTCTCGATACAGCCGCATTATCGCCCAAAAGCTCGCTGAAAAATATGACCTTGACGACGAATATATCGAACATGTCTTTATGTTCTCGCCCTTGCATGATATCGGCAAAATTGGTATTCCCGACACCATACTGCTCAAACCCGGTCCATTAAGCGATAACGAAAGAGAAATCATGAATAAACACACCTGTATCGGCAGAGATATGATCGATAGTATCGTATCAAATTTTGGCTTGGGCAATATGTCACAAATTGATGTGCTTAGAAACATCGCCGAGTTTCACCATGAAGCCATCAACGGCAGCGGCTATCCACACGGTAAAAAAGGAAATGATATTCCGCTTGAAGCGCGTATCGTTGCCGTTGCAGACGTATTCGACGCACTGACATCCGCCCGTCCCTATAAATCAGCCTGGACTAATGACAAAGCGTTTGCACTGCTTGCGGAATTGGCCGGAGAGAAACTTGATATGGATTGTGTGAATGCCTTGATAGAAAAACGTTCAGAAGTTGAACACATTCAAAGGCAGTTTCAGGAAGACTTTTATGGATAAAGCCAAACTACAAAACGGATTATAATATATTGAATTCAATTGTTTAACCTAGAAGCGATAAGAAGTGTACTGAGCTGACATAATCTCCAGCACCACCGTTTTATATGGATGTGGTCACAATTTCATCGTCACATCATTCACATCACCGATCGATAACGACTTCTTGCTGACCGGGCTGCTGCCAATTCGTGCCATGTACCCGGTTCTCAACAAACCATTTATAAATAATTTTCACGAGCGACTTTTGCTCAATAGCGCCTTTTTCCTTAAAAATTGGACTCATTAACTCTAGCGCACTGCCGATCCTGTAAAAAGGAATAGAGGGAAAGAAATGATGGACAATATGACAGTCACCACTATCCCAGAAGAAAAGCAAACGACTGACAAACCCCGTCTTGAAATTGGTCGAAGTATTAAAAGGGTTTTCAGGTTGTATGTCTGCATGTTCCAGTACTGTCCTTAAAGTCGATGCAAGTGGCATAGCCAGGAACAAAGGCAAAACATATCCAAGTAATATATAACCCGGCCAGATAATGGCAAGGCCAATCACACAAACGATAAAAATAATAACAACTTTCTGTTCAAATTTTACTTTATTGACGGTTTCTTTGTCTTGATAACGCGCCGAGCCCATATAAGCGAATTCATCCGTTGGCTGACGACTCAATTTACGGCTTGTCACTAATAGAATACCCGGCAGACATAGAAAAAAGAGCTTAACCCAGCGGCGGTCAAGATCACTTTTATAGGCTTCCGAATCCTTTTTCGTACCAAAATAACGATGATGTTCAAGATGCGTTTTCGTTACGGCAGTAGCAGACACCAGCAGAGGCGTCAGACAAAGCATGCCGCCAATGCGGGATACCAATTGACCGCCTACCCTACGATGAGTAAACAAATCATGAGAACAAAACCCAAGCATTTGCAGCACAAATCCTTGCAGGATAAAGCAACCCAGCCAAATCCAGCCAAAAGGAAGTGAAGCCAGCAGATACATCAGCACAAAAAATGTCGCCCAAATCGATATGAGTGCCAACGCATCATAAAAATGATTTTCTTTATGAAGCCTCAAAATAGCCTCACGACCCAAACGATCATGCATATATCGTGTTGCTTCCTGATGTGCTGTGTTATCCATAATGAATTCCCTAATAATGTAAGACTTTTGCTCTAGATATAACGTAACACCATGATCCTGAGAAGAATTAATCCATAATAATTATATCAACACGAAAAATACCGTCCAGATTGGCGCGATAACCAGCATATTAAAAAGATGGTTTTCCTCGTGAGGTTTTATCACAGCCTCGCGTCCCAAATGGTCATGAATAGACTCGGTTGTTTCTGAGAAAATTCTGTTTTTCATAAATTAAAGCCCCGACACACATTTTAATCATTGCTGTTACAAGCTGATAATTATTACCTCGAACAACAAACACTGAATCAAATTATATTTGATCCTAAAACAGAGCCTTGTATAAAAAAACACACCAGAAAACCCGTTATTTCTCGACTTACACTGGATTTAAACAGACACACGAATATACCGGGCATTAATTTTCATCGCGACCGAGCCAATTACAATAAAAATAATTCCACAGAGTATCAGTACAACTGGCCAGCCCAGTGTATTGCTGAAATGCTCATAAGTAAAATAGCTGATATAGCCCAACATGGAGAATGTGCCTACTAGAAGCAAAGTCCGGCTGCGCGCGGCGGTACTGATATAAATGATCAGTGCTGTCAAACCAATATAAAGCACTTCAAAAGGCTGGCCTTCCAGCATCTCAAATGCCGAATACAGTAATGTGACCGAACCAACAAAATACCAGAATGCAGATATGGCGTAATGCCGGGAGTGGCTGAGCGCCCATGAAATAAACATCAGTGAAACACCAATTGTCAGCCAGCTTAAATTTCCGGTCATTTCCAGAAGCTCAAATGCTGTTACAAAAAAGCTGCAACCGAAGAAAATACTGGTAAAAGCAAGCGTTGTACGTTGTTTCTGCCAAAAAACAGCGCCCTGTTGGATAAACATCAACGTTGACATAAACAAGACACCATGCAGCGGATCGCCACCGCGCGAATATTCATCCAGCATGACAAAAACTCCCGCGGGTTGAAACAATGCGGCAATCAACAATAGCGGTGTCGCCACACGGTCGTATCGCGGATGACCCATCATCAAAAGTGCAATAATAAAAATGGCGAAACCCAGTCCCAGCGTCACCAGAACGCGCGCTGCCGAACCAAAGTAATCCCACTGCATGCCAATATAAATACAGATACCAGAAAAAACCAGAATACTGCCAATATAGCCAAATATTCTTGAAAGCGTGCCACTGCTCTTTTGCTGTGAGATTTGCTGCTGATCGGTTAATGCAGCGGCAACTTCCTCGAATGTGAGCTTATGATTTTGAACAATAGCTACAATCTCTTGCAAAGCTTCCTGTTTACTGTTCATATCGTATACCTATACCCGGATGTTAATCTGAATGAACTATCCAGCCAATGAAACTGATTCCGCTGTAGGAATAACTGGAATCGTATTCCGGTATGACAAAACTTCCGCCGCCCGGTTTTTTCACGCGATGAACATAGCGACCGGAACGGCCACCGAAAACCTCACCGAATAATCCACGGGAACGATAACTGCCTGATTCGAATTCATAGCCATCGGGCGCTTTACTGTTGGTGTCAATTGTATAGCCGCTCATTGCTTTAACCGGAATTTCATGCTGGTCATCAATGGACTGGTCTGGAGTTGGCAGATAATTGATTTTCCGCACACTTCCTTTTTGACCATTATAAATAAACAGATCTCTGACATTGGCTCCGCCGTTTTTCTGTCTAGGGGTCAGGCGCATATATAATTTCCGATCCCGCACAGTGAAATCGACATGAAACTGCGAATGACTGTCATAGCGTACAACGCTAAACACCAACTCATACCGGGGTGGATCATCATCGGTTTGCGGTAAATAATTGGCAAACAAAAAACCAAGCACCATCACTACCGGCAAACTTAGGCCAATGATCAAGGCAAAATTTTGCCTGAAAAAATTTTCCAGTGACATGCGTCACACTCCTTGTTCAAACTGACAAGCTCGATTACTATACAACTCATTATTGTATCTGTCCCGACTTACAGGACCACAAAGCAATTGATTTGGTCAATTAAAGTTTTAACTGCATGATAGATCAAAAGAAAAAAATACAATGCCCTATCATCTTAAATATTTGTGTTAACTTCAAACTTCTTGTGGCCGGATCAAAAGTAGCCTTGGCTACTTGCTGCAAACAATAATAAGTAATTTGCTTCTTTAAGTGAGGAAGGATATATGAATACGAAGCTGTTGGCGGGCCCCATCCTGCGCAGAGCAACAAAGAACAGGGTTTGCGTGTGGTTGGCTACTGTCGACCCGCTATCGTTGCAGCTGACAATCATTGATGCCGACCGCAATACTGTGGGACAGAGTGATCTCGGCCAGTTGCCACTTCAACACGTAAAACTCGGCAAGAACCTGCACATCTATTTGCTTCAAGCACGCGCCAGCGATGCCGCAGGTTATCGAATAGATGAGCTGTTCTACTATTGCATCGACATACTAGGCGCCGACAATAACCGTACACCGTTGTTCTCAGACGAGGAACTCGGGAAGTTGACCTATGGGACACATCCGTATCCGAGTTTCTATATTCCAGGCAAGCTGAAATGGATACTGCATGGGAGCTGTCGCAAACCTCATGGAGGGTTCGATGCGCGTACTCAAGCGCCGCTGCCGGATGCGCTTGCGCACGGCCACACCCTGCTAGAACAGACCTGTAACGATATTGCACAGCGCCCCGCAGTCCTGTTGCTGACTGGCGACCAGATATATGCGGATGATGTTGCGGTATCGCTGTTGGCGATGCTGCGACCGCAGGCGCTGGCCATCACTGGCGCGCAGGAAACCTTGCCGCTAGTCAGCGGCGCCGCGTCCGCCGGTGACTTTCTTGATCCTGCTACGATCCCGTTGCACGGGCGCAAACAGGCGCTGCAGGAAAAGCATAACGGCATTGATTCCGGATTCAGTTCAGGGCAGTCGGAAAATCACCTGTTCACATTCGGCGAGTTCGCAGCTATGTATGTGTATGCATTCGGCAACTATCAGGCGTGGGAGCCGGTGTGGGACCAGAACGTGCTGCAAAACCTAGGCGTTGCCGACAGTGCAGGAACAGTGTTTGAAAAGCAATTGCAACCCTTGCGTTCTTACCATGGCACCCTACCAAATATACGCAGGCTGCTGGCCAACGTCGCAACGTACATGATATTCGACGATCACGATGTGACCGACGACTGGAACATCACCCAGGACTGGTATGACGGTGTGCGCCAGTCGCCACTGGGACAACGCATAGTATCAAATGCACTGGCGGCGTATTGGGCTTTTCAGGCCTGGGGCAACGATCCGGATAATTTCGACAAGGATTTACTCATTACCATTGCGCTGCACCTGGGCGACGCCAACAACGATCCAGACGTCGGTGCACGTTACGACCTACATACCTGGAAGAGTCGCGGATGGGGATTTTCCGTGCCTACCGATCCACCCATCATTGCGATTGATTCCCGGACGCAACGTCAATTCGAGAGCAAATACTACTCAGCGCAATTGCTTGATCGCTACGCGCTCGACTGGTTGCGCGTTGAATGGGTCAAGTTGAAGACCGGTCAACAGATTACCGGTGATACCTGCCCGATATTGATCGCAGCGACACCGGTGATGGGTTACGCAGTTGTGGAAGCGTTTCAACATCTCGCATTGTGGTTTGCGGGCAAGGTTGAAAATTATAAATGGGTACAGCGTCTTGAAAGCCTGATCGGTGTACAAGGATATCTAACCGGTCGGCTGGTGAATACGCTGGATGCCGAATCTTGGCACTCGAACAAGGAGGGATTTGTGAACTTCATGGATGCTCTGAGCCAGCGCATGGAAATCACGCGGTGTACATTTCTTTCAGGTGACGTGCACTATGCTTTTTCAGCGGGTGCCACGTTCAAGCATGGTAACGGCAGGCTGTTTTGTTATCAACTCACCAGCTCGGCGCTGAGTAACGAACCGAACGCGAACCAGTCGCGTTTCCTCGAAACAACGGCCAAAGAAACCGCGAAGACGATAGTTCAACGCAACTGGTCGATTTTCCCAAGCAAATGCTGGAAGACCGAGGTGCAATTACTGCAAGCTGAAAACAGCGACAAGCGTGTAAGCGCGGTGTGCAATCTGGGTTTGGTGGAATTCGTCGGCGGCATTCCTGTCGCTCACACGCTATTGACGGGAAGCGGCAACGTAACCTTCAAGCTACCTGCGCCTTCAGTGCCGTAAACCGTCTATTCGCACGGGCAAAAGCAGCGCTCCCCATTATGGGGGTGTAAGCTCAAACCGCCAAAAATTCCGACCAAACTTTAGCAGTCGTTTCTACTCTTATTGGAGAGCATGCAATACCGAGCGAGGTTAAGCTGTTTTTTTGAGCACCTCATTGTGCTCCACCCGAAAACACGGATACCACTCTCTAAGAAGCGGTCTGGTCAAAAACATGTAATTATCTTACGATACTGGTTTTAATATAAATCAACAAAAACGGAGTCACAACAAAACAAAACGGGATCAAGTCCACAACAATTATGGGAGTGGACCATCATCGGTTTACGACAAATGATTGGCAAACAAAAAACCAAGCACCATCAGAACCGGCAAACTTAGGCCCATGATCAAGGCAAAATTTTTCCTGAAAAAGTTTTTCAGCAACATGCGTCACGCCTCCTTGCTCAAGCTGACTCGTACTCTATCCATACGGGGTAGAGTACTGAAGGGCATCTCTAAAAATAATAATTGAATGCGAGAATCCCCTCGTTGTTATGATCATAGCGATTAAATTCCAGTCGCATATCCAGATCCTGCGTAAACGCATACCGGGTGACGAAATGCGATGTGAAAAAACGTTTATGCTCCCCCAAAACAAAAACCCGGTAACTGCCCGCCAGCTTAATTCTTAGCTGGTCATTAAAATCGTAGTACGCGCCCATTTCCACATCGCCACCGAGTCGATAATCCCGCTTCAAGTTGCCAGAAAAATCCGTCCTCACATCAACAAATGAAAAGAGCAAAAGCGGCGAAAAAAAAGCCGGACGATAAGAAATGCCTCTGCCGTAACTGCCTGCAAATGCATTGCAATAATTGCAATCACGGTCTCTGAGCGTATCAACGCTAAAATCCAGACGCCAGGACGGTTTAAAAAAAAGTGAGTCATAGGGATTCAAGGCGGTTATCGAAAGCAATCTTGCCTGATCAAGTCGGACTCGTTCGGACTCGAAAAAATAGCGCAGTTTGAAGTCCATAAAAATAATTTCCGAATCTTTGTCATAGCCCTCATCTCTGGCCATTAAATCGTGATAGGCAGGGCGGTAAGCAAATTCGATAAAGGGCTCCCGGTCATTATGGCCCATTCCGATACGGAAACGATCGGCGCCATGACCAAGTTCCGGTGGACTGGAAAAATAGGTGTTCGATTCACTTTCATCTTCGGTCACCTGAAGGCGGCTTCTGGCCTGTAGTACTGAATGGGGGATTTTTACTTCATGGTCGCTTCCCTGCTGCATACTTTTATATTGTAAATAATCCATATACGCATCCAGCAACAACACTTGCGACCGCGTCGAAAGACTCGTAAATTTATCGGAAGCCGGTGAAATCTTTTCTTTCACAAGCGCTTCAAAAATGCTTCTTTCCGTTCTGGTCATCGAATGCCGTTTTTGATTCAAGAGACTCAAAAGCGATGGGCGGTACACGATTTTTTTAACCAGATCTTCCTGCGCCATAACAACTTTAACAGTATCCGCAGGGATAACACTAAATAAGAACTGATCCCTCAGCCGAAGATCCGGTCTGGCAATCTCAAAAAGTGAAAGTACATGATAGGAACAATTTTCCTGGAAATAATAATAATCAAAATACGTACCCCCCAACTCCCATAAATGCAAAAGCATGGTATTGAGCTGGTCTTCCGTAAATTCCAGTTCATATTCCCAGAGGTCCCGGCTTTCCAGATTATTATATTCCTGGACTTTCGTGTAATACGGAAAAATGGCGAAACGCCCTTCAAACGAACCCGTTAGACCCCTCCAGGCATACAGGGCAGGATTATCCGTATCCGGAATGGCGGCGTAGTTGGCGCCATAATTGGTTAATTTCCGCTCTCCTCCGCGATCTCTGCTATCGATACGCACCAAAGTATGGCCAAACATCGATGCCGGATTATTCAAATAATACGTCGCGAAAACCAGAGTCGCACCAACCGGATCCAGTTCATTGACCCAACGGTCAAGCCGATCGCACTGCTGTATTGTCAGATGATTGGCATCAAACTTCAGCTGTTGATTCAACCATTTGAATCGGGCAGGGAAGTTACACTGCGGATGTTCCTGATTCGGTGCCAGATCATCTAATGGCAGAAAAAAACTGGCCAGGGTAGCCATCAATTCGGATTGCGGATTGGTTTTTCCGTCAGATGAATTAAAAAACCCCATGCCATCGGCTTCACTGACGATGCCGCCAAACAATCTCGGCTTGTATTTTAACAACAGATGCCAGACGCGTTGCTCGCTCAGCTTTAATTCCCCTGCCTGCTGTTGAAGCCCGGCAAGATAATCGTCTGTATGGATTTCTTTGGAGAAAACGGCCTCGGAGAACAGGAAGAACCCGATAACTATCCCGGCAAAACAATAAACCCGCGGCACGAAAAGCCCAGAAAATGGAAAATATAAAACGAGCGGATATAGGTTGTTACCTATATCCGCTCGTTTTATTGGGTTTAGTTTACTGCAGATAGATGAATATTGCAGGATTTTGACAGGCTTTGGTGCTGGCTCAACTGGGTTTCCAACTGGCCGAGCAACTCAACGGGCGTTGTCTGCGCACTGACTATCAAGTCATCAAAATTTTCTTGTGCCATCGCGCCAAATTCAGGGTATGCAGCCGTCGGGCATTGATACATACTGGCCAGAATATTCAAATGCTCGCCTTTGCCCTGCGCCATTTCTTTCACCAGGCTGGTGTAATTTTCAGCAGCAAAAACCTCTCTTTCCTTGCTGATATTGATCAAGCCATGGTCGCCGCAGTTTGACGTTCCAAAGGTCATTCCAAAAGTTTGCGAACCAAAAGTACCGTTCGTTGTTGCGGCAAAAATCTGTTCCGGCCCACGATCCGATCCGATTATCATAGAACCCAGACCGCACCCTGCTGTACCGTACCCTGCGGCAAAAACAGACATTGGAAACAAAAGCAGAAATGCTGCAAATACCGTTAAACTATTGCGTTTCATAGTGCTCTCCTTATCAGGGATATTATTGTTCAAAACTTAATTAACACCTTAATGTCAATCGCTTGGTTTGAAGCAGCCAAAGTTTTATCAGAACTTCAAAATGATGATCTGAGTAAAAAATCTACCAGAACGGTACAAAATTTACTGAAACTTCCATGTACTGTCAAACAAAAGTCGACAATTGACATGCAACTTGATTGCCTGAATTCGCCCCATAAAAGTTACATGCCACATATCAGAATAACACGATAAGTTTCAATGCCCCGAAGACAATCATTTCAATCCCAGGCACGATTTCTTTGTTACTTTTTCGAAGATGTGGTATATGAATAGCGTACTCGCATAATAATTCGTTAAAATTTTTGAGAAAAGATGGAAATAACTGCTATTTTTGTAATTGCCTACCTGGCAACAGGCATTGCGCTTATCGGATACGATTTCGCCGCGCCACCAACGCATAAAAAAGAGTATGTATCGCAAGGAAAATTAAAAGGCGCGTTGTCTACAGGATTATTCTGGCCGGCAACGGCTTTTATGGAGAGTTATTACGCCAGCAAAGAAGGGAAAGCCGGCGTGAGCTTCGCGTTAGGTGTCATACTCGTGTTCATCGCAATGCTGTTTATAGCCAGTCTTTTTTTTCGTTTTGTTGCCAGCGCTTCCTTTCTCGCTTATCTTGGATGCTTCGTGATCGCAGTGGTACTTTCACCATTTTTAGCGGCCCTGGCACTGCCCGGTCACGACAAGCGCTAACTTGGACTAGTTTGGGCGTAAATTCACGCTTACTCTCAAAAACTGTAAAACCGGTTAACAATGAACTGGACGGTTTATATTCTTGAATGCGCTGACGGGAGCCTTTACACCGGCATAACCAAGGATCTGACACGTCGAATCACAGAACATGAAAACGGAAAAGGTGCGCGCTATACCGCCGGCCGCGGCCCATTCCGGCTTGTTCATCAAGAATTCCATGCGACCAGATCGGAAGCGGCAAAAAGGGAAGCAGCAATCAAAACGATGAACCGTGCCGGTAAGCTGGCGTTAATTTTGGGTGCTGTGTGAGTGCATTTGCTGAAATGCAATATCTGCTATCGATCCAGGCTGTGTGAAAACTCGCTGTTAAAATTTTTTGGGGAAAATCGGGTCAGGGGAAAATCGCAGGGGAAAATCGGGTCAGGTCCATAATCAATAACTCGTGTTTTTGCTTTTCTTGGTTTGTGCGTGACCCTGGTTTGTGATATGGCCGCGTCACTGACAGCAAAGATTTCAATATCAAACTTACCGGATAGTTTATTGGTTTGAATTAGATACTTCTTGACAGGTAACTTGATAATCAGTAGTTTCTCAATCAAGGAGAAGAATTATAACTTAATTTCATAAAGTTATTTGGAAGGCAATAATATTCTGCGATATCCTGCGTAAGTTAAAGACAGAAAATTTTGATTGTATTGATTATCAAGCATTTTGTGCGGTATTGAAGGGATGATTGATGCAGCCGATTTATCTTGTCAGTTTTGTTAATTCAATAATGAGAAAAATAATATGAATACACGAAATCAATATATAACGGGCGTTATTAGCTATTTATGCCTGGGTATGTTTGCTATAACAGTGCAGGCGGAGCCGACACCTGTAGCAACGTATACATTTGATAATTCTTTTAGCGCACAAGAAGCAGATGTGGTCGCGATTACACCCATAGACCCATTGTCTGAAAACAGTTTTATGACCGATATGGTATTTGGTGAAGAACGTGTGGTGTATCGCTTTGACGGCAATAGATCGTTCGATGAACAAGCCGGGTTACTTCTTTTTTCAAGAAGCGCACTGGGAAACAGCAGCGCTTATTCTGTAGAACTCGTGTTCCAATTTGAAGCAGACGAATCGGATCCTGATCGGTATAAAGTTATTTTTGGCGTTTCAAATCGTCAAGACGACTACGCTTTTTACGTTGACCCGGAAAATCGGCTTGAGGTTTTCCCAGATCTAACAGCAACTGATACATTCAGCTATGACACCTATCATCATGTTGTGTTAACGCAAAATAATGATGATGTGGTTTCGGTTTATCTAAATGGCGTATTACAAGTTCAAGGCACATCCACATCGATGAATTTCAGTACCTTTCCGAACAATCCGGAACGACTGATACACTTTTTTGTCGATAACGGTTCGGAATTTTCAGATGGGCGGGTCGCGTTGATCAGGTTATACGATACTGAACTGACCTTGGCAGATGTCCAGGAGATCAGCAGCAATCCTTTTGAACGTTGTACCGCTACTTTTTCTGCTAATGGAACATTACTCGTTCCTTGTGTCAGAATCACCAATGAATTTGGTGTTGTCAGTATGTACGAAGCTGAGCTTAAGCTTGTATCGTCAGGCGGCTCGCCATCATTCAGGCTTATTTCGGCGCAGCAGATCAGTGTGTCGCAGGTCAATAACAATAACTGCACAGCTGTCTATTCTAACAATAGTACTGTAAGCCTGCCTTGTGTCAATGTGTCGGATATCTTTGGCGGAGTAACGCGTTACAGTGCTGATTTGGAGCTAATTATCGGCTCAAATCCTTTGACATTTTCGCTCAAACAGGCCAAGCAGCGGAACTGATGCCGTTTAGTTGGATTGCAGAAAAAGGGGTCACGGAAAAGGAGCCGGAACAATAATCACAGCCTATCAATCAGCGTCATGCATTATGGCCATGGTTGTATAAGTTATTGTTCATAAATATCAATAGTTTTTATGAACTAGAGTTTGAGCGGGTATATTCAGCCGATACGGGGTCAAGCCATATGGAACACCGGCATAACCAAAGATTTGACACGTCGAATCACAGAAAATGAAACCGGAAAAGGTTCGCGCTATACCGCCGGTTGCGACCCGTTCCGGTTTGTACATCAAGAATTCCATGAAAACAGATCGGAAGCAACACAAAGAGAAGCAGCAATCAAAACGATGAACCGGACCGGTAAACTGGCGTTGATTTTGGGTGCTGCGTGAGCGCATTTGTTAAAATGGAATATCTGGTTTCGACCCTGTACGGTCGACGAGATAATATAAAATTCATTTTTAACTTGAAGCTCAGCTGCCGGGAGAAACCGGCTGCGAAGCAGTCGGCTTTTCTTGGTCTGCTGGAACGATCTGTAGTACCCCTCTATTGTTTCCTTTGCCAAACCCCAAGGCAAAGAGCAAAGCCAAGAGCGCGATAATTGCCGAGATTGCAGCGGCTATAGCAGACCATCTGGCGGATGTTGCTGATCGTAAAATAGCTTCAGTCCGGCGCTCTTCCTCAGTAAGAAAGCCGAGGATTTGGCAAAGTCGTGGTTCCCACTCTGGATGATCAATATAGTTGCGTATGATTGTGTCCGGTATTTTAGCATCACCACCGAAATCTTTTACAAAGGCGTCAAATTCTTCAGATGACATTTTCCGCAAAGTAGCCTCAAATTCTTGCCTGTTCATAATGTACTCAGTATCGAGGGTACAAAGTATATTTACACAAAAAATGCACAAAAATGGAGTCTACCATTGGGTTTCGTGGGAGGACGGAAAAAACATTTCTAGTCAAGCGAGCCAAAATCCCAGCCGCTGACTGCGTGAGCACATCCCCGTCCAATGTCTATTAACTGCTTGAGATACGGCATGTCGCCCTGCTAAAAACAATGGTCGACCCCTATTTGTGCTACTGCCATATGACAGCACCCCAACCAAGCGGACAGTCAGCTCCATTGAGTCAACTCAATTCAACTGAAGCACAGGAAAAACAGATCAACAAGTCTTATCGCTGTCGAAATTCTTTACCTTTAAAAATAGCAATATTGTGCGCTATTTTTGCCTTACCCAAGCCATACTTATCATTGATTAGCCCTCGCTTCTTGAAGTGAAGCGAGGAAATCAATCCAACAGAAATTAAATCATGACTTTTAAACGACGGGAAAGCGCGACTATACCTATGATAACTAACCCTAGAGTACCAGGTTCAGGTACTGTATTTTGACATTGAGGCAAATTAGGGTTTTGTTGGCAAGGAAAAACCTGATCAGCGGTGCCTTGCACTCCAACTGTAAAGCCATTCCAGAATTCATTGGTTGAACTACGCCATGTAACTGTATCAAATGCCCCAGAAAATCTAATAACACCGTGAGGTTCTGTGCCCCCGACATTATTTGCGTTTAATTGATATTCAAAATTACCACCACCGAGGTCGACAATAACTTTTTCTGCACCTCCACATCCCCAATAACCGCAGTCATTTCCATCAACACCGCCTAAACTTAGGATTTCAAAATCCTGATCAAAAGCATAACCATTACGATTTAGACTCACAAATGCAAAAACCGGGTTAGCAATTGCCTGGGTAAAATTAAGTGTTTGGGATCCTTGACGACTTAAAGCCAAAATATCGGTTCCTGTCGGTATATTATCGACCCCATTTATTCCAGTACTCGTATAGGGTGAAGTAGCTGGATCTCTTCCTGAACGATTGTTTTGCCAGTAGTCAATGCCACCGCCACTCATCTGTGAAAACCCGATTCCTTGCGCATTAGTATAAGTGACGCCAATGGTTTCAGTACCCGAAATGATCGAGCCTGTTGCTGTATAACCATTGATAGCCGACTCACTCGTCCAGTCTGTCCAATTAATTGGAACTGCCAGAGCAGAGAAACTGGCGTAACTAAATACTACGAAAACTAAATATTTTAGATTGTGAGTTATCTTTTTTCCCATTATTTCACCTTTTTGATCTATTAATTACAGTTATATCTACAGCAATATTTATGCCATCTATATATTAACAATAATTTCATAGTGTTAAGCACAATCCATTGCTAACAGAGTGATAGTATGTAAAAAAATTCGACACTTCATAAGCCATAATATTTACTGCGATACTTGTACCCATGCCCCCCCAGAACACATCGCCATGCACCCCATCCGGTAGCTTCCAGAATGTTTTCGATTCGGCCAGTTCTTCAAAAACCATGTCGCCAAAAAGGAGCCCGACAGCCCCTGTACGACCAAAACAGGCACAGGTGACAATGATTTCAGGTTTTCCGATGCCCACCGGGCGGTCAATAAAACATAGCTCAGCGGTTGCAGCAACCAGGTCAGCAGGTTGCCCGGATAAAGTTCGCGCAGTCCCAATTCAATGGATAAAGCGTTTTCGCAGCAAAACGGTGGAAGCCTGGATAAGGCCAGTCTTTCTCCCACTTAACACAGCCATGTTTAACAGGATTAAAGTGGAAATAATCAAAATGCCATGAAGAATCAACATTATCGCGTAGCACATGCACTGTCAATCGGCATTGAAAATTTTCCAGTCATCGGCGTCGAAAAGTTTCCACCTTGTTTAGTTGGTTAATCGGTCTTTATGCATTTTTTTCGATGCTTGAAACGGTAAGAATCATTGCCAGTTTCCAGGATGTCGCAATGATGCGTAATGCGGTCTAACAGTGCAGTGGTCATTTTGGCATCACCAAAAACCTGCACCCACTCACTGAATTTCAAGTTGGTGGTTACAATGAGTGAAGTACGCTCATAAAGTTGGCTGATCAGGTGAAACAATAAGGCGCCGCCTGATTCCGGGAAAGGCAGATAGCCCAGTTCATCGAGGATGACTGCATCCACCTGAATGAGTCTTCTAGCCAGGTTTCCGGTTTTATTCAGTTGTTTTTCCTGCTCCAGCAGGTTGACCAGATCCACGGCGTTGAAGAATCGTATGCGTTTGCTCTGATGAATAGCGGCAACGCCCAAAGCTGTGGCCAAATGTGTTTTGCCGGTACCGGTGCCGCCGACCAGGATGAGGTTATGCGCATCATCCATAAAAGCGGCCGTTGAGAGCTGTTCCATCTGTTGACGTGAGAGCGGTGTTTCATCCCAGTCGAATTTCACCAGGTCGCGGTGAATCGGAAACTTTGCGGCTTTCATCTGGTATTTCAGGCTGCGCAACTGGCGTTCGGCTATTTCGGCGTTGATCAGCTGGCTTAATGCAGCTTGCGGCGATACTTGCTTGCGTTGCGGCATTTCAGCGCTTAACTCAGACCAGGCTTCCGCCATACCGTAGAGATGCAGTGCTTTGAGTTGGGTGAGCAGATCAGTGGACATGGCGGCTTCCCAGTAAATGATCGTAACGCTGGAAATCAGCCCGCGGTTCAGTGGTCAATTGCAAGGTGTCTCCGGTATTCAGCGCTTTTGGACGAACCGGCTCAATCAGACGCCTGATTGCATTCTGCAGAACACTGGCATTAACAACACCGGATTCCAACGCCAGTTCACAAGCTGTTTCAAGCGCCTCAAGGCCTGCTTCACGAGTCAGCAACAATAGATCAACAAAAGCGCGCTCATTTTTGTCTTGCTTGCGAAGTTTCTCTCGTACGTGGCGGATTGCTTCCGGCAGTTCCCAGTTCTGGAATGGCGCACCGTGCCGGATAGCGCCGGGCTTCTTTTCCAGTAAGGGTAGATAATGCCATGGATCACAGATCAATTGATCGCGCAGGAAACTGCGTTGATGCGTCGCAATCGTTCTGCCTTCCGACACAATGTCAAGACGGTCAGCAAATACTCTGACCGAAACCACTTGTCCGGACCATTGTGCCGGTACACTGTACTGATTCCGGTCAACACGCACTAGGCAGGTTCTGGAGACTTTCATCAAGTGTTCAACATAACCGGCAAATGGTGTTGTGATTTGCCGCAATAACGATTGTTCCTGCTGAAAACATTCCGCGATGGTTTGTGCAAAGTCAGGATGCCTCCTGTTTGACAGTTCATGGCAGCGCTGCGCCAGCCAGCGGTTTAAGCCATCCAGGGTTCCGAATTTTACGCGTGGTGTAAACAGCCATTCTCTGACATTACCCACCTGATTCTCTATCTGACCTTTTTCCCATCCGGCCGCCGGTGTGCAGGCAACGGGTTCAAACAGATAATGGCTCGCCAGCGCCATAAACCGCCGGTTGAACTTTCTCTCCTTGCCAATCAAAATTGTATCCACAATCGTCTTGGGATTGTCATAAACCATCTGCAACGGTACGCCACCAAAGAACGCAAATGCACGATTATGCGCATCCATCAGCATCTCCTGCGCTTCCCTGAAATAAGCAACAACAAACATTTTGCGGCTGTAACACAAACGAAAATGCGCCACCTTGACGATTTGCTCCAGCCCACCCAGTTCAACAACTTCCTGACTCCAGTCAAATTGACAGACTTCGCCGGGTTTAAACGCCAAAGGAACAAACGCCTGCTGAGGTGTCTGCATATCCTTGTTCTCTGCTTTCCACTGCTTTACAAAACGCCGAACACTGTCATAAGCGCCTGCGTAGCCTTCAGCAACCAAACCTTCATATAATCGCATCGCTGTTCGGCGCTGCTTTTTCGGCAACAATGTTTCTGTTTCCAGCCATTTGGTCAATAAAGTCTTAAATTCACCCAGCTTCGGCGCGTATTGCGTTTGACGCCGATATTTCGGTTCAACCTCCGTCTTTAAATGTTTTCTGACAGTGGGACGAGATAGCCCCAATGAACGGGCAATTGAACTGATATTTTCTTTACTGACAAAATGTCGCCTTCTGATTTCGGCAATTATATCCATCTCTATCACTCCAAAGTTCTCCGGCAAAATGCCGGTAATTTATCATCTTAGAGTGGAAACTTTTCAACGCCGATTTTCCGAAAATTCTGGTAAGTTTTACATGCCGATTGACACTTGAAAGTTTGTGTCGAATTAATGCAATTAAACACTAGTAGCCCGGATGGAGTTCGCGAAATCCGGGAAAATAAAGTCTGTCCCTGGCAAGATCACTCTCCAAACTGATACTGATCAAACGTATCACTATTCGCACACCCCCAATTCAATGGACAAACCGTTTTCGCAACAAAACGGTGGAAGCTTGAATAAGACCAGTCTTTGACCTGCTTGACATGGCCATGTTTAACTGGATTATAGTGGCACCCGTGAGCCACACCCCCGTCCAAAAACTATACTAACTGCCTGAGATGAGGATTGTTATCCTGCAAAATCCAATGGTAGATCCTGTTGAAGTAAACTGCTCCGGAATTTTGTTGTGACTCCCGAACTGCAGAAATGCCCTAGCTGTCACCAGACTCCTCTACCAATTCGTTTAGCGCACTTGAGAATCCGCTGTCATGTATTACTTCGGTCAACAATACACCAACTCCAGCACTAATTACCTGCTGGTATATATTGTCGACAATTGTTAGATTCACCTCCCGATAACGACCTTCAAGTTCTGCTATCACGTTATCGGGCACTGTAGATCCTAACTTAGCAGGAAGATGCTTGTACTGATACCTGATGTATATGGCTAGCAGGGGGGCAACTACTACGATGAAAACAGTTCCTGGCCCGGCGCTGATTCCTAGGGCGGCCAACTTTGCCGCCAGTGCATGGATGACAGCAGCGAGAACTGTACCTGCTAGAACAGCCTTGAGTTTACCAACAAGAATTGTCTTCAATGCGCCACTGGCGATCAACTTTGCGATTACGACTTTGATGTGGCTCGCCAGAGCAACAGATAGATTGTGTACAAGGATTGCGGCAACCTTGGCAGCTACGGGACTACTCACTGCCGCTGCAACGCTCTTGGCAGCAGCGGTTTGAACGGCGTGAACACTTGTCTGTACAACGCTGGAGTGCATTACGTCTTGAGTCCGGGACGCCAACGCGTTGGATACTGCAGAAAGAGCTTGCGATCTTACAGCGGCCGGAAGCGTCCCGCCCCACGTTTTGGAGATCGCATCTACAAGAGCAGATCTAAACTTGTCGTCTCGCATCACCGCCGCAGAAAATAGACTGGCGAACTCGCTGCTACTATCGGTAAAAAGCTTCTGATATTCCTCAACAACAATTTCAATCGTTGGGGCCGTGACGGCGGAATCCAGCACGTTCCCTTTGTAGGGCTTCTTCCAACAGAAATCCCAAAGAACGCCAAAGTACGTACCAGAAACAGCGGGTGCATGACTTTGTTCTCTTCCGGAATTGTAGCGTTCGATTATTGTTAGGCACGTCCGAGGACTTGTTCCCTCCAGATGGGTTTTGAGGCGTGATTTGACAGTACCTAAGAAAGGGGCTTTCTGGCGATCCATACTTGCAACAATTTCTGCTATTCGATCTTTTGCAGATTCATTTGTAGACATCGTCGTCCTCTATTTCGCAGTTTTGCGTGTGCGACATAACTAGTCGGTCTAACTAGTGTTTAATTGCAAAAATAAGATGTATTATTGAGAAGGATAACAATCTGTTTTGTAACGATATATTCCTTGAAAAGTATATATCGAATTAATGCAATTAAACACTAGAATTATACATCCAAAATGACGCAATATATTACGTCAAAAATAAAATCTGACACTTAAAGTTGCATGCTATCTCATTAATTATTATGAAAATACGATGATTTAGGTTTTATCATAACAAACTTTGATATTTCCACAAATAAGCACGGTAGGTTGGTGTAAGTCTTGCGTACTCCAACTTATTGACCACACTTTTTAAGTGCGAACAGACAATATTCGTCGAATTCAATCAAATCAGAAAGTTGCTTATGTAGAGCCCCTTAACTCTGTCAGTTTTATACGATAATTTACCGGTGCACGATTACCAAAGGAGGCCTTATTTTTTACGGTAAATGTTGGCCGAGAGGCATATGGCAATAGCGGTATTGGGAGCGCATGATCCGCAACGGTAACGACTACGCACGGCATGTGGTTTACATTCATTTCAACCCGGTGAAACACAGTTATGTCGATCACGCCGTAGATTGGGCCTGGTCAAATATTCATCGGCTCACTGCAGTGAAGCATGTTGGGGTTCATAAGTTTACCTCAGCCTACTTGCTATTATTAACGACAAAGCTGTGCGTTACAAAAAAGAACGCAGCGTAGTTTGCGTCCGAAAGTGCGCCTTGTTAGCACAGCTCAATATTCGTAATTTCATCAATCTCAAAACTTTCCTTTATGATACTCTCTGAGAAATCATCAAAATTTATGTTGTCCCTATCAATAGCGATTGATACCAAACCAGATACAGATAACTCAAATTCATCTTCTGCTTCAAAATAGTGTTTATTGTGATCAGTTACCGATGGCACATGCTCTCTTTCAGGGTCCATGCAATAATAATCTGATTTAAAAATATAATAATCAGCTAGAACGACTATTTTGGCGCTGAATGGTATTCCAAACTGACCATTTCCGTAGTAACCAACTTCGTTAAAGTCAAACTCCACATCTTCAGCTTCATCATAACTATTTACGGTTGCTTCATTGTTATCATCTGGTATAGACGGATCAGAAAATGCTTTCCCTACAATAGCGTCGCCGAGTTTATTTGAAATGAAATTCATGATTTCTGAGTTATTATTTTCAAATTGCTCTATTGCTCTTACTATTGAGTCAATATTTTTTATTAAGTCAAGGTCTTTAAGCTCATTCTGAATATAATCTGATTCAATAAACTCAGACAAGCTCTCATAGGTGTGAATTAAATTCTCACTAGAGAATGCATCTCTAACCTTTTCATCACCAGCTACCACATGAATTTCTTTTGTTTCGGATGATAATTTATATATAGACTGGACAATGAAACTATCGGGGATGTCATCTCGATTCTTAATCGATTTTAAAGGGGCTGAACCTTGAAAGTAAGCCTCCAAGGCTGCATTTGTTTGATCAATACAGAGGGGGTAGATACTAGCTCCTATACTGTTAGCCCAGTTAGTGATTTGGTTTTCAGCACTACATAGAATGCCTTCGGACTTATTTTTCAGTTCGCTTTTAATATTATTCAGAGTATCAAGAGTGGTTTTATCTAGCTGTTTTCTAGATAGTCCGCCCAGTCCTGACACTGCTTTAGCTAGATCTTTCGAGTATATTTCACGTTGTTGGGTTTGAAACTCACGCAAAACAACGTAGGGGATATGTACCTTGATCGCACCCTCTTTTGAGAGACGTCCAAGTGCTTTGAAATGCAAATTATCCCTATTTGGGTTATTGCGATAAATATTTGTATCTAAAACAACGTGAATCAAGGATATTTCCTCATAGTGCTTTCAAGAAATAATTATAACTAGTTGATTATATGTGATATATAAATTCATATTTACCAAGTTCATATTTTGTTTCTTTTAAACGCCTTGCGGGTGAAGGCCGATTACTTCGCTAAAAAGTAAATATATAGTTTCCGTATATCTTCCATACTTTTGTCATTAATAGCAACAGAGCCGTTATACATAATTGATCGGCTGGTTTTGGCCGAAAAACGGCCATTTCAATAATACCGTCAGTATTGGTTTAATTCTACTTTCGAATACTTCGGAATAAATTCAAACTTCTACAAATTTAAAACTACTCAGTACTTGCCTAAACTCTCAATGAACGTTAAAAATTTGCTGCGATACTTGTGCTCATGCCCCCAGAAAACATCGCTATGCACCCCATCCGGTATCTTCCAGAATGTTTTTGGCTCAGCCAGTTTTTCAAAAATCATATCGCCAAAAATGGGCTCGACTGTTCTGTCTTGTTGTCCATGTATGACCAAAACCGGCACGGACGATAATGATTTCAGGTTCTGCGGCGCCCACCGGTCACTCAACAAAACATAACTCAGCGGCTGCAGCGGCCAGGTCAGCCAGTGATGGGACAGTTTCTCTCGGGCGATGCGCTGAAAAGAATCAAACGTGCTGTCTGCGACCACCAGTTTTAAATCAATCTCCGATTTTTTATCGATTGCGGTTTTTAATGCGATTATTCCGCCCATGCTTTGCCCGTAAATAATGATGGGGCTGTCTTTGGCTTTATGTTGATTGACCCAATCCACTGCCGCATGGCCTGATTCGACGCAACTCTTCGGCGAAGGTTTCCCTTCCGAGCGCCCATAACCGGGATAATCAAAAATAAATAAATTATAATTTTCCGCGCTAATCCAGGCCAGATGCATGAAATGGGACGTCAGGTTTTCGGCGTTACCATGAAAGAAAATGATTGTCGCTTTGGCAGGCGTTTTTTTGGCTGGAAACCACCAGCCGTGTAGTCTTCTTTGCGCACTATCGGTGAAAAAAATATCTTCCGGCGCATAACCAGCGGCTTTGGGGTCAAAGAACTGGTTCTTGGTATCGGGATAATACATCAGGCCCGAGCAACCACTGAGCAGTAAGCACAGGAAAATCAACAAACAGTATCGTGCAGTCGCTTTGGTCATTTTCACCGCAATCAAACCGTCAAGTAACTACAAAAAAGCAATTCAGACGATAAATCCTAAACCCAAAAATCAATCCGCTTCATTATCAGTCAAAATTTTCGAAACCGTAAATGCGCCGCGCAATTGGCCCGGTTTATAACCGGTTGCAGCATCCAGTGGATATTTCTCTGTCAGGACTGATTTGACATCGTCCGAGATAGTCTCGCCATGGCACGCCATACATACAGTGTCAATCGGAATTGCTTTCATGTAACGATACCGGGTTACACCGTCATCGGTTTCAATTACGCTGTTCTGCAATCCGGCTGCCGGTATGCCCGAAGCCAATTGCTGTTCAAATGCGAGCAATGTTGAGCGCTCCCATTCGTCAGGGCTGTTGCCGGGATTGCGCAATTTCAAACTGGTCCGCCCCACTGTCCATCCGCCGGTAGAAAGTTCATCCGCAATCTCGGGCGCACTGACATTGCATGTTGATATCGCGCTGGCTGGACCACCGGTCTGCATTGCGTTCTGGAGCCGCGCTTTTAATTGCATGCCCAGTTGCGCAGCCAGGTTCCTGGCCTGGTCTTCCAGTTGTGCAGTATTTTCGTTTTCGGCAGCTAACTGGGTGGATAGTTGCAGTAATACGATAGCAAAAATAATGTTACGCATTGTTACCTCCATGAGCGAAAAATAACAAACAGACTCAAACAAATAATGCTTACCTGTATACCATGCAGTATAACTTATCCGTCGGCAACATTCGATTCGGTGAATTTCAACAGCCTGCCACTCAAAATAGGGATACAATACCCATACCGGATACTGGCGAAAGCACGCGGGATTTAAGTCATTTTCGTGGCTAAAACACGTAGCAATTATTTAAAGACAAACAATTTTCCTGAATACAAGTTATGTTAGCATCCTACGCAACAAATCCACTGAATCACATCCTGCGTAATGAAAGCTGGGCGTGCAAACGGCTGCAATCCTATGAAGGAAAAACCGTGTGTATTCGCATACCCCCGTTTGTCAGTTTAAAAATGATTGTTCAGTCAAACGGCGAACTCAGTTACTACCGGGATGATTTTGAAGCCGATACCACGTTGTCCATCTTGCCGACGCTACTGCCCAGACTGCTGGCACATGAAGAATCCGCCTACGATGCTATAGTCATATCGGGCAATACAGCATTCGCAGAAGACTTGATAACAATCGGCAAGCACCTTAAGCCCAACTTCGAACAGGAACTTGGCAAGATCGTTGGCGATATTCCGGCTCATCGTATCGCACAGGCCGGAGAAAATATTTTTCAGTGGCATATCAATTTGGTCAACAACATATCTGAATCACTTGGGGAATACTGGCAGGAAGAGCAACCCATGATTGCCAAAGAAAACGAGATCAGGCGCTTTTCACACCAGATTGAAACACTGGAACATGACGTCGATCAACTTGAAGAAAGAATTAATCAAATCATCCTGCAAAAAAACCGTTGACATCGTAAATGGCCATTAATTGAATTCATATTTAAACTCATTAACCACACTGTTAAATGGCCAATCTCATATCCGCTCAGGTTAAAATACACGATTCGGGCAAATAATCATTCACAAAAATATTAATGCGCATATTCCGTCTTTTAAAGATACTCGCCGTTGCTTTCAAATTTGGCTTGGAAGAGTTTTTCATCAGTCACGGCCCGTTACGTTTTTTACAAAAACCGATCAAATGGATGACATTCTGGCGCAAGCTCCACCGCCCGCGTGGCGAACGGCTGCGTCTCGCTCTGGAAGCATTGGGACCGATATTCGTCAAATTCGGTCAAATGCTGTCTACCCGGCGCGACCTGCTGCCACACGACATTGCCGACGAGCTGGCCAAACTTCAGGATCAGGTACCGCCGTTTTCTTCAGAAATAGTCATGACCATACTGGAAAAATCGTACGGTCGAAAAGTGAATGAAGTTTTTATTCAATTCAATGAGAAACCCGTCGCCAGCGCGTCCGTCGCACAAGTACATTTTGCCGTTTTGCATGATGGGACCAAGGTTGCCGTTAAAGTCCTGCGCCCCAGCATCGCGCCCATAATAACGCACGATGTCGCACTGATGGATACTGGCGCCTGGCTGGCCGAAGCCGTTTGGCCGGATGGAAAACGCTTGAAACTCAGACAGGTTGTCTCCGAGTTTGCCCGCCATCTTGACGACGAACTCGATTTAATGCGCGAAGCGGCCAACTGCAGCCAACTGCGGCGCAATTTTCTAAACTCGCCGCTATTACTGGTTCCGGAAGTCTACTGGGACTACTGCCGGGATAATGTGATGGTCATGGAACGTGTCTCGGGCATATCAATCAGCCATATTGACGAGCTGGTTGCACACAATGTAGACATCCCGCATCTTGCGCGCATGGGCGTGGAAATTTTCTTCACCCAGGTATTTCGCGACGGTTATTTTCATGCCGACATGCATCCGGGCAATATTTTTGTCGGCGAAGATGGGCGGTATATTGCGGTTGACTTCGGAATCATGGGCACGCTTAGTGACGAAGACAAGAATTATCTCGCGCAAAACTTTCTGGCTTTCTTCAGGCGCGACTACGGCCGCGTTGCACAAGCGCATGTCGAAGCCGGCTGGGCGCCGAAAAGCACCCGTGTCGATGATTTTGAAACAGCCATACGCGCCGTATGCGAACCTATTTTCGATAAACCGCTCAAGGAAATTTCATTTGGTCGGGTTTTGTTTCAACTGTTTCAGACATCGCGTCAGTTCAATGTAGAAATTCAACCACAACTGGTTTTGCTGCAAAAAACATTGCTCAATATCGAAGGCCTGGGACGCGATCTGGACCCTGAACTGGATCTATGGAAAACGGCCAAACCGTTTCTTGAAAACTGGATGTCTGAACAAATTGGTTTACGGGGCCTAACAAGCCGCATGCAAAAAGAAGCACCCAACTGGGCAGTCATCTTTCCGCAATTTCCACGCCTGTTTCACCACATGATGGCCGAAAACCGCAATCAGGGTCTGGAAGAAAAAATGCTGCATATGATTTCAGAAAATAAACGCCAGAACCGGCTGCTGGTTTTTATTATCATTCTGCTTACCACTTTCATGCTTTGGCAGATTCTTCCATAGCGCGTCACCTAATCTTTAGGTGGTGTTTTATTCGCTGAGTTTCACCCCTCGTTCCAACCCAAGAGTTCCAAACAACTGTTCAAAAGCCACGATTGCGGATACTTTACCCCAATAAATTCAAGTCAGACTTTCATCCTTGGGCGGCAACGGCAATACATGATCGATAATCAAGGTTGTCAGCTTGCGCGGCAACAGTTTTTGCAACAGAATCAGAAAGGAAACATCCAGGGATGGCACAATCATGAACCGCCGTTTCACGCACTTTCTCAGAATATAGTCGGCTGCCTTGTCAGCGCCAAGGGGCGTTGCGCGTCCACTACCGGCTTTCATCCAGGCCGGCATGGTTTGCAGCTCTCCGGCAAGCATCGGCGTATCGATATCGCCAGGACAGGCGACATGCACAGAAATATTACGATGCAACAACTCCCGGCGCAGCGCATCGGCGAAATTTATTATCCCGGCCTTAGCCGTGGCATATAAGGAGTAACCCGCAGCGCCGAACAATCCAAAACCGGAGGAAATAAACAATATACGCGAACCCGATTGCAACAAAGGTATACTCAGGTAAGTGGTTCCCACCGCACCCAGCAAGTTGATTTTAATACTACCGGTCACCTCGCCAAGACTCTTGTAGTCACCCAGCAAATCGATTGTGGCAACACCGGCATTAAGAATTAGAAAATCAATACGGTCATAATCGGATTTTATTTGCTGAAAGGTGTTGTTGAGTTCGTCTTCGTTGGCTACATCGCACGCATAGGTATTTACCACGGCGCTACTGTTGTGCTCCAGTAATTGTTGTCTGGCACGTTCCAATTTTTGCCGATCGCGCGCCAGCAAAATCAGATCATAGCCTTGTGCCCGCAGGTTCCTGGCCATTTCCAGGCCCAAACCTGATGACCCTCCGGTAATTAATGCTGTTTTTTTCATGTTCACTCTCCTCTGCGTATAAGAAATAACTCTGGCTGCCAGGCGTGTTGTATCTCAGCCTGCACGAATAATTGGCGGCACCTGGTAGTCCAACTGCAGCAAAGCCCGCCTAGGGTTATAGCAACGCAGATTGAGTTTGAACAACCCATCATGAGCAGCCAGCCAGTTGCTTCGCAGCTCCGGTTCGGGAGCGCGTTGACTAATGACGATATCCAGGGAACCATCTTTGTTGTAATACAAGGGGCTATACAAGGAATTCACCGCGTTGTTGCCCTGTGACGCATTCGTAATCCGCCCTTGCTGATCGTAGTAACTGATCGACCAGAAAGCATCGACAGGCGGCGTTTGCCCGGCCGGAAAATGTATCCGGTAATTCCGGCCGCCATGCAACAACTGGCCTTCACAGTCCGTGTGCGCCATAAAGTACATGCTTTCTTCCGGAACATTGGCCCAGATGCCATGCTGGGCGACCAGGGCACGATTGATATAGTTACTGCCATAGTTGCCAATATCGAACAAAATGCCCCACCCGTTGATATTTTTACCAACACTATATATCTGCCGGTCCAGTATCGATTGCGCAAAAGGAATGGCTTTTTGCAATCCCTTGACCATGCTGGGCGTCAACCGCTGGATATCCAGGCCGCGCTCCGTGCTGATACCGATATCGTTTAACATACCCAACAGCATAGTTTCACTGCTTTTGGGCGGCACAAACTTCAAGGCTTTTCCCAACTGGTGGAAAAAACTGATCTCAGCCGGGCAATCTACGCTGCGGTCTTCCAGTTCGAACCGGGCGCCGGTACCGGCGCCGTTATTGTGAGACAGGTTTGTCTGCGCAGTGGAATACATTTCCAGGCGCAATGCATCCTGAAGCGCATGTACCGGCGCCAAATCTTCATTAGGATCTACCGCAATCCTGGCAACGATAAAAACATAATCGATATCGCTTTGGATACATGCAGCGCCCTCAGGCATCTTGCCATTGTATTCACCCTTACTGATGATGACCGGCGGCAGTTGCCGGCCATAGGTACGAGTGCCCAGATTGGCGAGCGTTTCCATATAGGCATCCAGTACCTGTATGCCATACCAGCGATGCTGAAAATCGGGTGCAGTGAGTAACAAAGGCCCCTTCGACAAATCAATCACGGCGGTGGAATAAATGAAGTCGGTAGCCGAATTAACGAATTCGCTTTGTTCGCTACTCGCCAGATGCCGGGCGTGCCGGAATGTATTGGTGACATAGTCGGCTTCGGCATCGGCACCCGTATCGCCGCCGCTGCCGACGCCATTCCGGGATTTCGACAACCGGTCTTTCCAGCATTCCACAATGGGCAAACCCCATATATATGCCTGGGCGCCAATGTGAAACGCCCAATCCTCCTGGCCCTGTTGTACTTCTGCAAGTAAATGAGTATCCATGGTTTTATCCGTTAAAATCAGTCGAATTCTTCTGGCGATCGCCAACGCATTATGGGTACGACAGGCAAGACTGGTAAAGTCTTTTACTGGCGCAATATTGGGCTAGTGATCGATACTGCACGACCAGTCGGCCTTGTTATCCAGCGCAATGTCAGTCGGCGGCGTGTAGTTCATTTTTTTAATGGCAAAACCCCATTTCTCGGATATTTTATCCATTAAGGCCGCGTTATAACTGTACTTATTCTTTTTGTAGCCCTTCAGCGAATCGACGTATTGCCTGATCTCGTTAAAAGCCGTTTCGGTTTTCTCCAGACCCAGTTCAGTATAGATGCGCTCCACCTCCCCCAGCGGGTTGTTCTCGAATTCCTCGAACGAAACTTCGCACAGATTGCCCGCAGGAATCAGATCCCTGGTTTCCCAATATCGATTCATCAGCTTTTCGTACAACTCATAACACAGTTCAGAGAATTCCTGCTCGGAAAACTCCTGCAAGGCCATTTCCTCGGCTTCCTTGATAAAGTCATGTAGCGCAGACACATAAATATTGTAAGGATTCCGGTAAATATGGATAAACTTCGCGTTGGGAAACATCTTCAGTAAAACCGCTATGCGCGCCGTGTTATATGGATTTTTCAACAACAAGCGCTTACCGCCGGCAAGAAATGAAGCTTTTTTGATAACCGACATATAGGCGTGTTGCCACTCGGCTTTTTCCTCTTCGGTGGTATTGAATAAAACATACTTGTCGAAGCTCTGTTTAATCGTTCTGGGAAAATGATTGCAATGATGAGAATAACTTGTGATACAGGATACGCTGAACTCTTCTTCCTGAGGATAGTCGATGCCCATTTTGACATTATCCATCATGCGCTTTTCCGGGATCAGTCTTGCAATCAACCCCTTGAGAAACCTGCTCTTGTTCAGCAATATACTACAGGTTGGAAATACGGCTTGTAATGTACTCAGATAACCCAGCCGCTTATCCTGACTGATCACGTTATGCAAATGGGTAGTACCACTGCGCCAATGGCCGATGATAAAAATGGGGTCTTGAGCGAGCCCGGCATTTTGAACCTTTTTGTGATACAACAGGGACTCGAGCACACGTATGGGAAAAGTGAGCAAAGTACCCGCCAGAGTAATAACGAAGGTCGCCATGCGGTTTTTCGCGACACCGCCGTTTTTAAGTACGTTTCTGCATAAATTAGTGGCGGTGCCACCGATATAAGGATGCACGGAAAGCTTTCCCTGCTTTTTCCCCTCCGTACTGGATTGATTGCCATCAGCACTACGAGCATCGGATTTGCTCACGGCGGACTGATTTAAACTGGCTTCGTTTATTCCGGAATTATTTACGGTGGCTTTACTCATGATACGCGTACTCCATTCTTGACGGCATAGGGCTGATTAAGCATATTTTTGTATGGCATGGACAGTGAATTTGTTTTGTCCATCTCGTTTAACACCTGCACTGTACAGGCAACAGTCTGATCGATTTCCTGGCTACTGAGCTCCGAATGCACCGAGAAGCGCACCAGGCCCTGACCCAGAGGTATGGCCGGGTACAGGAATACCGATGTCAAAATCCCGGCGTCGCGCATCCTGCCGTAGAATTCACAGGCACCCTGTTCGCTGTCAAACATGATTGACACGATCTGGCTCTGGCTATCGCCAGTATCGACCTGGACATCGGCAAAACGCTCACGCAGAATAGCCGCATTGCTCAAACAGCGTTGCACTCTTTGCGGATCGCGGATAATGATATCGAGTGCAGCTTCGTGACCGGCTGCGGAAACACTCGAAGTCGCCGAACTGAATATGACCGAGCGGCAGCGGGTTCTAACCAGCCGCATCATTTGAGCGTCACCGGCAATCAAACCACCGTGCCCGCCGAGCGCTTTATTGAGGCTAATGGTTCTGAAATGAACCCGGTGCTGCAATCCGAGTTCCACCGCCAGCCCCCCGCCGTTGCCATAAATCCCGAAAGAATGAGCTTCGTCCAGCACCAGCACGCAGTCGTATTGCTCGCAAATTTCCACATACCGTTCGACATCGCCCAGGGAGCCATCGGTACTGTAGACCGCATCGATCACCACAATGCCCGGGCCATTCACTTTGATACGCTCCACCAGATGATCGGGATCATTGTGATTGACCACCACAAGTTTGCCCAGTGACAGCTTTATACCGTCATACAATGAAGCGTGGGCATGTTTGTCAATATAGATAGGTTTAAACAGGGGCGTGATTGCCTCCATAATACCAACATTGGCCGCCCAGCCGGAGGTCGTCAACATGGCGTCCTGCGCATCCATTACCTGCGCAATTTTAGTGCGAAAGGCTTCACACTCGCCGGAACCGCCGCCGTAAGCGGTTGATAAAAAAGCTTCATTACGGTTTCTCTCATTTGCCCGTGCACGCGCCTCAATCACTTCCGGGTGGTTGCCCAGACGCAGATAATCATTCTGGTGCAACGCGATGTAATTGGAAATATCCGCAGGCTGATCGAAGGGAAAAGGATTCAGGCGCGAAATATATTCGGTTGCCGGTTGCATGTACTCCAGGTACCAGGAAGGTATATTTAAACTTGCATTCATGGTTAACTTGCTCCTTGCGTTAACAGTCGTGTTATGGGCACCTCTAAAAATCCATACTTCGTTACAATACTTCGTTGTTTACAAAAAATGTTTCCTTACATATCAATCATATGCTGCGTCAAAATTTTTTGTTCTCGCCTCGTCTTGTTTAGAATTATGAATTTTTAGAGGCACCCTTATAACACTGCTCTTTATCTGTTAGTTGTTCATATCCTGCATGGGTTTTAGCTTGTAAAATTTGACTAAAGCCGGATTATTGGCGTCATGGAAGTGCTGCCGCGCCTGCCAGACTTTCCGGTAGCGGTAAAACGGGGCGCTCGGATACAAATGATGGGTCAGATGATAGTTTTGTCCCAATAACAGCGGTGTAATCAGCCATTCCATACCCACCCGGTTATTGGTGGCGCGGAATTTATTGTCGTCCGCCAGGGTATCGTGGGGATAGTGGGGCAAATAATCAAACGTCAGCACCAGAAAAAATAACGCGATTCTGGTGGGTATGAGGTAAATCAGCACAAAAGTCATCAAGTGCCCACTGACTATGATCGCCGTCAATAACGTCAGGCCAAAAATCACCGCCAGCCAAAATTCCACTTTTTCCGCGCGGGGACGGTGCCGGTAACATTCCTTTAAAAAAAACGTCACGTAGGCCACGTCCATTACCATCCACCGGAAAGGAAGCAGCCAGGCAGGACCAACGCAACAAAAAAAATCCGGATCATTTTTTGGGTCGTTCACATAGCGGTGATGTGTCATATGTAGCGTACGATACGTACTGAAAAACGGCATCACCGAAATCGCCAGCAAACTGATCCGGCCCACCCAGTCGTTGACCGTCTTGTTCGCGCAAACAAGCCCATGTGCAGCTTCATGCATGATTGTATACGCGATATAGGCCGATAGACTGTTATGTGCAATTGCAGCCAGTATTGACATCGTGCCTGTAACGGCCGAATAAGTCGCATAACAAAAATTTGCGACGATAAATACAAACAGCAGGAATGTCGGCCAGGAAAAAGCAGGCTTTTCCAAGAGCCGATTAAATTCCGACTCTGACCGGGTTTGATATTCGATTTCTGAAAAAGTACTCACGCATCACCTCCATTGATTTGTTCCGATACATATTTGCTGAGTTGTTCGATTGTGGGGTAGTCATAGACTATGCTGGGGTCCAGTTCGAGTTGCAGCCAGTCGCCGAGCTCGCCGATTAAAGTAACCGCACTCAGCGAATCCAGGCCGTAGCGGTCAAACGGCAACTGCGGGTCTATCTGATCAACATTGATCTTGACCAACTCGGCAAGCCGAATGCTTATCCATTGTAAAATCGATTGATAGGTCATAAAAAACTCCAGTTTCTTGAGTCAGTGAATATTGAGCGAATTTCCTTTCTATAACCGCCTGGTTTCAAACTCTCCGTTCTGGTACATTTGCCTGCACCGAGAACGTTGCAGCTTGCCGCTGGACGTCTCAGGCAAGCGCGAAGTCGTAAAAACCAGTGCTTGCAGTTTTAAACCATGCCGGCGCGTTATGACTTCTGCCACCGAATCCCGGATCTCCTGCACAGGAATGTTATTGGCGATTTTTTTACCAATAGACGCCACAACGACTAGGCGCTCTTGCGTATCGACATCGATGCCGAAAGCGGCAACGCGGCAGTCGGCCAGTGCAGGATGCGCCTGAATGACGGTCTGTTCGAGATCCTGCGGATAATGATTGCGGCCATTGATAATAATCAGGTCCTTGTGACGGCCGGTGACAAAAAGTTCGCCTTTATACAAAAAACCCAGGTCGCCTGTACGTAAATACGTATCGCTCTGGTCCGCCTCGGCAAGGCGTGCTTTAAATGTACGATCAGTTAAATGGTCGTTGTCCTTATATCCATTCGCCACGCTACTGCCGCGCACCCAGATTTCGCCAACATGCTGCGCTGGCAACGCCACACAGGTTTCAGGATGCACAATCCTGACCTGACAGTCCTGATAGGTTTTCCCGGAGGAAACCAGTTGCACGGTTTGCGGCGCACTTACTTCAATTTCCGCATTGCCGGTTTGTGTCGCAGTGGAATGTATTGTCGCCAGCGGTTGCACCTTACCCAGTTCAAGCTCGCGTTTATCCACCGTCAATACGGCAGGAAGCTGGTACGGCGAACTGCCGGTTACCAGCAGTGTGCTTTCCGCCATGCCATAACAGGGAAAAAACGCCGATCTGTTGAAACCGCAACCGGCAAAAGTCTGGCTGAAACGATCCAGGGTAGCCGCCCGAATCGGCTCGGAACCATTAAACGCCACCTGCCAGTGACTCAAATCCAGTTCCGCCCTCTGCTCGGCAGTGGTGCGGGCGATACACAGGTCATACGCAAAATTAGGCCCGCCACTGGAAGTGGCCCGATACTTTGAAATCGCCTGCAACCAGCGGACCGGATTGGCAATGAAAGCAAGCGGCGACATTAGGTAGCACGATGCGCCCAGACAAAACGGTTGCAGCAAATTGCCGATCAGCCCCATGTCATGAAAAAGCGGCAACCACCCCACAACGACAGTGTCGCTGTCATGTCCCATGGCCTCGGCGATGACGCGTTCATTACTCATCAGATTGCCATGGGTAACAATGACGCCTTTAGACTGACCTGTGGAGCCTGAGGTGTACTGATAAAAAGCCGGTGACTGGCTGTCAATATCAGGAAATTTCCAGTTTTCGTGCAAATCGGGCGACAAATCATCCAGGCGAACCAGAGGCGCCTGCATGCATACATCCGGAAATTGAGCGATCTGTGCATAACTCTTGCTATCAGCCAGCACCATACTCGCCCGGGAGTTTTCAACCAGCACACTTAAGCGTTGTGAAGTTTCTCCCCGCTTGAGAGGATAAGTAGGCACCGCAACAATACCGGCGTACAGGCAGGCAAAAAAAGCCTTAACAAACTCCAGGCCGGGTTGGGTTAAGATCAACGCAGCCGGATAGTCCGCCTGACCATGGTTATGCTGACGGCTGTGCACCAAAGCCTGCAATTGCACCGCCAGCGAGCGGGCCTGCCGGTCAAGCGCCGCAAAACTGTATGAATCTGATTCGGTTTTTCCATTGTCGAGCCAGGTGATATATTTCCGATCACCCAGATTCAGGGCGTGCTGGCGTGCCACGGCCACAATAGTGTCATGCTGCAACGCCGTGCAATCCGCCATTCCGGTGTCATTCAACGCCGCCTCTATCTTTTTTAATTCTGTCACATTCATGCAAGTTACCTTTAGTCATTCGGTATTTTTTCATCGTTTCGCGGCAAATGCCGGTCACCATCGAATAGCTCATAGGCAAGCAAAACAACCGGAGCCATTTATCAAGAAATCAACGTAAATGAAAAATAACCGCGCTTTAACATCAAACTGATGGATACTGTAGTCAAAATAAAAAAAAGACGATGTGAGAAACACCACATTTTGGAACTGCCCCCAATGCTGAGCGCCGCTAAAAATTCAACGTTATAAACGGAAGCACAGCTGGAGTGTCACAAAATCCTTGACCACATCACAACCTCAATTGCCGTCATTACCCGGCAACCGTCGGTACAGCAAGTCAGAAAGTTATGATGTTCATTCAAACGACGTCTTGCAGCCGTCTAAGATGGACTAAGCGTCTAGAAGTATCCTTATAGCTCTGCTGAATGGTTTTAATTTACGAAATCACTAGGTCACTTCCCCTTATTTCCTTGCGCAAACTCGGGCATTTAAGGACTTGTAAGTACATTATGTGACAAAACTCACAGAACATGAATTTTTCTTTAAATATACTTTTACAACAGTTTTATAAAGAAATCGGTTGGTCATAGAGTGTTTTAAGTCAGTAACTTTTCTTTTGGGGAATACTTTTGTCAAAATTATTTAGGCAGGAAGTACTAGACGCACAATCGCAACGGTTAGTAGGGTCTATCTCTCTTGCTCAACCCCTATCAATTAAGACAACTGTCACGATTATTGTTGTTATTGTGGCAACAATAATGATTTTTTTATTTACCTCGCACTATGCGAGAAAAGAAACAGTCCAAGGGTTCCTGCGTCCTGACAAAGGCATCATAAAAAGCTATGCGAACCGGACAGGCACCGTAAAAGAGATCTACGTTAAAGAAGGCGATAGGGTTAAAACAGGAATGCCTTTAATTAGCATTATTACACGACAGAATATGACTTCTGGAGAAGATCTCAGTGAAAGACTAATTAGTGAACTAACAAAACAGATTCGACTTTTAGAAGATGAAGCCAATCAAAACCAGCGACTGGAAGAACAAGAATTATCGAGAATAAATCAACGTCATGCTGTATTAGCCCATTCTCGCACAGTTACCTTGAATCAAAAAATGTTACTACAGGAAAGATTGAGGTTATTAACCCAACGGCGAGACCAGCATGAAAAATTATATCAAGAAGGTTTTATTTCTGAGTTGGGTTTTCAACAGGAGAAAGAAAACTACTTAACGGTTAGACAAGAAGTCGAGTCTCTTGAACAAACGTTATTACAGCAACAAGACGAATTGCAACAATTAGAGCATGATAAAAAAAATATTCCCGAACAATACCAATTAAAAATTCTAGAAATTGAACGCAGAAAATCTGACATAAATAACCAATTAAGTGAGACAAAAACAAATTATAACTATGTAATAAGAGCAACCCATGATGGTATGGTCACTGCGATTCAAGTGGCAAAAGGCGAAACACTTAATCCCACGCGACCGCTATTAACCTTGTTACCTGAGGGCGCCGAGCTGGTGGCTGAGTTATTGTTGCCTACACGATCAGCTGGTTTTGTTCAATCTGGAGACATTGCCAGATTACGTTTTGAAGCCTTTCCCCATCAACGCTTTGGTTTTCTCGAAAGCAGAATTACCCGTATAGACAAAGCATTAATTACCCAAGGCGAAGCCGATTTACCAATTAATCTTGATGAACCGGTTTATCGCCTGCAAGCCAAGCTGGACCAACAAGTTATTCGAGGCTACGGTAAAGAGTTCAATTTAAAAAGCGGCATGTTATTTGATGCCGACATCATTCTTGATCGACGGTCGCTCATTGAATGGATTTTGGACCCCATTTATAGCTTGGGTGGGAGGATCAGCTAATGTCGCAAATTGCTGAAAATGCTGCAAGCCTGCTGGAGTTTTCTAATAAAAAGCGCGTGCCATTAATCCTGCAAGCAGAAGTGGCAGAGTGTGGCTTGGCGACTATGGCCATGGTCGCCTCCTACCATGGTCATCAACTCGACATGCCAGCAATGCGCCAGCGATTTTCTGCCAATTTAAAGGGCATGAATTTAAAACAACTGATTGAACTGGGAGATAGTTTGGGTCTCGCCAGCCGGGCACTTAAATGCCCAATAGCGGAGGCACATAAACTGGCGCTCCCCTGTATTTTGCATTGGGATATGAACCATTTTGTAGTGCTGACTCAGGTCAAGGGTGAAAAATTTACAGTTAATGATCCGGCAGTAGGAAAACGCATCCTGACATTAGAAGAATTCAGTAAACATTTTACCGGCATTGCTCTTGAACTGACGCCAACCAGCAATTTCGAGCAAAAGCAAGAGCGGCAGCGTATGAAATTGTCCCAGTTATGGAGCAAAATAACTGGACTGAAATGGGCACTCATTAACCTTTTTGCGCTATCCATCGTATTGCAATTATTTGTATTGGCAACGCCATATTATATGCAATGGGTTGTGGATGAAGTTTTGATCAGCCATGACCAACCATTACTCGTTGTTCTTGCAATTGGTTTTGCTTTGTTAAGTATTATTAGTGTAATAACAACCGTTGTCCGTAGCTGGTTAATTCTTCGGTTATCAAGTCTGCTGAATATGCAAATGGGCGTCAACCTATTGCGCCACTTGCTCAGACTTCCAATGAATTACTTCGAATCACGTCATATTGGCGATATCGTTTCACGATTTGGTTCCTTGGCACATATTAGAGAGCGCATGACAACCGGTTTAGTAGAAGCATTGGTTGATGGCGTCATGTCCCTAGCGATATTGGGAATGATGCTACTCTACAGCGTGCAATTAACGGTAGTCGTGTTGATCGCCATTGCTTTATACACACTATTGCGTCTGGCACTTTATCGTCCACTGCATCAGGCTACTGAAGAATCTATTCAGAACAAGGCTAAAGAGCAAACGAATTTCCTGGAAAATATACGTGGTATTCAAACTATCAAACTCTTTGGTAATGAGGCGCAACGTCAAGGTATTTGGCAAAATCGCTACGCCGAAGTAATTAATGCAGATATTCGTGTCGGAAAACTGAAGATCAGTTTTGATGCTGCAAACAAACTATTGTTCGGTTTGGAAAATGTCCTGGTTATTTATTTTGCCGCATTGATTGTAATGGGTGGTGTGTTGTCGATTGGCATGGCATTGGCTTTTATCGCCTATAAAGGGATGTTCACTGAGCGTTTTGCTAATCTGATTGAACAAATCATCCAGTTTAAAATGATGCGTCTGCATCTGGATCGTATCTCAGATATTGCGCTGCATCCTCAGGAAAAACATCGGGAAGGCAATGCCTTTTTGCCTGAGACAAGAGGTGAATTAACGCTAGAAAATGTGAGTTTTAGCTACGGTACAGGCGAACGCAAAATTATTGATAATCTCAGCCTTACCATTGAAGCGGGTGATTCAGTAGCGATAACAGGTGACTCAGGTGGCGGGAAAACCACCCTGATCAAACTAATGTTGGGGTTGCTGCAACCCACTTCAGGACGAATCTTACTTGACGGTCAAGACATCACCCATATTGGTTTAAAACGATACCGCCAACAACTTGCCGCTGTTATGCAAGCTGACACGCTTCTGGCAGGTTCCATTGCAGACAACATCAGTTTTTTTGACCCCGAACCCAATTACCTGCGAATAGAACAATGTGCTCATTTAGCGGCTATTCATAAAGATATTGTGCAAATGACCATGGGTTATAACGCGCTGGTGGGTGACATGGGGTCTAATCTCTCCGGTGGGCAAGTACAGCGATTGTTCCTGGCTCGCGCTCTATATAAACAACCCACCATCTTATTCTTGGATGAAGCAACCAGTCATCTCGACATTGATAATGAGGCAAAAATCAGTCAACAAATACAACATCTGTCGATAACGCGCATCATCATTGCACACCGTTTGGAAACGATTAACAAAGCCGACAGAGTTTTAAGGTTACACCAAGGGAAATTGATATCAGCCCAATCGTGTAAAAAGCAGGCTGACAATTCCGTCAGCTAATTTTAACTAAAAGGAGAATTATCATGAACGAATTAACAAATGATGTAACTGATGAAAATGTAATACATGAATTAACAGATGATCAGCTACAAAGTGTTAATGGTGGTTATTGGCATTGTATCCCACATGGAGACCACTGGCATTGTCATTGGCATGACCCTGTCTTTACTATATAAGCCTAATTCTACTTTGTCAGATTCAAATGACCCCAAAAGTGTATCAAACTGATGTATAATAACACTTTGTTTAATAATTATTAATCACGATCATGTCGTGAAAATACTAAACGGTCACTCCAATTTGCCCTTCAGGGGCTTCCAGAAGCGCTTAGCGCACATTTATCGTTATTTTCATCATTTTTTGTATCGGCGACGCGCGATGCGTCAGCGACATTCTATGGCTACCTGCGTGGACTGTTTCAATCTGAACGAGCAAATATGTTACGCATGGGCGAAGTCAATGAAGTTGACCACCAGGCGATGCAACACATGCTGACATCAGACGCGATTGACTGGAATGGATTTGGCGAGCAGATTGCGATTGAGACGGATGCGTTGTTGGGTGGTTCTGCTGCTGTTTTGATTATCGATGAAAGCGCTTTTGCGAAGAAAGGCGAATCATCAGCAGGTGTTTCCCGACAATGGAATGGCCGTCTTGGTAAGGTAGACAATTGTCAGGTTGGTGTATTTGCCAGTTTGTGCCAAAACAGCATGGCCAGTTTGATTGATGCGCGCCTGTATTTGCCACAACATTGGATGAGCGATTCGGATCGTTGCAAGAAAGCAGCAATACCTGAGGCATGCCAGTATTATCAAAGCAAATGCGAGATTGCATTATCAATGATCGAAACAGCCAAACAACGCGGTGTGCGTTTTGGTTATGTCGGCATTGATGGCGGCTATGGCAAGGATCCTGCTTTCTTGCGTGGTGTTGATAAACTTGGCTGCACATTTGTCGCTGATGTTCACTGTCGGCAGATGGTTTATCTTGAAGACCCAAAACCGGGCATTCCTGCCTGGAATAGCCGTGGCAGGCAACCGAAACGCCTGAAAGCACAATCTGAGGCGATACGTGTTGATCAATGGGTATCAGAGCAGCCGGATGCAGTATGGCGGCGCATTAAACTGCGCGAAGGCGAGAAAGGTATGCTGGAAGCGGAATATCTTCATGCATTTGTATGGGTATGGGATGGCAGCGAGAAACAAGCGCATCGCTGGCACTTGCTGGCAAAGCGGGAGGTTGGCGCTAGCGAAATATCGCATTATAGCTTATCCAACGCGTCACTTGAAACACCGTTACAGCAACTGGCGCAAGTACAGGCGCAGCGTTTCTTCATTGAGCACAGCTTTCATGAAGCAAAAAGCGAATGTGGCATGGCTGATTATCAAGTGCGCCGGTGGGATGCATGGCATCATCACATGGCGCTAGTCATGCTGGCAACGCTATTCTTGGTCAAGCAAAAGATGCTTGGGCGCAAGCAATGGCCGATGTTATCCTTCAATGACCTGGTGACCGCATTAGCGCACATGCTGCCAAAAAGACAACTTACCACCGAGGATCTGGCAGATGTTATTCATAAGCGGCACCGGCGACGGCTCAGCGCTAAAAAGTCTTTTGCTAGGCGAAAAGTGGCTTTTGGGTAATCTGACAAAGTAGAACTAATGCCCACGAATTCTAGGGACATATTATTAATTATGGTAACGGTTAAGAGTTGTGTCCCTAGAATTTAAAGTTACAGCAAGGAAAATTGATATTAGTCCAATCGTGTAAAAATAAGGCTGGCAAAATTGCCAGCCTTATTTTAACTATACTCGCTGCACTATAATTTATTTCGGTACACAATTGCAAGCGATAATCTGAAAGTTATCAGTCTACAATGTCAATCGTCATGTAAAACTTACCAAGATTTTGGGCAAATCAGCGTTGAAAAGCATCCACTCTGGCATGATAAATTACCGGTACTTTGCCAGAGAACTCTGGAGTGATAGAGAAGGATATAATTGCCGGTATCAACAAATTGCGCCGTATTCAGACTCGATTCTCCCTGGATGGGTCGGTGAAACACTATCCACCGGTTGATTGTTTTCCTGTGTTACGGTGGACGGCAAAAGCTTACCCGTCCTGCCCCGAAACTGTTATGCTGCAAACATGCAAAAACAGGGCGTTAATATGCAAACCTTACCCGCAAACATCCAGGAACTCTCAATCAACGAACGCATAAAACTGGTCGAGGATATCTGGGACAGTATCGCGGCCGACCAATCCGTTTTACCACTGACGGCCGCTCAGAGAAAAATGCTTGAACAGCGGCTGGACACCTACGAAACAGACCGGACAAAAGACCGGGAAGCTACCGAACTGATCGCTGAAATCAGAAAGTAATTGTGAAATTAAAAATCTATTTTTGCACCGAAGCGGAGAAAGATATCAAATCGACTGCCACATGGTATGAAAAACAAAACTCGGGTCTTGGCGGACAGTTTCTGGACGAAATCCTGGCAATGTGCACCCGCATTTCCACCAGTCCGTGTATGTTTCCCATTGTGCACAGAAAAACCCACCACGCGATCATCCGCCGTTTTCCATTTGGTATTTTTTATCGTATTGAAAAGATATCAATTATTGTTGCTGTCATGCATGCAAGCCGCCATCCGGAAAACTGGCAAACAAGATAATTTTGGCAAGGCAAACTGCCTGATGCGTCCAACGCACCCTTCTGGATCAGTTGGGAAGTTGAGCCGAAGTCAGGCCCGGAATTTGTAGGGCAATGGAATGGACTCCTCCCACTCGACGGCATCGTAATGTGCCACACTAAAGATTTTAGCAATCAAGAAGCGGGAGGAGATGATGACTATAGCACGTACCGGAGTTGATTTGGCAAAACAGGTATTCCAAATTCATGGTGTAGACGGAGCGGGTAAAGTACAGGTTCGCAAACAGTTGCGCCGTTCACAGATGCTGGGTTATTTCAGCAAATTACCACCTTGTTTAATTGGAATGGAAGCATGTGGGAGTGCGCATTACTGGGCACGCGAACTGAGCAAGTTAGGTCATGAAATTCGATTGATGGCGCCGCAGTTTGTAAAACCTTACGTGAAGAGCGGCAAGAACGATGCCAATGATGCGGAAGCGATTTGTGAAGCCGTTGGCCGACCGAACATGCGCTTTGTTGCGGTCAAAACGGTCGAACAGCAGGTTGTTCAAGCGGGACACCGAATTCGCGCCCGGCTGATTAAATCGCGCACAGCGTTAACGAATGAAATACGGGGCTTACTGGGCGAATTTGGTATTGTGGTCGCCACATCGATTGGTCGATTGCGAAAGGCATTGCCTGAGTTACTGGAAGACGGTGAGAATGGATTGCCGGGGAATTTTCGTGTATTGCTGGCAGGTTTGAGTGAAGAGTTACGCGCACTGGATGATCGCATTGCAGCCTATGACACCAGGATTGTCCAGGCAGCCCGTGAGGATGAGCAGATCAAGCGGTTGCTTGAAGTAGAAGGGATTGGGCCGGTTACTGCCAGTGCGTTGGTTGCTGCAGTGGGCAACGGCACTCAATTTAATAGTGGACGAGACATGGCTGCATGGTTCGGTTTGACCCCGCGGCAACATTCCAGCGGCGGCAAGAACAGGCTCGGTAGAATCAGCAAACGGGGTGATAAATATATACGCATGCTGCTGGTTCACGGTGCCCGTGCTGCACTCAATGCCGCCAAGAATAAAGAAGATGTCCGCAGCCGCTGGGCAAAGAGTCTGGCTGAACGGCGCAACAAGAACGCACGTATCGCATGGTCGATATTGAGTCGTGGCGAACCTTACCGGAAGGCGGCGTAGCGTTTTCAGTGTGATGACAGTAAATTTTGTTTAGTAAAGAGGAAAAGCCACTTGTAATTGCGTAGCAAAATAAATTGATGGCAAACAGGTCAGACCGGCGTAAGTTCATTCAGTCTTATCCACAAGCTCCCTACTCAGATACATACACAGCAAAGCCGCTAGGGCGATTTGAACCTTACGCGCGAAATCCATCATGGCTCGGATAGAGAAGCTATCCAACGAGAAGCCGGATATACGGAAGCAGTTGTACCTTAAAGTCATCATGAGTTTTGCTTGCAAAACGGGAGGAGTCCATATATGAATCAGCGAAGCGTCATCCACCGGTTGTTTCCTATGCAACGGTGGACGACGCGTTACTTGTCCACCCTATCCGGCTTGCCTGACATCATTTCAGGGACAACAGAAATAATTCACTCATTGTGAACAGCCCCTAAAACCCAAATCTGACCGACAAATACACATTGCTGTTATTCTGAAACTGACTGAACAGCGTATGGTCTTTTCTGCCGCCAAAAATATTTCCGCCCAACTCGGTTGCCCAATAATCGTTTATTCTGTAGTTAATTCTTGGCCTGAGATAAAAATCCATATCCGACGGGGAAAAGTAGCTGAATATTGACCAGGTGACATTCTGGTTATGCGTTAACAGCGTCAGCCGGGTGGTCAGCACGTGGCGATCCCGGTCGCGCTGTGGAAAAATAGCGGGCAGTGTATTTAAATAATTCGAATAATCGAACAGGTGCTCAAGGTAATACTGCGCGCCGACGGTGAAATCTTTTGCCACTTCCTGTTCGTAACCCGCCAGGGCGCGAAATTCGCTGTTATTCACAAACGGATTATTTCCGTTACCATCATCGCGCGAATTGTAATAACCCGTTTCGATATTCCCGATACCCCGGCCAACGGGGCCGCGAATACTTCCACCCACTACGCGCAGCTTGGGAAAAAGCACCGTGCCGCTGACCGGATCGATCCCGCCGGGGCTTTTCCAGTAGCCTTCATAAAAATACAGCGCCGTTTCGAACGACCCCAGGTTACGGTATAAACGCAACGCGACTTCACCCTTGTCGGGCTTGTCGGGCCGGAGTATGGCGTTACGGCCTGCAAGATCGCCCGTTATCGGCGAAAAGAAAGATATGCGTCTGCCGTCAATAAAACGGTCGGCATCGAATTGCGGGGTATATACAATGTCCAGATTCGCCCACTGACTAAACAGTGAGAATTTCGCCGCATCCGACGGTGCTTTGATATAGACCTCGTCGCGGCCTATAAAGAATGAATTAAAATCCTTCGGAAACAGATCGTTAATAAAAACCAGATCGCCCGTCCCCCAGGTCAGTATTTGCCTGCCCGCTTTGATATCGACAAAATCAAGCGGAGAGAATGTTAAATTCGCTTCGCGCAGATCGACAAAACCGCGGCCGGAATTCAGTTGAACGGGCAGATTATCGGCAACATTGTCATACAGCAGATCGGTTGTCAGATTGAATGCAATGTTGCGCAAGGACTTCTGCACCTGCAACTGCAACCGTGTTTCTGTAATCGACTGTTGTTTTTCGTTTGGGTCACCGGTTACGCGAAACCCGCCACGCGCCTCCCAGAAGCCCGACAAATTAAAAGGCAATTTTCTTTGGACAGACCTGAGCAAGCGATTGTCATTCCGACCAATTTCACTTCCGGATACTGTCGATTCGCCAAGATCCGACAAACCGAACGGCAAGGTTGGCGGGGCTGCGGGCTGGATAGTCGAATGGTTTAAATCCAGCCCGGCGGGCAATCCGGGTTCATCGCCTGACGTCAGACCCGCCGGCAATCCCGGCTCTTGCGCCAACGCCGGCAAACTGATGAACGCGCATAAGCAGATCAGGCGGCATAAAAATTTCATTAGGGCATCTCTAAAAATCCATATTTGCGAGCATCCGCATCGCGGATTGCCTGCTTACATCGTTCCATCACAATACTTTGTTGTTCACAAAAAATATCTCCTTACATATCAATCATATGCTGCGTCAATATTTTTTGCCATCAACAAGAACTGGCCTCGTCTTGTTTAAAACTCTGAATTTTTAAAGGCGCCCATCAGTACAGAAATTTTTGTGGCGGATTGCGTAAATAGCGTTCGGAAAATATTTCATTTGTCAGGTCAATATTGTATTGAATATCGCTGTATTCCATAATTGTTGAGCTGCCCGATTTCAGATTTTCCATACTGGCTTTCGTTATGGTCGGGTAACCCTGTATGGTTTCTACTTTAAGCGTTTTTCCCAGACGATATAATTCATTTTTTTGATCGTAGTATTCAACCTGTACCGGTATAAATGTCTCTTTATGAATGTACATCGTGTAGAACTGGAATTCGACTGAAGCCGGATCGTGCGGCGTATTCCTGATGACGTAATAGTTGTTCGTCGTATCGATCAGTTCGTGATGATCGTCATTGATATTGCGCCCGGATATATCCTCATAGAAAAAGTCGGAACCGACAAAACTGGTGCGTTTGTCGCTGGCCGCTATGCGTCTGACCAAGTCCAGCGACGGCAAATACAACCAGCGCTCATCATTCGCGGTAACATTTTTCCACACCAGAAAGCCTGTTTTGTTGACATCCGTGGGGTGGGTAAAATAGACATACAGTTGCTGTTCGCTGAGGTAGGCGTTGTTTTCCAGTTCATCCGTTTCGGCAATATCCCTGCGCAGCAATATCATCTGGCGGTGTCGCTTCCGGCCTTTATCGTCGGTGATGGTCATATCCGCTTTCGCGCGCCCATCCTGACCCGCATAATAGGAAACCTGGTTCGCGCGGTGCACAATCTCGCCTGCGGATAATTGTTTTGCTGCCAATTCCTCGCTTGCAATCATCAAGCAAACCAGGATCAAGGCAATTTGATAGCTATACTTGTTCATTCGTCTACTCCTGATTATCAATTCCGAGCATCTTCCGTTAAAGTACATCAAATATCCATACCTCGTCACAACAGCTTGTTGCGTACAAAAAATATTCCTTGCATTTCAATTATATGCCGCGTCAATGTTTTTTGTTCCCGCCTTGTCTTGTTTAAAATGCCGAATTTTTAGATGCGCGCTGAATAGTATTAATATCGCCGGCAGCAATAAAATATCCGCAAGCATGGCAAGCAGGACTGCGGCCGTTGTGAACACACCAAAATTGACGGTTGGTATAAATTGAGACAACATCATAATTGAAAAGCCCGCGGCCACGATCACTGAAGTAATCACAATCGCCAGCCCTTTCGATTCAATCGTCTTTTTCAGGCTTGTTTGCAAACCTGTTCCTTGATGGCGCTCATTCATGTAATGCCAGACAAAATGGATGGTGTCGTCTATGGCCAGACCCAGTGCAATGCCGCCAATCAATATTGTGCCCATATTCAATTTAATGCCCAACCACGCCATGATTCCAATAATGGACAGAACCGGCAATAAACTGACGGCCAGGCCGATCAATGAGAGCGACATTGAGCGCGTCATAACAAATAATGTTGCGAAAATACCCAGGGCAACCACCAGAATGGTGACAATCTGGGATTCCATAAGATGTTGATCCATGGTGGCCCATAACAGCGTTAAACCGGTTACTTCGGCCCTGACGGTTTCGGGCAGGTATTGTTCGATCAGGGCTTCAATGCCTGCAACAAGTTTTGTCAGCTCGCTGTTTGATAAATAATGGGTAAAGATAAATATCTGCGCTGTTTTGTTATCGTGCAGGATGAGATCCCTCAGGTCGTCATTATTACTCAATTCACCAACGAACAGTAATTGGGCGTATGTCTGTCTGTCATAATTCAGATAATTATCGCTGCTCCATTTTTCCGCATCGATTATCGCCCGGTCGATTTCTTTCAAGGCGTCGATAGGACTCACTGTTTTAATGACTTCCGGCAATGTATTGATCTCGTTTTGCAGTTTATTTAGCGCCAGAAACGTGTCCGGATCTTCCAGACCTTCATCCATTTCCAGGAAAATCCGGAAATTTGTGGTTGAAAAACCCGATTCTTCCACCCTGTCGTAGGCATTCCGGATTTCCGTATTCGCCTTGAACATCTGCAAATAACTTGTATCCGCCTTTAGCACGTGGAACCCCGATAATGCGCCGATGGTCACAACGCCGAACAGAACAATAACCCGCTTATGATGAATGACAACCGCGGTGGAAATTTTTGCCAGAACGCTGCCGGCATAGGTATTAAAGGAACGGGGCCTGGCCGTGCATGCATACGGGATGTTGCGCCACAAGAACGCCAGCAACAGTGGCGCTACAAATATTGTGAGCAAGAAACCCAGCAAAATACCTATGGCGCCGAAGATACCGAGTTGTATCACCGGCACGATCCCGACAAACGCCAATGAAACAAAACCGATACTGGTCGTAAGCGCAGAACCAAAACAAGGCGCCCAGAGTTCTTTTCTGACCAGCACGGCGATTTCAGTGAGCGAACAGTCCGGATTAGCCGCGCGCAGTTTATGGAAATGCGTAATGATATGAACGACATTGGCCATGGATAGCGACGTCAGAATGGCCGGCAGCATTATGGTTACCATGTTCAGCGTATAACCGGTATAAACCATACTCGAAACAATGGTGGACACAACAGCCGAGATAATACTGAGCGACACGAGCAGATCGCGCCAGTTACCAAACACCCACCATCCAAAAACGATGCAAATCCCGAACACCAATGGATAAAAAATATAAACATCCCTGAGCGAGAAGGTATTCAATGCGGCATTTAAAGGTGTCGTGCCGACCACCCAGTACTGTTCAACAAGCTGCGCATCATCCATGATCGCGTTGACTTCGTTGACGAGTTTAACGCGGACAGGGCCGCCATCGTCAAAGGCATTATCGTCCTGAATCAAGATAACGGTTTTGTAGTCCTGCTGTTCTCTAAAGAGCGAATTGACAAATACAGGGTTTCCCGATAATTTTTCCCTGAATTCCTCATCGATGCCGTCGCTTCCGGATTGATCGCCGTTGTATAAAACACGGTATTCCAGGCCGTCGCTGTCGTTAAATGTTCCCCGGGCATTTGCAATCGAAATCACTTTTCTGACATGGTCCAGTGTCGATATCCGGTCGTTCAGCGTTTTTAATTCATTTAAAAACCGATGATCGTAAATCTGAACCCGGGTATCCAGAACGACAGCCAGCCAGTCCCATTCTCCCATTTCATCCATTGCTGCTCTATGAACGATCCGTTTCGGGTCTTTTTCATAAAACCAGACTTCCATGCTGTTATTGAGTTGCCAGCTCACCAGGCCGGTGCTCGCCAAAAGCAAACAGGTATAAAAAAGAACGAAGCAATACTTGAGTGCGTCTTGTTTAAAATGAGTAAACATAATGAGAATTCTTTTATTAGAAAGCCATATTGATAAAATCGCCAATCCGTGGATTGACTAACAGAGTGCCAAAGCGTTACAAGACAACTCCCGATCCACCACAGCGTCAAGCCGATCGGCCAGATAGCATTCCCTGACTGTCCGGCGGCTTATTTTGCCGCTTGTGGTCACTGGAATAGTACCTTGCCGAACCAGTACAATCTCATGAATATCCAGTTTCAACCCGGACATGAGATTTTCCCGGATGTCCGCATAAACCAGCCCGGAATCAAAATCCCTGAGAAACTTCTTGTTAATTTCCTGTACCAATACCACTTTTTCTTCATTTGCCAGTTCTATGCCAAATGCTGCGCCCGCGCCGGTTCTTAACACAGCATTATTGATCTGGGCTATCTGTTCGATGTCCTGCGGATAATAATTTTTACCCCGGATAATAATCATTTCTTTAATGCGGCCAGTCACATAAAGCTCGCCATTCCTGATAAAACCAAGATCGCCGGTACGAAGATAGGCATCGCCGTTGCCGTGCGTGATCCGTGCATTGAAAATCTGACCGGTAATCCCCCGCTTATTAAAATAGCCTTTGGTTACATGGGGGCCTGCCAACCAGATCTCGCCGACCCTGGATGGCGGGCATGGCTGCTTACTGTCCGGATCGACGATGATCACCTGACTGTGCGCGCCAACCCCGCAACTGGTAATCTGAATGGCATCTTCATCCTGTTGCGGTTCGTTGATTGCGTTGACTGCCAGCTTGTTTTTATCGATTTTGATTGATGTCACGGGCTGCCCGGCGGGTTTTCCCGTGACAAACAAAGTTGCCTCCGCCAGCCCGTAACACGGTAGAAAAGATTCTCTGCGAAAACCGCATGCGCTGAAAGCGCGGCTAAAATTTTCGATTGTGCGCATCTGGACTTTTTCCGCGCCGCTGAACGCGACGGTCCAGGAACTCAAATCCAGAGCGGATTTTTCCCGGTCGTTGATTCTATCCACACAATAGTCATAGGCAAAATTGGGCGCGCCGCTAGTGGTTACCCGATAATCCGAGATTGCCTTTAACCAGCGGGACGGTTGGCGCAAGAAAACAATAGGCTCCATCAATACCGATTTGAAACCGACATAAAGCGGATTTAGAACAGTGCCGATCAAGCCCATGTCATGATACATGGGCAGCCACCCGGCAACGATTGAGTCGGTCGTATGCCGGAATATCTCGGTGATCATGGCCTGGTTCGCCATAATATTTCCATGCGTCACCATGACACCCTTTGGATCGCCGGTCGTACCCGATGTATATTGTAAAAATGCGATGTCGTTCTGCTTGATCGCCGGTTTGTTCCATACATGCGCAGCGTTGCTGTAAAGCATGTCAACTGCAAGACAGGGTATATGCTGTAGCAACCGATACTGCCTGCAGCCGTCATTCATCGCCTCCATCCGTTCGGAACGCGTGCATATCAGTGCTGCGCCGCAATCCTGAGCAATATTGGCAAACCTCGGCCATTCTTTTTGGGCAAACGGCGGATAAACCGGAACAGCAATCATGCCTGCATACAAACACCCCATAAATGCTGTAATAAAGTCGATCCCCGTTGGAAAAGCCAGAACCACTCTTGATCCGGCGGGCAATTGCTGCTGCAGCGCCGAAGCAATGGCTTGCGCGCCATGATGCAATTGCTGAAAACTGATGTGCTGTTGAATTTCCTGGTTGGGCGACCAATGTACATAAGCCGTCTCATACCCTTGCGTATTGGCATGCTCCATCAAAATGTCGACCAACGAATGAAAATGTGTGTCCATGTCGGTCTGACCGTATTGCGGGTATTGCGCCGGGAGCCTGTTATGGCCGGTTTCTGCAATTGATTTGATTACTCGCATATTGTTTGCCTTTGCACGCTTTTTTCCAACACAGAATCATCGTTTTCCTGAGATAAGCAACAACCCCTGCCGGTGGAATTATTGATTCTCCTTCAATTTCATTTTTATGCCGCACTCTCCGGATAATTTTGGAAAAAAGCGCCCTGTGTGTTTCACGTATTCAGTATATTGCGCACCGAATCCATCACCTTCCGCGGACAGCCTTTTTTCTTCCTTGCTGGCGGTATAGTTCAGGATCAAAAACGTATACAGGCCCAGTGCAACAATCGACCAGTGCGGCACAATGAGCACGGCGCCGATAAACGCAATAATAAAAGCACTATAAAAAGGATGGCGAATATACTTATAACTTCCCCAGGTAACAATATTTTGCGGCTTGTCGTTATCGTGTTCCTGGTGCCAGAGCGCCAAAGGCACCCGGTGCGTACCGATGGTCATGGAAATTATTGCAATGGAGACACAGCAAAACACTGTACCGGTTGCCGCCATAATCGTGTAAACAACGGACGCGGTATCGATGAACGGTGCCAGCACATCGAAGTACACGGCGATGAACAAGACCGGCGCAATGCCCCATGGCGCCGCAGTCACAAACCACATCGGCGTAAACTTGCCGTCTTCACGAAAAAAAATCTTGGGCAGCAATCCCACATATAAGAAATTCAATCCCAATAAAATGAATGCAGCTTTTTCCATGTATTCCTCCTGTTATATGCCTGATTAAATTCAATCCGCTGCACATTGCAGCTTGTCCGCCTGCGCCAGCTTTTCCTGAATCAGCGTCAACAACTGACGCACTGTAATGACGTGTTCCAGATCCTCCTGATCCAACTCGATCTGAAACTGCTCCTGTATCGAGAGAAACAATTCCACCAGCATAAAGGAATCTGAAACCAGATCGCTTATCTCCTTGTCATCGCTAATGCTGTCTATGGACAGCCTGGTCAGCGTTGCGATTTTTTGCTTGATTTCATCGATGTGCATAACGTGTTCCCTTATCAGATTCGTGAGGCACTTTTGTGCATGACATAGTCCAGGCGTTGCTGATTTTCAATCACAAAATTCCTGTAGATTTCTTCATCAGCATTTTTATAGTGCTGGATTTTACGATTGACCTTATCTGCACCGTATTTTTCTCTCATGTCGTCCAATGCCTTGTTAATCCACTGGATGTGCCATTTTTCATCTTCGGCAATCAGCTCGATTGTATCTTTGATTACCGGGTGAATACCGGGCAGTTTCATGTGATGAAAATATTGCTTTAAAACCCGTTTCTCAAACACGTTCGTCAGCGCCAGTATTTCCATCATGTTCACGGGCAAACCGCCGGCTTCAAGGTATGCATCCTGATAAGCGTTTCTAATTTTGATCGGTTTATAATCGAGCGCTTCCATTGCCTTGGTCCAATACCAGCTATGCATGCTTTCATCGGCAAAGTGCTTGTTGAGATCGGTCTGTATCGGACCCGGCGGCAACATCGCCGCAATTTTTCCGAAAAACAGGGCGCCATTGATTTCTGAATACCGGTAAAAACTCATCATCCATCGATCCTGTTCTTTCAATGTGTCCATCTCATGACCTCATATGGCTATGGCTATAGTTAGGAATCCATCCTGGTATGGCATGGATGCGTAGCGAAACTTTTTTTTGCCCGGGCAGTTCACTTTGGTTGCAATACCCGTCAATGCCCCAGGATTTTGTGTTTCATAATCAAAAAACCAAAAATTACAGTGATTGTTCAAATCCGCCTTGTAAATGGCTTCCTTTACCGTCCATAAACGCAACAATTGCCGCTGAACAGTGTCAAGCGTGTCGACAATCCGTTGTTCCTTGTGCGTCAGAAAAAACCTGGCCGCTCGCGGATCCATAGATCTTCCATATTCCAAGTCGATACCGATACCCAGCGCATGCTTGAATGGATTGGCCACAGCAGCCACGGTATTCAAACAATGCGTCAGCGAGTAGCGGGCATGCGGCATAACGATCCGGGTTGCATCTTCCTGTTTCAGACCAGGACACCGATTGATCAACGTTCCCAGCACCCGGCGGCTTAGTTTTTTACTCGCCGCAGGACTTATTTGCTCCTCGATCACAAGGTCAATACCGGCATTCAGCGCCTTTGAAAATATCAAACGCGTGCGCTCAAGCCGCCCTGCGTTTGCAATCCGGTATTGATTCCCCATTTCTCGCGCATTAAAAATTGAATGACCTTATCCAGCAAAACCGCCATATCGGGCGAAGGATATTCCGGATAGTGTTTAAGCAAATTCCCGTTGCTGATATTTTTTTCGATATACAGTTGTTTCGAAAAAGGCCGGATGCTGTCCAGCGCCTGTTTGACCACCATGCCACTGACACCCGTCAGTACCGAGGCCAAAGACTCAAACGCTTCAAGGTCTGTAAACAGCGGTTGCATGATGCGCTTTTTCCGGAATTCCGCGCTGCTCTGAAAGTTGCTAAAAACCCTGTCAACCAGCTCGCCCAGAGTCAGCGCATTTTGCCGGTCATAGCAAATGTTATAAATTTCATGCGACGTGAATTTCTCTTCCATCAAATGGAATATGGCGCTTGCCGTGGATTTCCCGGTGGTCAGATAAATGGGAATATCGCGCTCACCCGGCATCAAGGAAATCAACCCGTGAAAAAACAGGCGCATGGTGTTATGGAAAACGTTAAATTGAACCACCTCGCCGCTTTCGTTGTCGGCGATGATCGTCGCCGCACGATAAATATTCCATGGCAAATCGGCAAACTCTGTTTGAATGATATGCTCCGCTTCCCATTTGCTGCGTTCATAATGGTTGGCGAACCGGCCTTCCGGTTTTACGGATGTTTCAGGCACGATGCCTTTCGTTAACCCGGAACTGTAAACTGTGCTCACGAAGCCGAATTGCTGGAGATCGGGGCACTGCCGTGCAAACTCCGCTACTTTTCTTACGCCGTCGCGATTTACCCGGTTCGCCAGGTCTTCTTCCACATTGAATCGGGTGATCGCCGCCGTATGAACGATGCCAGTGATGCTTTCGCGGCCCACTTCCCGGAATGGCCGATTCTCGGACAGGTCGCCATGATAAAACTGAATGCGTTCAAGGTTTGCTCCATAAGCCTTTTCGAGCCGCGCTAATTTTGATTCATATTCCTCGTTGCCGCTGGCGCGCACCCAGAGCTTTAATTTCTTGTCCGTCCGGTCTAAATAGTTTCTAACCAGCAGGTTGCCAAAATAACCATCTGCTCCGGTAATCAGAATAAATTCGGACATCAGATATGCTCCATTAAATGCATAGGCCAGTTGTCGCAGTTCGGCCCAAAATGCGACATAAACGCGGCCAACCAGCGCTCTATACCAAATGCAATGCAGGCGGAATATACGTAACCGTTATCGATCGTAATATTGAATGTTTCGCCAAAATAACTGCGATGAAAATTGCTTGAACCGATTGCCAGCCGGTTATCGAACACTATTTCATATTTGCTGGGCTGTAATTTCTGCATTAAATGCTTGGGGTTATTACTTGGATTAAAAAACGGATCGGTTGCCACTTTCCATTCCAGGTCAAAAGGCAATTTGTGAAACAGTGCGGACAACCGCGTTGTCATGTCATCGACAAATTTTTTCACATGAACCTCGTGACCGATGCAGACAATCTCCCGCATGCTGAAACTCCACTGGCGCTCCAATGGCGTATATTCGGTTTCATTTCGATAACAGGTATTTTTTGTGGTGAACACCTGTGACCGGGTGAATGCGCTGTTCTGAAAATGGATATAAAAGTGATAGCACGCTGCCGGGGTTAAAATGGCTTCGGGCAAATCCATTTCGGTGACATTTATTCTGTCATTGCTGCTGACGATCTCGCCTTTACGAAACTGGTGGTAATTATGGTCATCACAGCACAATACTTGCGGAAAAGTCGCATGTTGTGGAAACGAATGAAGATAATCCAGTTTCCTGAGATATTCCGCCTTTATAAAACTGGAAAATTGATATTCCTGCGCTTTCAAGTCCGCGGCAAGTTTCAGGAATGCGGTATCCAGTTGCTGATAAGCCCGTAACAACCCTGCATTTAAGGCAATCTGGCCGAAAACGTGATGTGGAACTTCACGATACAGTCGCGATTGTTCCTCGTTAACAGTGTTAGACCAGCTGGCCTCATCGGGTTTAAGCACGGGACACCGCCTCGCAAAAGAAATGCTGGTAGATGGAATCAACGCTTGCAAAAGCCCCGGGCTTGATCTGCGCTGGATTGATCGGCTCCCCTTTTAAATGTTCCAGGTACAGAATCAGGTCCATCAATTGCACCGAAGTAATAATGCGTTTTTCAATAATGGCCATGTTGCTTGGCACCGCATCTTCACTAAAAACAGCACTATGCGCGGCGATCCATCGGCAAAGCTCATCTTTTATTGGATGTTCATGGTTCATAGCTGCGGTTCTTCCTTCAAAATTCCACTATGGGTTAAAAATTCCAGACATTTTCTGGAAACCATTTTACGCAATGCACGTTGCGCTTCATGATCCCAGGCCATTTGATACACTTCATAGGCATCATTAATCTGGGCATCTTTATAAACCCAGGGGTTGTAATATTCTTTCCAGGTCGCCACGATGTAATCAGCCAGATAACGACGAATATTCGCCAGTGTCTCTTCACTCCATTGAGGGCTATACGTATCGAAGATGTGTTTTGTGATTTTGCGGCCAAAAGCCAGATGTCTGCTTTCGTCATTATGGTGATAACCATTTATCGCCCGTGACAATGGATGCAAACGTTCGTCCCTGGACATGGATAAATTGTAGTAATCCACCAATTCCTCGAAGATCACCACCCGGACAAAGAACAGAAAATCCTCTTCGCCTTGACTGAAGTTGCCGGGAATCTGGTAATTTTTGGATGGATACACTTTTTTTGCATATCGATTACAAAAAGTACCGAACAGCGTCATGTGCTTGTTTTCTTCACCCACAAAATGGTGCAAGTAATCGGATATTTCCGCCGGCCAGTCGCTGTATAAACGTTTTGTCAAACCTTGCAACAGGGCTTTTTCGCCATGAATATTCAGGCTGAAAAAATTGATCAGCTCCCAGAAGCAGAGCTTTCTCAACTGAACCTCGTTCAGGCTGTCAAAAACGTCGGTTCCAGCAAGTGACGACAACTCGGGAGAAAACAACCATTCGCTCTCATCAATATGATCCGGCCATTCAAACTCGGCATACGGATTACTGTAACGCTTAACAGATGCAGTGCTCAGTTTTCGTGTCAGTGTTAAAACATGATCCATAACGTTATACCTTTTCCAATAACACACATGACCAGTTAAGTCCAAAGCCGGCCATGGGTAATAAAATTTTGTCGCCTGGCTTGAACTGCTTTTTATCATCCGCCACCCTGAGATTAATCAGATTGTCGCCACTGATACAGTGGCCTATCTGATCCCGTGTGGGCGTCAACACCTTTGCATAATCGATTCGTAAAATACTGGCCAGCACTTCCCAGGCTTTTATGTTTGTGTTTTGAGGCACAATCCAGTCGACAGCATCCAGCGAAAGCCGGTTACGGGTCAGAATTTCATTCAGAACCCGATAGGTATAGTTAAAATAAAATCCTGCAGTTTCATCGTCATTGGCCTGAGCCATGGCGCCATTGCTCAGGTGGTGGCAATCAAGCAGCTTGAAACGTCCGGGCTTGCGGCTTAAAACACATGCTGCCGCACCATCGGAGATCAGGTTGTAAGTCTGTTCATAGGCTGCACCGGGTGGAAAACGATCAGAAGTCAGACAGAGCAATTCATTTAAATGAGGACCGCCGGTCAACAAGGATTTGCCGACACGCAATGCCCCTAACAGGCTGGTACAGGCCGTTTGATTCAGCCCCATCAAGAAGGAATTCTCAATGTTGAAATCCGCTTGCAGATGACTTACAGGAAAATCCATTAAATGCTTAACATCTTTGGTTTCTGTAAAAGAATCCCATGCCCCCAAATTACCGTTACATGTCAGACAAGTTGCATAAAGCACACCATCAACCTTGCTGATATCCTTGCCTTCACTGGTGCATAAGTCATCGACAGCGTCCCGAGCCAGATCGTATGCCGTTTGATTTTCGCCCGCACGAAAGTGATAGAGAAAACCCGAATCGGTTAACAGCTGCTCATCCGAGAAAGTCAAACCTTCTGCAACGGTATCGGATACATGGCAATGTTCACTGCCGACTGCATATCCAATTTCACCAATATAAGCATCCGATACATTCATATCACCAGCATCCTCTTCGAAGCTATCATTTCGATTTATTCCACTACCCAATCAGCTTTCAAACAAAATCCCTGACTTCGCAGCACGTGTTAGAAAATATGGCGGGTAAAATAACCTGCATCCATATCCACACCCAATGACTGCTACTTTAGAGGCAATACAGGAAGAATGCTGTGAATAAAATCACAGTTAATTGATCTGAAAAACCGGCAAGTAAACGGCGATGCGAATGCTCGCAGATTTGGATTTTTAGCAGTGTGCTTTATTCGCCTGCTTTATTCGCCCGGATTTTATCCAGAGTGTCCATTACCATATGCGCTCTTTCCAGCGGCAGTGTTTCGCCCCGGAAAAAGCTCGGCGCGCGCAGATTCCACAGCGCCATTAACACGACACCGAAAAGCAAAGAAACCACACCGATCATGAAAACGGCACCAACACCCGCGATGGATCCACTGGAACCGTAGTCCGGATCCATCATGTTCCATGCCTGCAGTATTGCGACCGCAATCAGAACAATTGCAGCGAAGGCTGGGAAAACAACCTGAGATAGCGCGGTACGCCAATGATTAAAGGCGGTACGATGAAAATAAAGCGCACAGGACAATGCCGCCACAGTATAAAACGTGCAAACTGCAATACTGACGCTTAGAATTGTGTCTTCCACGATCGATTCACTCAACAGGCTCAATGTCGTATATATGACAAGTGTCATCAGGCCGATTGTCCAGGTGGTGAATTTTGGCGTTCTGGTCACTGAATTGACCTGGGCAAACGGACTTGGAAGGGCTCTGTAAGTCGCCATTGCCAATGCGATGCGGGCTGAAGGCATGATCGTGGACATGGTCGCCGAAAAAGCCGAGACGCAAATAATCACTGCCGCAACCATTGCGCCTTGCGCCCCGATAATTTCTGTCGCCAGTGTCGTAATACTCGAATCAATATTCCTGGAATGTGTCAGGCTGGATTCATGATTCACGTCAATACCGGCGTAAGCCAATGCAGCGATGGAAAAAACCACATAGGTGAAAATTGTTATACTCATTGCAATAATTCCGCTGCGCCCGGCCTGTTCGGAATCGCCTTCCGTTTCTTCAGACATGGCCAGCGAAGCATCAAATCCCCAGAATATAAACAACGCAATCATGAAACCCTTGAGAAAAACATCGAATGATGGAATTGCCAATGGATTAAACCATTCCCATGAAAATGGTTCCGCCGTACTGACGGCTTCGCCCTGAAAAACGCGCATATAAAGTATACCCGCCAGCAGAATAAGAATACTGTACTGCGCAATTGTCAGAATCATGGTTGTGCGCGAAGATTCCCTGGCCCCGAGCGCGGTAAGATAGGTTGTGCTGAAAATGAACAGCACCGCAACGACGATATGAAACCAGGGCGGCGTTTCATCCATGCCAAAGATAACCGCAACGGAGATGACCGTGATCTGAGTCGCGGCAACACCGGCCAGTACGCTGCCCAGTAACAGCGCCCACCCGCCAAACCAGCCGATACGCGGCCCTATCGCTTTTGTTCCCCAGGTGAAAATGGTTCCCGCATCCGGCGCGGCAGTCGTCAGATGTTTATAAGACAATGCCACGAAAAACATTGGAATGACAGACAAAATAAATACGATCGGCAACTGATAACCGCTTCCCGCAGCACCGTAACCCAATGCACCGGCCAATGAATATGCCGGCGCGGTGGCTGCCAGACCTATTGTGACCGCAGCCCAGTTGGATACGGATCCTTTTTTGAGTCCTTTGGCTTTCAGGCCGTGCATCTGTGTTTCTTCGTGCATGATAACCCTCTGTTCGGGAAGAAAAAATTTGTATGCCGTGTACGGAAAAAAAAGTTGTGCGCCCGGTAACGTTTTCTTAATTCCAAACGTTTGTGTGCCGATTTCCAGTCACGCAGTGCACCTCAAAAACTGGCAATTTTACTCATTTTCAATGTTTGATTAAAAAAATTTTTTTCTTCTCAGAATGCCGCAATACTGGAGAGCGTCCTGTGAACACCTGTTTCCGCACACTTCACGGTTTTCTTGTGCGTCACAGCAGATAATAGGTGGCCAGCCCCAGGAAACTCATAAAGCCGACCACATCCGTAACGGTGGTTAGGATAACCGCACCGGAAAGTGCAGGATCTATGTTTATTCGTTGCAGTATCAATGGAATGGCAATGCCCGATGCTGCCGCTGCCACCAGATTAATAACAATGGCAGCCGCAATGACCATACTGATGCCGATATCCTTAAACCAAAGCCAGGACAACAACGCAATCACAACTGCCCATAACACACCGTTCAGAATGCCGATCAGGACTTCCTTGCGCGCCAGCCAGAAACGGTTACCACTGGTAATCTGATCGAGCGCAAGCCCTCTGATGGTTAATGTCAATGTCTGGCTGCCGGCAATTCCACCCATGCTTGCCACTATCGGCATCAAAACAGCCAGTGCAACAATTTTATCGAGCGTATCGGTATACATGCCAATAACCCAGGCTGCCAGAAATGCTGTTATCAGATTAATGCCAAGCCACACGGTTCGGCGTTTGGCGCTGCTAATAACGGGCGCAAACAAATCTTCCTCTTCGTCCAGGCCATCGCGCCCCAACAAAGTACGATCGGCTTCGGCACGCAAAATATCAATCACGTCATCCATAGTGATCCGTCCGAGCAGACGATTGTCTTCATCCACAACCGCCGCCGAAACCAAATGAAATTTCTCGAAAAAAAGCGTCACTTCATGCTCGTCGTCCGTTGCCAGGATAGCCTGGTGTTGCGTATCCATGACATCTTTAACCAGCATCTCCTTGTCCGAGGTCAGCACTTTGTTGAGCAGCAGCTTACCCTGGTAAAAACCCTGGCGATCAATCACCATCAAACCATCGGTATAATCCGGGAGTTCTTCGTGCAGTTGCAAATAGCGCAGCACTACTTCGAGGGTAACGTCGTTTCTGACCGTGATGACATCCTGACTCATTAAACGGCCCGCTGTCCCTTCCTCAAATGAAAGATTGGTTTCCAGGTGCTCCAGAATGTCATCGGGCAATTTTTCTTCGATGGATTGTCTGATGTGATCCGGAAATTCCTCGATCATATACGCCAGATCGTTGACGTCCATATGTTCGGCAGCGGCGACCAGCTCTTCCGGTTCCATTCTGACAATCAGGCTGTTTCTGGCTTCATCGTGAAGCAATGACAGGATTTCAGCTTCCAGAGATTCCGGAATCAGTTCCCATAATTGCTCCCGCTTTTTGGGCGGCATGGCTTCCAGAATATCGGCCAATTGCCCAGGATGCGTTTGCTCCAATAAAACTTTTAATTGATCGGTTTCCTGCTGCTCAAGCAGCAGGAAAACCTGATCCAATGAAAGACCTGAGGTTTCAACGGGTGTTATGTCCTGCTCTGTCATTTTTTATCCTGTTGTTTAATCGCGGCGCAAATAATGTCCGCCAAGGCTTATTACACATGATCTGATAAGCCTGAGAATATTGATACGGTAATCCGTGCCGACCAAGATCCGGTGCAACCCAACCTAAGCGTTAAGTACGGAAGTTACCGGGATTAGAAATAATTCTTACTGATTGAATCGTTGATTTTAATTACGCCAAGCTGAAGTTCGTCAATAAACGCATGCAACTTTTGCTGATCAAATTCCTGCAGCCTGGCTTGCAGCAATTTTTTTTGCAGTTTTGTCAGTATCTGCAACGCTTTCTCATTACGGGGCAGACTGTTGAGGCAGTCACTTACCTGGCACAAGGTATGATAAAACGACCGTGGAAAATTTTCTTGTTGCAACAAGAATTTCAGAACATCCGCTCTTCGTATACGCTGACGCATTTCACGGCGATACATCTGGTAGGCAGTCAATGACTTGAGCACACTCACCCACTGTAAATTTTCGAATGGCGTCAGATCTTCAGGCATGTCCGGCAACAGGGTAGCAGAACGCACATCGATGATACGCGTGGTCATGTCCGCACGTTCGAGGTTACGACCCATACGCAGAAAATCATAGCCTTCATCATGCGTCATAGTACCCGCCAGCATGCCGCTGATCGTCTGCACACCTAAAATAACGGAACGCAAATAATCATAGCGATGACGTTGTGTCATCACGCTTCGCGCATTGGACTTGGTATTCAGATGTAGTGAATTGACCTGTTCCCACGCTTCGCGCGGGATAATGTCACGGATAGTCCGTGTGTTCTCGCGCGCCAAATTCAACGAACTGAGAATCGAATCCGGATTGCGGGTATCCGATACCATAAAACGAATCACACTGCGTTCATCCGCCTCTTCGTACAAATCATAAAAATAATCACGCCGGCTCGTTATATCCAGAATCGGTTCCCAGCCCAACCGTATCTTTTTGGGCAAATCGAGCAGCAAATGCGTATTGACATTAATCAAACGGGCCGTATTCTCGGCTCGCTCCAGATAACGGGCCATCCAGTAAATCCGATTGGCAACGCGCGAAAGCATGCTCATGTCGCCTCCATGTCCACAATCCAGGTATCCTTGCTGCCGCCACCCTGCGAGGAATTAACTACCGTGGAGCCTTTGCGCAAGGCCACACGCGTCAAGCCACCAGTGGTTACATTGGTTTGTTCTCCACTCAGAATGAAAGGGCGCAGATCCAGATGGCGCGGCTCAACGTGATTATCGATCAAGGTCGGCGCAGTGGACAGCGTCAGCATCGGTTGCGCCACATAATTACGCGGATCGCGCCTGATCAGGCGTACAAACTTTTCACGCTCATCCTTGCTGGCCTGCGGCCCGATAAGCATGCCATAACCGCCGGATTCATTGGCCGGTTTCACAACCATCTCATGGATATGGTCTACCACGTACTGACGGTCCTGTTTGTCGATACACTTATAGGTTGGCACATTGGGCAGGATGGCGTCCTGGTCAAGATAATACTTGATAATTTCCGGAACAAAAGCATACACCACTTTATCATCCGCAACCCCTGCACCAGGTGCGTTGGCCAGCGCCACTTTCCCCGATTTCCAGGCGCGCATCAACCCAGGCACACCCAACATGGATTCCGGGTTAAACGCCTCTGGATCCAGGAACAAATCGTCAATGCGGCGATAGATGACATCGACACGCGTCAGTCCTTCAATCGTGCGCATATAGACGATATTGTTTTTATCAACGATAAGATCACTGCCTTCAACCAGTTCGGCGCCCATCTGCTGCGCGAGATAAGCATGTTCGAAATAGGCCGAGTTATAAATACCGGGCGTCAATACCACGATTTCCGGCTGGTCTCCCTGCCGTGGCGACAAAGCAGCCAGTGTGTCGTACAGTTGCGATGGATAATCGTCAACCGGCAGAATAGCGTACTGCTCAAACATTTCAGAAAACAACCGTTTCATCACCAGCCGGTTCTCGAGCATATAGGAAACGCCCGAAGGCACGCGCAAATTGTCTTCCAGCACATAAAATGTGCCATCCTTATCGCGAACCAGATCGGAACCACAAATATGCGCCCAGATTCCCAGCGGCGGGCTGACTCCGACACATTCCGGGCGAAAGTTTTTGGAGTCTTCCAATAACTCCGCCGGAAAAATACCGTCCTTGACAATACGCTGTTCATGATACAAGTCATCAATAAACAGATTGAGCGCTTGAACGCGCTGCTTAAGTCCCGCCTCTACTGTCAACCATTCCTTTTTGTCGATAATGCGCGGAATAATATCAAAAGGCCAGGCACGATCGATAGAGCCTTCTTCCTCGCTATAAACCGTGAATGTAATCCCCATGACGTGGATAGCCGATTCTGCAGCAACCTTGTATTCCTCAATTTCCACATCCTTCAAGGATCGCAAATAATTGCACAATGCCTGTGCGGCCGGACGTGGACGCCCGCTGGCGCGCAACAGCTCGTCATAAAGGTTTTTTACCTTATAGCTTCCCCAGCGAATAGTCATGACGTTCCTTTCTTGGCTCTCGGGACAAAATTTTTATAACTTGATTTCAAAGTTAAACACAAATCACTATAATGGCTCGATTTTATCATGGAAAATTATTCCCACAGGCGTTTAGCTACTTGCGCTACTTACGCTACTTACCTTTTGCAGCCATCATATGACTTACTGTCTCGCTATTAGTGTTAACAAAGGCTTGGTGTTCGCTTCCGATTCCAGAACCAACGCCGGCGTTGATTATGTAACGACTTACAGCAAGATGCATACCTTTGTCTGGCCCGATGAGCGCATCTGTATTTTGTTGACAGCCGGCAATCTGGCCACTTCACAAGCGGTGATCAATAATATCCGGGCCGATCTTGCAGAACCCGATATCAAAATGAATCTGCGTAAAGGCAAGTATTTGCATCAAGTCGCTCACTATGTCGGTCAACTGAGCCAGGAAGAACAGCGCCAACATGCCGATGCGCTGGAAAAAAGCGGCGGTGCTGAAGCCAGTTTTATTCTGGGGGGACAAATCGCAGGACAACCGCCGGAAATTTATCTTATCTATCCACAGGGCAATTATATCAGCGCCTCACCGGAAACACCGTATTTGCAAATCGGCGAAAACAAGTACGGCAAGCCCATTCTGGATCGAATCATCACCCCCGCCACTTCATTGGAAGACGCTGCGCGTTGCGCGCTGGTATCTCTCGAATCCACCATTCGCAGCAACATTTCCGTGGGTCCGCCAATAGAGTTGGCAATTCATACCCGCGACAGTATTGAAAAACCTTATCACCAAAAACTGACACTCAACTCACCGATGTACAAATCGATGCAGAAACAATGGCATACGGGCATGCATCGAGCCCTAAGCCGTTTACCGAGATTCGATTGGGAAGTCAAACAGACCGTGTCGGATGACTGACTTCAGACACAATTTGATGGACGTAACGAAGCTTGTTTAATGAACTATCGGAGATGACAAATGGATAAGCATCCTCCATACCCATACTACGGTTAAGCGCATTTAAAGCCACAGTTAGCCTGCACCAATCATCAAACAGTTCATCAAACGAGGCTGGCGCAGCATAGCCGTTTGCCATCTGGCTATTATCAGTGGGCGGCGGCGAGACATCGTGACCGTGAATTCTGAATCCAAAATCATGCGCTGTTTCCACGGTATCGACCATATGCAGATAATGCGCCCAGGTTTCAGCCCAGTCTTCCCAGGCATGGGCACTGGCGTAGGCGCTTATCCATATATCATGCCAGAATGAAGGTGGCCCCTGTTCGTAATAGGTACATAAAGCCTGCTGATAATCGATTCGCTCATCTCCAAATAACGCGCGGAAACTGTTAATTTTTTCCGTACCGTTAATCAAACAGTCCCAATAATAATGACCCGACTCGTGCCGGAAATGTCCAAGCAACGTGCGATATCGTTCATTCATTTTATTACGCATTTCCAGCCGTGAGCCGTGCTCTGCTTCCAGCAGATTAATGGTAATCATGCCCGAGTTATGTCCGGTTGCGATACTCTGCCTGATCGTCAGTTCATTACTGAATTCATCTTGCGCAGCTTCATCTTGCAAAAATTCAAAGCCTATGCCTTTGCCTGGGTCTTGCTCCCGGCTCACCACCGGCAGATTCAGGCTGTACAATGTGTACAACAAGCGGCGCTTGGCCTGCTCAACGTGATACCAAAGCGTGAGGTTCTGTGCTTCATTGAGATTCGGAATAATATGATTCAGACGGCAAGAAAGACATAAAGCATGATTATCATGAATCGGCACCATCCAATTGCACACATTGTAATCGGAATAGTTTTTACATTGACGATAGCGCTGGTTATTGAATAAAGCCAAATAGCCGCCATCCGCACATGGTTCGAGAGCGCTTAATTGCATTTCTTCGGCCAAATAGCCCGCATTACGATTACAGGAGAAACATTGGGTATTTTCAAAATGCAGGTTATTACCACAGTGGCAACGGAATGTTTTCAATACGTTTTCCCTCGGTTAATCAATAAACTAATTGGCAGTATCGTTTCATTGTTGGTGCATTTGATATACGTTCAAGCCGGTCAAAAAATGACAGTCCCGGCAGGCATAGCCTGAAACCAGTAAGTACTTATAATTATTATGGAAAGCCAAATGAAAGCGCACCATAAAATATCTCTCTGTTTTGTTATATTCTAGTATACAATTCATCAAATCTCCCATTGAGGATAAATAATAGCCTGAGACTATATCTCCGAGGTAATTGGATTTTGGTTTGAGTTCCAATAGTTTTTCCGGAATTCCGTGCGCGGCTGACCAAGATCAATTTATTGGACGTATAGATGCTTAACTTACACAACAAACCCATTCATATTCTCGGAGCTGGCGGTATCGGATCGGTTCTGGCCTGGAGCCTGGCATGCAAAAATTATTCAGTTGTTCTGGTAGACACGCAACCCGGCAAGGTGACAGAGGGCCAAAAGAATGGCGTCACAGTGACAGGATTGGGAGCGCAGCGAATACCCTTTCTAACATATAATGAATGGATTGCGCCTGAGGAAGGTTTTGTTCTGCTTTGCACCAAGACTTACGATAATCCGGCGGTAATTTCCCGTCTCCCGGATACAACCTTCCTGGTACCGATACAAAACGGTTTTGATCCGGAACTCGAACAACGCGACCACGCGTGCGAAGGCATCGCTTCTTTTGTATCGGAGTGCCAACGCGACCGTCCTGTTACACGTATAACGCGTCCAGGCAGTTTGCATATCGGCAGCCGCAGACCCCTCACCGATAACGAACGCAGCAATATGGCATCACTCGCGTCAGCACTGGGTGCAGCCAGATTATTTACCGTTAAATGTGTGGAGGATATCCGGCCATATAAAGCGACCAAGCTGATGTACAATGCAGCCATCTCTCCACTAGCGGCAATGGCGGGCGTTGATAACGGCGAGTTGTTGTCCGACCGGCTTGCCAAAGCGCTTTTTTTTGCGCTGCTACTTGAAAATTACGCCATTCTGCGTCATGCCAGAATTCCACTTGCACGTATCGGACCGTTTCACCCTGACACCGTTTCATTAATTCTGCGCACACCGGGATTACCGGCTTTGATGGCAATGTTTTTTCGTCCATCGCTGCGCGGCACCTATTGTTCCATGGCGCCCGATTTTCTGATCAACCATGGGCGCACCGAAATTGATGCCTATACCGGCCATCTTATCCGCCTTGCTGGAGATTTCCCTTGTCCATTAAACCGCGCCATTCTCTCACTCGTGGAAAAAGTTGTCGGTGATGGCTTAAAACCACAACGAAAATATTTACGGTATCTCGCGGACACTTTACCGCAAGGCGTTCTACATTGATACTGGTTACCGGCGGCGCCGGTTTCCTGGGTTCCCATCTGGTTACACAATTACTTGATGCCGGTCACGCCGTCCGGGTTTTGGAACGCCCGGAAGCCAAAGTCGACCATTTGCCGCTAGAATGCATTGAACTGGTATCCGCAGATATACGCAACAGGAAGGCAGTGCAAAAAGCGACTAGAAATTGCCAATATGTTTATCATTTAGCCGCCGATCCCAACCTTTGGCGTCGTAACCGGCGTGAATTCGACAGTATCAATCGTCTGGGAACCATTCATGTGATGCGCGCAGCACTTGATAATGGCGCCGAGCGGCTCTTGTACACCAGCACAGAAAGTATTCTGGCATCCCGCGAATTCAATGGCGTGGCCGCCGAGCATCTTCGCCTCAAAGCCAGTGACATGCTGGGCCCCTATTGTCTGAGCAAATTTCATGCAGAAGAATCGGTTTTTCGTATGGTGAAGGAAGGCGCTCCGATTATTGTCGCAAGCCCGACCTTGCCTGTTGGGCCGGGAGACCGCTCTCTGACACCCCCGACCCGCATGTCCGTGGCTTTTTGCAGAGGCGATCTACCCGCTTATCTGGATTGCCGACTCAATCTAATCGATGCAAGAGATGTGGCAACCGGCATGACGCTGGCGATGACAAAAGGGAAAACCGGAATTCGCTATATTTTAGGCGGAGAGAATCTCCTCCTCTCAGAATGGCTGAATATCCTGAGCAAAGAGACGGGTCAACCCTTGCCACGCTGGAAGGTCCCCTACCCGATTGCCTTAACAGCGGCCTTGTTCAGTGAATTATGGGCTGATTATATCAGCGGCAAAATGCCTATGGCCACAATAACTGGCGTACGTCTGACCCGGCGTAACATGTTCTTTGATTCCTCAATAAGTATCAATGAATTAGGGTTGCGCCATCGCCCTATCCGTGAAGCAGCACGTGATGCGGTGGCCTGGTATCGACTGCAGGGCTGGCTATCAATTTGACAGTCATTCAATGATTTTACAGTAGAAAATTCAAGAAATAATCAGCAAATTTCACTGGATATTTAAACTTTTTTTGAGTAAAGTTCATTTCGCAAAACCCTCATCTTTATGCAAGATTACAGTCTGAATAATAGAAGGCAAATGAGGTGACATTTTCTTTGTTTATGCACTTAATAGTAGGATTTTATGTTCAGGCTCAGTCGTATCATTTCAGGCATCTTGTGGCTGAAACACCTTTTATGGCGCAAAACAATTTATATTTTGTTTTTGAGCAGCGCCTTTTCCGCGCATGCTGAAAATGCCCCTGATTTACAGGACCTAATTCAGCAATTTGGAATTCAAAATCAGAATCTGGCCGGTCTGGACCAGGATAAAACACTTTATTTTAATGTTGCGGAAAATCACGAAAAGGAATTAGCCACTGGAGTCGTCATTTATATTACTGCCGCACCAAACAAAATAATTGAATTTATCAGAAATAATGGCATGGCTTCCATCGAAACGGAAGTGACCATGCAGGATTTTATTCCATCGCGTGCAACGATGGATACCTTCAAGAAGCTTAACTTTGAGAGCAGCAGAGAGGCGTCGAATTTTCTGGTGGCAAAACCGGGCAGTCAATTTAATCTATCGGCTCAGGAATTTCAAACGCTGCAATCTATTGATCCGACTAACGTCAATCCGGCGCCACTTGCATCCCAAACATACGGCAAAATATTGTGGCAACGATGGCTGGATTATCGTCAAAAAGGCTTGCAAGGTATTGCATCTTATGATCGTGGCGCCGGCAAAACAACCGATCCGGCAAGAGAATTACAGGTAGCCGCCATAAACAACAAAATTCTGGTTAATTATTATCCCAAACTTTTTCATTTCTGGCTTAATTATCCAACCTCGCTACCGGCAGGCGCCGACGAACGGTTTCTTCTGATTAATCGCTTATTGGATGGCCGCCCCACTGTCAATCTAGTCCATCGTATTATTCTGGCTGCGGATAGCGGTGGAATTATTCTTTCCCGACAGTTTTTCGTCGGACATTCCTATAATTCCAACCAGCTTACAATTATCTGTTTACCCTTTCGTGACGGATCTATTGTTTTTTATGTCAATCAGACATTTACCGACCAAATTACAGGATTTGGCAGCAGCATCAGGCGTCCTATCGGTCGCGAACAAATGCGTCGCAGAATGGATGCGCATTTAAAGCAATTGAGTAGTGTATTGAAATAAGCACGAAAGAAAGACCTGTTTAAGTGTTCTATAAACTGTCCAGAAGACTCAAACCGGACAGATGATCAATGCAGCAAAATAACAGGAATATTGGCCTGGGTAATCAGCGCCTGCTTTTGTGCGGCCGGCAAAAAAGTGCTACCGCTTTCAAGCAGCAGTATCCTTCCCTGAAACTGGTGGATAACCTGTAAAATTTGTTCCGCTGTATTGCTCGTCAATCTGATCAGACTGACGTTTAGTGATTGATCATTGACACTCTCACCGACTGTTTCGCTGAGCTGCCGATATTTGGAATCTTCAACTGCGGGCAGCAAAACAATTAATTGATTGTGGTCTTCATGCGCCAGTTCAATTGCCAGCGAAAGCGCATGCTGGCTGGCCTCACTGCCGGTAAAATTCACCACGACCGGCCTTTCGATATTGCCACCATATTGCAATACAACCAGATTGCAACGCGCAGTTGATAAAATGGACCGGGTAATATTCCCGATTTTATGACTCTTTTCCATTAATTGGGTATTTTTTCCAATGACAAGCAGATCTGCCTGACGGGATGCATCGCAAAGGGTACTGGCGACGTTGCCGCGCAACACATCAAAAGTAATTTCAATTTGATTCTGTTGCGCAATTGCTTCAACCAGTTTACGCAGACGCGCCGTCTGCGTTTGAATTGAGCGTTCCATTCCGGCAACATCGATTGCGCGGCCGGAAGACGAACCATAGACGACTTCACGGACAAATGGCAATTCAGCCAAATGCAGCAGGTCAATATCCTCTATAAACAGGGCATTGAGCCGCGCATTAAACCGGGTAGCCAAGGTAATGCCGGCCTGCAGAATATTCCGGTTTGCAGTACTTGCATCCAGCGCGACCAGAATTCGGTTAATCTGAATCTTTTTCATCGCCGTTGGATGGTGAGCTATTGTTTTTTGCAACATTCTGACGTATTTTTTCCAGTTCGCGTAACCGGGCCTTGACCTTGGCATTAATCTGCCCCGCGGAATTATCCGTTAACACTTCCATCGCCTCATCGACTGCGCGGTATGCATAGATTGCAAACTGCCCGTTTTCACAGGCCTGGATGACGTCATCACGCAGCATCAAGTGCCTAACATTACTCAACGGTATCAGAACACCCTGGTTTCCGGTCAATCCCCGAAACTTACAGATATCGAAAAACCCTTCAATTTTCTCGTTCACACCGCCAATGGCCTGCGCTTCTCCACGCTGGTTAACGGAACCGGTCATCGCCAGACTCTGCCGAATGGGCAAACCCGACAACGCTGAAAGCAGGCTGCACAGTTCCGCCATCGAGGCGCTGTCGCCTTCGATTCTGCCATAAGATTGCTCAAACACCAGACTGGCGGAAAGTGACAAGGGATTATCCCTGGCATAACGTTCGGCCAGAAACGATGAAAGGATGAATACCCCTTTAGAGTGAATTGCACCGCCAAGTTTTGTTTCTCGTTCGATATCGATTACTTTTCCACTACCGAGGCGCGCTGTTGCGGTAATACGCGAAGGCACCGCAAAACTGACATCGCCAAGCTGCATCACGGCCAATCCGTTTATTTGACCCACCTTGGCGCCATCGGTATCGATCATCAGAATCCCGCGGTTAATCGCTTCTTGCAGCAGTTCCCGTATGCGATCGCCACGATAGATCTGGGCATCGATTGCACGTTGAACATCCTCGCGCTGGACGACTGGCCGATTCGATTCGCCCGCATAATAATCCGCTTCACGTAACAAATCGGAAATATCCATGACATTGATCGACAGCTTTTCCGCATCACCCGCCAGCCGCGCACCATGCTCTATAGTAAGCGCCACCGCAGAACGCTCAAAAGGCCGCAGTTCGTTGCGACGCAGCAAACCGGCAATCATTTGTGCATACACATGCTGGTTTTCCGCCGTGCGATGCATCCGGTCGTCAAAATCGGCCGCGATCTTGAATAACTGTTTAAATTCGGGATCATATGCATGCAGCAAATAATAAAGCATGCGGTCGCCAATCAGAACAACCTTGATATTTAAAGGGATAGGTTCCGGTTCAAGACTGACTGTACTGACGACACTATAAATCTGACCCAGTGATTGAATTTTAATCTGATGCGAAAAAAGCGCCCGCTTTAGCCCCTCCCAGGCATAAGGCTGCATCAATAATTTAAGCGCATCAATAACCAGATACCCCCCATTGGCCTGATGCAAGGCGCCTGCTTTAATCAATGTAAAATCGGTCTGCAGCGCACCCATGTTCACAGTGTGTTCAACAGCGCCAATCAGATTCGCATAATTGGGCAGATCAAGAAACACAACTGGCACACCACCATCATGCTGGGTATGATCAACGATGATATTCACTTCATAACGGCGAAAAGCCGGCATTTTCATCAATGACACATGCATGTGATCTGCCGGCTCTTCTTCACGGCGGAAATTCTGCAGGTTATTGATAACATCCTGCTGCACCGCTTCCAGGTAGGCTTGAATGACATCGTGGTAATGATATTTGTTTTTCAACTCATCGATCAAATGACCGGAAGCAAACATGACAATCTCGCGATTAAGCTCCTTTATCTTGTTCCGGGCTTCTCGCTGCCACTGCGGCTGCATACGTAAAATACCGGTCAGTTTCTCTTCAAGCACGATGATTGTTTCTTCGATCTGCCGCTGTTCTTTTTCAGGCAGCGCTTCAAACTCTTTGGGTTTGATGACTTCATTGTTTTTCACCGGCGCAAAAGCAAAACCATGCGGTGTGCGTAACAGCCGCATATTGCTTGCTTCAGCTTCATCGTTGAGCGTGCCGAAAGCGGACTCAATCGTCTTCTTAAGGTCGTCATCGATTTCCTGCAGTCTCAGATGGTATTCATCGGTTTCGAACGCGCTTGGAATGGCGCTGCATAAATCTTCGACCAGTTGATGCATGTCATCGCGAAAAATGGAAGCATGTTCACTGGTCAGGCTGATTGCAATCGGCTCTGACGGTTTATCAAAATTATTCACATAAACCCAGTCAGGCGGTGTTTCCCGTGATTTGGACAACGCCTCCAGATATTCCCGCACAACAGTATGTTTACCCAGGCCAGTGGGGCCAAGCACAAACAGGTTGTACCCCTCATGCTGAATATTCACGCCAAGATGCAGCGCTTTCAAGGCGCGATCCTGA